>NZ_JBQFVP010000001.1:0-462991 GCF_056539825.1 Ruegeria sp. B10
CGTCAACCCGATGAACATGATCGCCGACATGCATGGCAGCAAAGACTACCGCGCGCATTTGGTGGGAGTGATGACTAAACGCGCCGTCCAAGACGGCTCGTAAACACAGAAACAACAAACCCTAAAGCCCCGGGGCAAAACCCCGGGGCTTTTGCTATGGTTTTCTAACCTTCGGAAGCTTTGCAGGTTGCCAATAAGCCCCGGTGTCTTCGCGTGTTTTCTCATAGGCTTCCACGCGGCGCAGGGCGTTTTCTCCGCCAGCCGCAAAGAGGTGGCTGAGCAGGCATTCCAGAACGGCCATCGCGCCGGAAAAGCTAGAGAAGTGGTGCATAGAGCGCGTGCTGATCTGCAGGCTCAGGTCCGGGCGAATACCGGGTGCAATCATATCGCTGTCCGAGATCAGGATGATCTTCAAACCTCGGTCCGCGGCGAAGCGCATGGTTCGGATCGTCTCGGACGAATAGGGTCGAACGGTTATGGCCAACAGACAATCATCTGACCCCGCATCCAGCAGATCGTCGGTTGCGGACCCCATGTGACGCGGGACCAGTTGCAAACCTGGATGGGCCATGCGGCCTGCATAGTGGAAGTAGTGAGCGAGCGCATAACTTGCACGCGTTGCTGTTATGAAGCAGCGGTTAGCGTTTAAGATAAACTGGATCACGGCGCTTGTTTTCTCCGGAGCCATCAAACGTAGGGATCTTGCCACGACGTTCATTTCATTGCGCGCAAACTCAGCCTGAGCGGGGTCGAATGAAGGGTCTGTTCGCTCCTCGCTCAACCAATCCCGATCCAAGCGGGTCTCGCCATCTGTAACCAGGGCATGTCGAAAAGGTTTGCGAAAGCCGTTGTAGCTATCAAAGCCCATCCGTTGGGCGAGGCGGACAAGAACGTTTGAGCTGACACCGATCTTTGTCGCGGTCGTGCGGATCGGGTCGAGGCCAAAGTCGCCCGGATGGTCTATCACATATTTGGCTGCCGCCTGTAGTTGCGGCGGCATTTGGTCGATTGTTTGCCGGAGGGCAGAGATCAGAGGGCTGAGCGCATCGGTCATGGGATAAAAGAAAACATATGTTTTGAAAATTTCCAATTGAAAACGATCTGGATGAGCGTAGATCGAACCCATACAGAACGGAGAGTTCAATGACGTCCACCGCCCCAAAGCCATATGTCCTTGTTGCCCCCAATGGGGCGCGGCGCGGGCATGCGGATCATCCTCAGCTACCGGTGAGCTTGCGGGAAACCCTTCAAACCGCGCATGACTGCCACGCAGCCGGAGCGGACGGGCTGCATCTGCATGTCCGTGATTCGGAGGGGCGGCACTCTTTGGATGCGGGTTTGTATCGCGAAGCCCTGGGCGAGTTGCGCCAGCAGTTGCCCGGTCTGGAGGTGCAGATCACGACCGAAGCCGCGGGGGTCTATGACGCAGAGGCTCAATTCGAGTGCTTGCGGCAGGTGGTCCCCACATGGGCGTCGATCTCTGTGCGCGAGGTCGCGGAGATGGCAGATCGGGTCTACGGTCTGTGCCATGATCAGGGGACGCGCGTTCAACATATCCTCTATCATGCGGAGGACGCGGCCTTGTTGGCACGACTACAGGCTGAAGGTGTTGTGAGGGCCGGGCAGGTGGATCGCCTGTTTGTTTTGGGCCGGTATGCGACAGGGCAGGAATCCGAGCCCGAAGATCTGGATCAGTTTCCGCAGGAGGGTGGTCCGTGGATGCTCTGCGCGTTTGGGGCAAAGGAACACAAGTGTTTGCTGAAGGCCGCGCTGCAGGGCGGGGATGTGCGAGTGGGGTTTGAAAACAGCCTGACGGACTCCTCAGGGCGAACTTGGCCGAACAATGCAGCGTCAGTTGCAGCACTCGTGTCGTTGATCAAAGGAGAACAAGAATGAGCCATGTGTTTCCGCGCCACACCAAGGCCGAGTTGCCCATCGCGGCAGGCGGTGACGGGTGTTACCTGATTGATGCCGACGGCAAACGCTATCTGGATTGTGGCGATGCGGCCGTGTCTTGTTTGGGGCATTCCAACCACGCGGTGATCGAGGCTGTTCAGCAGCAAGTTGAACAGATCGCTTTTGCCCATAGCGGTTTCATGACCTCGGAACCGGCGGAAGAGCTGGCCGATCTGCTGATCCAGCATGCTCCGGGCGATCTGGACCGGGTGTATTTCGTGTCCGGGGGCTCCGAGGCGACCGAGGCGGCGATCAAGCTGGCGCGCCAGTATTTCCTTGAGATCGGTCAGCCTGAGCGTCGCCATGTGATCGCGCGGCGTCAAAGCTATCACGGCAATACGCTGGGTGCGCTGTCTGCTGGCGGCAATGCATGGCGGCGGGCACAGTTCGCGCCGATGCTGATCGAGATGACCCATATCTCGGCGTGTTATGAATACGCGGAAAAGCCCGAGGGTGAGAGCAGCTTTGACTACGGCCAACGCGTCGCGAATGAGTTGGAGGAGGAGATCCTCCGCCTAGGACCGGAGACCGTCATGGCGTTCATGGCGGAACCGGTTGTCGGTGCGACTCTCGGTGCTGTTCCGGCGGTCGAGGGGTATTTCAAGCGCATTCGCGAGATTTGTGACCAATATGGGGTCCTGCTGATCCTCGATGAAGTCATGTGCGGTATGGGTCGAACCGGGCATCTGTTTGCTTGCGATCACGATGGCGTTGCACCGGATATTCTGTGCATTGCCAAAGGGTTGGGGGCCGGTTATCAACCGATTGGAGCCATGCTCTGCACGGATAAAATCTATGATGCGATACAACACGGCTCGGGCTTTTTCCAGCATGGTCATACCTATATTGGCCATCCGGTGGCGACGGCAGCGGCCTCGGCGGTGGTTCGTGAATTGACCAGCCAAGACCTCCCCGCCCGGGCCGGTGCTATGGGGGCTAAACTTCAATCCGCGCTGGAAGCGGCTTTTGGGCAGCACGCCAATGTGGGCGATATCCGGGGGCGCGGCCTGTTTCGCGGGATTGAACTGGTCGCGGATCGCGAAAGCAAAACTCCGTTTGATCCGACGTTGGGAGTGGCTGCAAAGATCAAAAAGGCTGCAATGGTCGAAGGGTTGATCTGCTATCCGATGTCGGGAACGCGCGGCGGCAAGGCCGGAGATCACATCCTTCTGGCTCCGCCCTTCATCATCGAAGAGGAGCAGATCGACGAGCTTGTCGCCAAGCTTGGCCGGGCGATGGCCGCCGTGATCTGACAATTTCGTGACAGCTCTTTTCGCCCCACGCAATTTCGCTAATTTTGGCGCGAACTTAATGAGAGTGCGGTCATGGTGCAGGATATTTGGCGAAGTTTCAGAGAGTTACCCCTTTGGGTGCAATTCTGGGTGGCCGTTATTTTGGTTCCGGTCAACCTGATGCCGCTGTTCTTTCTGGACCAGCCGCAGGGGGTTTTGATTGCCGCTCTTGCGATCACGGGGATGGCGTTGAACCTGCCGATCATGATTGCCGCGCGCGGGATGAGCGGAGCGATGGCCCTTCCGCATCTCCTGTGCTGGGTTCCTTTGGTGATTGTGGTGGTGGGGCTTCTGAGCGCAGCAGAAACGCTCAACTCGGCCTATGTTCGGTTCCTGTGGCTGCTGCTGATTGTCGATGTCATCTCGTTGGTATTCGACGTGCGGGATGCAGCCCATTGGATGCGCGACCGGAAAACAGGATGAAAAAAGCCCCTTCGGAGATCGAAGGGGCTTGGACATTTGCGGTGATGGGCAGAGTTATTTCTGCGGCAGCGGGCCGATCATCATGATCATCTGACGGCCTTCCATCTTGGGCATATTCTCAATCTTGCCCAGTTCCTTGATGTCTTCGGCAACGCGTTCCAGCAGTTCGCGACCCAGGTTCTGGTGCGCCATCTCACGGCCACGGAAGCGCAGGGTGACTTTAACCTTGTCGCCCTTTTCCAAGAACTTATAGACGTTCTTCATTTTGACTTCATAGTCATGCGTGTCGGTGTTGGGTCGGAATTTGACCTCTTTCACCTCGATGATCTTTTGTTTCTTGCGGGCTTCGCTTTCGCGTTTCTGCTGTTCGTACTTGAACTTGCCAAAGTCCATGATCTTGCAGACCGGCGGGTTCGCATTGGGCGAGATCTCGACGAGGTCAAGGCCGGCATCGGCGGCAAGTTGCATGGCTTTGGCGGGATGAACCACCCCGACATTTTCACCTTCGGCACCAATCAGGCGGATTTCGGGGGCACGTATCTTTTCATTGACGCGCGGGCCAGTGTCTCTCTGCGGCGGCGCGTTGTGGGGTCTGCGAGCTATGGGTTCATTCCTTTGATGATTGCAGAATTTCGAGGTGGGAATTTAGACGGGTGCGCGCAGTGTTTCAAGCAGCATAAAGGCTTAAAGACTGGAATTTCCCACGATTGAACACAGGAAACAGCTGGCCGGGACCCGATGGACCCGGCCAAACAGGTTGATCAGCCTACAAATGCTTTTTCGATTACGAACTCTTTGGGCTCCGAGTTTGCACCTTCGCGCAGGCCGAATTCCTCGAGGATTTCCTTGATGTCCAGGTTGAACGCCAGCGAACCGCAGACCATCGCACGGTCGGTTTCCGGTTTGATGCCGCCTTCGATCCCCAGATCGGCAAACACGGTGCCGTCTTTCAGCAGGTTTGTGATGCGGCCCATCTTTGGGCTCTCTTCCCGGGTCGTTGTTGGGTAGTACCGGATCTTGTCGGCAAAGCCTTCGCCCATCAGCTCGGCCAGCATTTCGTCCTGACGGATGTTTTCGATCAACTGGCGGCCATATTCCAGCTCGGCCACTTCGCGGCAGGTGTGGGTGATGATCACCTCATCGTAGTCCTCATAAGTTTGAGGCTCGCGCAGCAGCGAGGCAAAGGGGGCAAAGCCGGTGCCAGTGGCGAAGAACCACAGGCGTTTGCCTGGAAGCAGGGCGTCATGCACCAGTGTGCCCACGGGCTTGGGTCGCAGG
Source organism: Ruegeria sp. B10 (assembly GCF_056539825.1). Lineage (NCBI taxonomy): Bacteria > Pseudomonadati > Pseudomonadota > Alphaproteobacteria > Rhodobacterales > Roseobacteraceae > Ruegeria > Ruegeria sp. B10. The sequence goes on from NZ_JBQFVP010000001.1 coordinate 4,950, forward strand.
ATGATCTGATCGCCGGGCTGGATGTGCTGCAGCTTCGAGGTCAGCGGGCCGTCCTGTACCTTGATCGAGTAGAACTCCAGCTCTTCGTCCCAGGACGGAGACGCAATCGAATAGGCGCGCAGCAGCGGTTTCTGCCGACCGGTTTTCGGATCAGGATCGCCCATCAGGCCGATCATCACGAACTCACCCGATCGGAAACGCAGCGTCGCAGGGCGCGACACCCGGAACGAGAACAGGCTGTCGGTCCAGTGTTTGACCTCAGTCACGGTCTGGGCGTCCGGCAGAACGGGGGCCTTTACGGCGGTTGCTTCACTCACGGGCTTCATCTCTGTCATCGTTTCGCTATCGGTCTGCTAAACCGACATCTCCGTTTAATCTTTGATCCAAGTCAGGAAAAGGGGCGAAATGCCCCTTTTGTGCCACAAGCTGGCGATGTGGGGTCAGCCCCGCAGGCGGGCTTGGTAGTTGTTTTCTTCCCAGTTGGCGCGGGCCAACCACTGATCTTCGGGCTGGCGCGAGGCAAGGGCGTCGTCGATCTCGACCTCGTCAAAGCCGCTGCGGCGGGCCATGGCGTATTGATCGGCCAGAACCTGCCCTTTGGCGCGTAAACGGCCCGTATAGCCTTTCAGGCGCAGCACGCGGGCAATGGTGAAACCGCGACCATCCGCCGAGGAGGGGAAATCCACCCGCACCATCTGGGCGTTGCCAAGGCGCTGGACCAGCTCATCGGGGTCGGTGTCCGAGGCCACATCAAGCGCCACAACATCATTGGCCGCGTCTTCAAGCGTGACAAAGCCGTCGGTCCAGTCATCGGGGGAAAACCCCTCATCCGATACAATTACGTTCATGTTTTCTCTCCAGCGCGCACCATTTTGCCATCGACGAAATGGATGCCGCATTCTTCTTTGTTCTGGTCGCGCCAACGTCCGGCGCGGGGGTCTTCGCCTTCCTTGACCGGCGAGGTGCAGGGCGCACAGCCGATCGAGGGATAGCCTTTGGCCACCAGCGGATGGCGGGGCAGGTTGTTTTCGTCCATATAGGCGCGCACGTCCTCGGGCGCCCAATGGGCCAGCGGGTTGACCTTGATCCGGCCGGTGCCGTCCTCGACCTCAAAGAACTCGAGCGCAGCGCGGGTGCCCGCCTGAAACCGCTTGCGACCGGTGATCCAACCGCGATAGCCGGTCAGGGCCTGTTGCAGCGGGAAGGTCTTGCGCAGGTTGCAGCACGCATCCGTATCCCGCAGACGCAGCGCGCCATAGGGGTCCTCACGCTGAATGTCCTCATCCTCGGCGCGGATGATCTTGACGTTCTTCAGGCCGAGGCGTTCGCTGACGTCTTGCTGATATTCAAGCGTTTCTGCAAACAACATCATGGTTTCAACGAACAGAACCGGCGTCATCTGGTCGACAACGGCAGCCATGTGCAACAGAACAACCGACTCGGCCCCAAAGCTTGAGACCAGAGCCAGATCGTCGATTTCCTCAATCGCTCCATGCATGACGTCATGCGCCGAGTGATGGCGGAACCGGGCGTTGAGCGCGTTGACCTTTTCGGTCAGTTCAGCGCGGTCTTTGCCCAGTTCCGTCTGGATCAGATCAAGCGGCATTAGCCTGTGCCTCGGGGTAGAGTGCAGCCTTGAAGGGCGCCATACCGACGCGGCGGTAGGTTTCCAGGAAGGTTTCTTCCGCGCTCTCCCGCTGGTTCAGATAAGTGTCGACGATGCGCTCGACGGCCGGAACGATCTCATCATAGGCAAAGCCCGGGCCTGTGCGGTCGCCGATGGCCGCGGTCTCGGTGCCGTCGCCGCCCAGAGTGATCTGGTAGTTTTCGACGCCTGCGCGATCCAGACCCAGAATGCCGATATGGCCGACATGGTGGTGACCACAGGCGTTGATGCAGCCCGAGATCTTGATCTTCAAGTGGCCGATATCATGCTCCAGCTTCAACTCGTCAAAGCGGGTCGCAATCTGTTCCGCAACCGGGATCGAGCGGGCCGTGGCCAGCGCGCAATAATCCATGCCGGGGCAGGCGATGATGTCGCTGATCAGACCGATATTGGCGGTGGCCAACTCGTACTCTTTCAGCTTCGCGTGGATCGCAGGCAGGTCCGATTTGTGGACATGCGGCAGGATCACGTTCTGCTCATGACTGATGCGCAGCTCGTCATAGGCGAACTCTTCGGCCAGATCGGCCATGACGCGCATCTGCTCGGCTGTCGCATCGCCCGGCGTTTTACCGTGCTTCTTGATCGATATCGTGACGATAGCGTGGTCCGCGTTCTTGTGCGGCGCGATGTTGGTGTCGACCCACGACCGGAAGACCGGATCATTGGTGTAGGCCGACTCAAAGGACGCAACCGAACCTTCGTGGAAGGCAGGAGCCGCAAAATGGCCCTTGATCTCTTCCAGCAGGGCCATGTCGGCACCCTTGAACTGTGGGCGAACCTTCAGGAAGCGCTCGTTGACCTTGGCACGGATGGCGTCGATGCCATGCTCGTGCACGGTGATCTTGATGCGTGCCTTGTACTTGTTGTCGCGGCGACCGATCTGGTTCCACACGGAAACGGTGGCTTCGAGGTAAGCCAACAGGTCGTCGAAAACGACGAACTCGGACAGTTCCTTGCCGATCATCGGGGTCCGGCCCAGACCACCGCCTACGATGACACGGGCGCCCAGAACGCCGTCACGTTCGACCAGTTGCAGACCGATATCGTGCGCTTTGATCACGGCCCGGTCGTTTTCCGAGCCCGTGATGGCGATCTTGAACTTACGTGGCATGAACTGGAATTCCGGGTGGTCGGTTGACCACTGGCGCAGCAGTTCGGCATATGGGCGTGGGTCGGCGATTTCATCCGCGGCGGCACCGGCAAAGTGGTCGGCTGTCACGTTACGGATCGTGTTGCCCGAGGTCTGAATGGCGTGCATGCCAACTTCGGCCAGCGCGTCCAGCATATCCGGCACGTCTTTCAGTTTCGGCCAGTTGTACTGGATGTTCTGACGGGTGGTGAAATGGCCATAGCCCTTGTCCCATTTCTCGGCCAGAAGTGCCAGTTGGCGCATCTGTGCGCTGGAGAGCGTGCCGTAGGGAATGGCAACCCGCAGCATATAGGCGTGCAGCTGCAGATACAGGCCGTTCATCAGGCGCAGCGGCTTGAACTCATCTTCAGTCAGCGAGCCGTCGATGCGGCGTTCGACCTGTGCGCGGAACTGACGGTTACGCTCGGCCAGGAATGCTGTGTCAAACTCGGAGTAGCGATACATGTGTAGCTGTCCTTAAATGCAGCCCCGAAACCTAGGGGCCTTAATGGGGAGAAAGGGGCCGGAGGTCAGGCCCGGGGCTGCGACTGTGTTTCCTGCTTTCCGTGGGCATAGTTCGAGGGTCCGGTGCGGCGGAACTCCTCTCGGAAATGGGTGGGTTCGGGGCCGTTTTCACCAGCCACGGCATCGGCCAGATACGCGCCGACGATCTTGTTCGCCTGACGCGCTGCGTCCAGCAAACGGACCTGCGCATGTGCCTCATCGGTGATCAGTTCGGCCTCGGACAGTTCGCGCGACCAGCGGTCGTCTTCTGTCTGATAGATCACGTCACCTTCGAGCAGATCGTTGGCGGTGACGACTTTGGGGGTAAAAGCGCGGGCCATCAGGCATGCTCCTTTTTGAATTCAGTCAGGGCCAGGGGCGCTTGGCGCGGAGCGAGACCATAAAACATGAGGGCTGGACCGTTCATCTGGGCAGCAGCCAGATCCTTGGGTAAACGGTCCAGATTGGATTCCAGAATGCGTTGGTCAGGGCGCGAGGCGTTCTCGATCAGCGTCACAGGCGTCTGGCGGTCGGCGCCGTGCATGATCAGGCGCCCCTGAATGAAGCGTGCTGATTTCTTGCCCATATAGACCGCCGCAACTGATCCCTCACGCGCAAGGGCCGCCCAATCGTGATCCGCAAACCCTTTCATGTCGTGACCGGTCAGAAACCGAACCGAGGAGTTGCGACCGCGACGCGTAAGGCTTTGACCGATCCCAGCCACGGCGGCAGAGGCTGCAGTGATACCCGGAACGATCTGCCACGAGATACCTGCGGCCGCGACGGCCTCAGTCTCTTCGTCCAGACGCCCGAAGACGGTCGGGTCGCCCGATTTCAAACGTACAACACGCTGGCCTTTGAGCGCGTGCGAGACAAGCAGCGCGTTGATGTCTTCCTGTTTCCACGAAGGGCCGAAACCGGACTTGCCCACATCGACCAGAACGGCGGACTGACCAGCCAGTTTCAGAACCTCTGCGCTGATCAGGCGATCATGCAGCACGACATCCGCCCGCTCAAAGGCTTTGAGCGCCTTGAGCGTGAGCAAATCCGGATCACCGGGTCCTGCGCCGACAAAATCGACGTGTCCCAGGTTCTTTTGTGACTCCGACTGCGTCATCTTCTGTTCCAGTTGGTTTGACTTGTCCTGATATATAGGAAATATTCCCGGTAATGCGCCATATGCCGCGCTAAATAAGAATATACGTTCTTTAGAATCGAGAATTTGGAACGCTGGTTTCGAAACGTAAGGAAAATTGGAATGTCGGTGCGAATAGACGACACAGATCGGAAAATTCTGGCTGAGCTGCAGCGCGATGCCAGCCAATCTCTGGACGAAATAGCGGCGCAGGTCGGCAGTTCCAAGACGCCTGTTTGGAATCGAATCCGCAAGTTGAAAGGGGCCGGCATCATCGGTCAGCAGACCGTTTTGCTTGATGCCGAAGCGCTGGGTTTCGAGGCCACGTTCTTCGTCTTGATCCGGACCTCAGAGCATGAGGCCGAATGGCAGCGCAAATTCCTGAAGGCCCTGCGTGATCAACCTGAAGTCCAAGAGGCACATCGGCTGGCAGGGGACATCGACTATATCCTGAAAGTGAGGGTCAAGAATGCCCGCGCCTATGATCAGTTCTACCAACAGCTGATCTCAGAGGTGCGTGTTCACAACGTGACTGCCCTTTTGTCGATGGAAGAGATCAAGTCGACCACGATGCTGCCTCTCAACGCTTTAGTGGAAAGCTAGGAAGAGATTGGGGGGCGCTGCCCCCGCCGCCCCTCAAGGGGCGACTCCCCCGAGAAAATTTTAGCCAGATGAAAAAGGATCCCATGCTTCATCTGGCCCTAAATATCCCCGCCGGAGGCATCGCGCGCCCGCGCGATTTTTGCTGAATCTTTCGCCCGCCCGGAGGCAGATTTGTATCGCCTTCGCGATGGGTTGCAGTCTGGCACGAAGCTTTTTGGAAGTTGTGCAGACTTGCCATAAGGCGCCGCCAATGCAAGACCGTAAGACATGCAACGCATTTTGGTCATTGCCGGATTTCTAATGATGGTCGGAGTTTTGTCTTCGGCTGTATGGTTCTACGGCTACCGGCAGGCTGTGTTTCAACTCAGCGAAAAGGCCGAGGCGGATTTGGATCTGGCGGCGGATCGGTTGACGACACAGTTGCAAGTCTATCAGGAACTGGCGGTGCTGATGGCCAGCCACCCCGTGCTTGAAGATCTCAATACGCTGTCCGGTCGGGCCACCGCACAGGCTTTGCTATTGGAGGTCGCGGATAAAACGGCGGCGGTCGATGTAATTTATGCCGACCGGTCCGGGACGGTTCTGGCTTCTGCGCATGAAGGTGTCGCAAGCTCGGTCCAAGACAATCCAGCTTTCATACGCGCTATGCAAGGCGCATTGGGTAGCGCACATGGTATTCTGCCGGGACCCGGCAATCGCATATTCACCTATGCTGCACCCGATTTCGATGAGAGCGGTGCGGTGATCGGGGCTTTGATCGTGATTGCTGACGTTGAGGATATCGAACAAACTTGGCGTGGCAGCACCGAAGCGGTGTTCTTTGTCGACTACTCCGGCGTGGTCTTTATCTCGAACCGGCTGGAGTTGCTGTTTTGGCAACGCGTGGGCGCAGAGATTGGCTTGACCCCTCCGGATGGTGAGACGGTTTCTTTTCAGGCGCGGAGCTTGGGGCCGTATGAACTCTGGACGCTGGATTGGAGTCCATATCTGCCGCGCAGAGCTTTGCATCTTGTCAAGGAATTGCCGGTCATCGGCATGACTGGTGAGGTCTTGATGGATGTTGCTCCGGCCCGGCGACTGGCGGGTTTGCAGGCCGCGACAGTCGCAGCCCTCTGTTTGGCTTTTGGTGCGTTGTTATTTCTGGCGACCGAACGGCGGCGTACGCTGACAGAGGCAAACGCAGTGCTGGAGACCCGTGTGGCAAAACGCACCAAAGATCTGACGAAAGCAAACGCTGCGCTGCGCCGCGAGATTACAGAGCGGCAGGAGGCCGAAGCCGCCCTAAAACGCGCGCAAGCCGATCTTGTTCAGGCTGGTAAGCTGAGCGCTTTGGGACAGATGTCCGCTGGGATCAGCCATGAATTGAACCAGCCTTTGATGGCGATCCAGCAGTTTGCCGACAATGGCTCAGCCTTTATGGAGCGGGGTAAATCCGAGAAAGCCGCAGAAAATCTGGGTCGAATTTCCCAGATGGCGACGCGCATGGCGCGGATCATCAAGAACCTGCGCGCATTTGCTCGCAATGAAAGCGAACCGATGGGGCGCGTGGATCTGGTGCAGGTTCTGAACGCTGCTGTTGAGTTGACCGAGGCTCGGCTTCGTTCCGAAAATGTCTCGCTGGACTGGACCGCGCCCGAACATCCTGTCTTTGCCTGGGGTGGCGAGGTCCGTTTAGTGCAAGTTTTTGTGAACCTGATCAACAACGCAGCCGATGCAATGAGCCAGCAGGAAGATCGCCGTATTCAGATCGAGATTCATCCCGGCGAAAGGCTTTTAGTTACCGTGCGGGACATCGGGCCGGGGATCGAGAACACGGAAAAGCTGTTCGAGCCATTTTATTCCACCAAGGCCGTTGGCTCTTCAGAAGGAATGGGGCTTGGGCTTTCGATCTCCTACGGTCTGGTCCAGAGCTTCGGGGGCAACATCCGTGGGATCAACACGGAAGAAGGGGCAGAGTTCACGGTCGAGTTGGAGCCTTGTGAGAAGGAAAAGGCGGCATGACTCGGGTCGTTTTGCTGGTGGACGACGACGCTGCTGTGCGTGAGGCATTGGCCCAGACCCTCGAACTGGCGGAGTATCAACCGATTGCGGCGGGATCTTTTGTGGCGGCCAAAGACCACATTCGATCTGATTTCCCGGGTGTAATCCTGTCAGATATCCGGATGCCCGGGCGGGATGGCTTTCATCTGCTTAGTTACGCACAAGAGATCGACCCGGAGTTGCCGGTGGTTTTGCTGACGGGTGAGGGTGACATTCCGATGGCGGTTCAGGCCATGGGGCAGGGGGCGTTCGACTTTTTGGAGAAACCCTGTGCTGCGGCGGACCTTCTGGCGGTGCTGGACCGGGCGTTTGATGCCCGAGCGCATATCATCCAACAACGCGCGCTTAAATCAGAGCTGGAACGCGGAGACCCTGCGGCGCGGCTTTTGTTCGGCCTCTCCCCTCAGGCCGAGACCTTGCGTGAGCGGGTGCGCAGTGTTGCTCCGACGGGCGCCGAGGTTCTGGTCACCGGTCCGGCGGGCAGCGGGATTTCCAAGGTTGCCGAGGTTGTGCATCTGATGTCGCCCGTTGGGCAGGGACCTTTCGTCAAACGCGCGGCGGCTGGGTTGAGTGTTCAGGACTTCACCCAAGCCTGCGAAGATGCAAAGGGCGGGTCCCTGTTTCTGGACGAGATATCGGCCATGCCGCAATCGACTCAGTATGAAGCGCTGGACGTGATTGAGCGCGGTGCAGGGGCGCGGATTATTGCGGGCACGACCTCGGACCTGTCTGCGATCTCTGCCGAGGGCCGATTCAACGCCGATCTCTACTACCGTTTGGATGTGATGCGGGTGCGCATACCGTCTCTGGCGGAGCGCCCCGAGGATATCCCGACCCTCTTTCGTCACTATGTTGCCCAGGCCGCCGAGCAGGCGGGGATCGCTGAGCCGGACGTGTCACCTGAGCATCTTGCAGCGTTGATGGCCAGCGATTGGCCGGGCAATGCGCGCTCTTTGATGTCGTCGGCCATGCGGTTTGTTTTAGGGATGCCCGAGGAGGTTACCGAGACGACGGATCTGGGCTTGAACGAGCAGATGGCACGGGTAGAGCGTTCGTTGCTGATCGCTGCGTTGGGGCGGCACAACGGAAAGGCCTCGGACGCGGCGAAGGCGCTGAAGCTGCCGCGCAAGACGTTCTACGACAAACTGGCGCGCTATCAGATTCGGCCCGAGGACTACCGGCGATAGGGGGTACTCCCGCCAGCTTTGCCCGCATTTGCATTCGGTTAAAGCCGTTGGGCCGAGCAGTCCGCCAAGGCGAACTGCGGGTGGTGCCAGAGCGATTCGGGGGTGATTCGAAAAACTGTGCGGGATTCCGCACAGCGCCGTCGAGAGATGTGCGGGATTTCGCACATGTGCGCTAGAGGCCGAACTTCGTGTTTTAGACTTAGGTTGTAATGCTCTGTTGTAAAACGATAAATCTTGACACCGCAAAGTCTGTTACAAATTGTTGTTTCGTCGTGAAGCAGTCGGTTCACTGCCGTCCATACGGTGCCGAGATGGGGCCGATGAGACAATTCGAGGAAGTCTGGGAGGAAAACAGATGAAATTCCTAACAACAGCAGCCACAGCGCTGGCTTTGACGGTAACGGCGACGGCGGGCATGGCTGCGTGTGACGACGGTGAGATCGTCGTAAAGTTCGCGCACGTGACAAACACCGACAAGCACCCCAAGGGCATCGCTGCCTCGCTGCTGGAACAGCGCGTCAATGACGAGATGCAGGGCGTCATGTGCATGGAGGTCTATCCTAACTCGACGCTCTACAATGATGACAAGGTTCTTGAGGCGATGCTTCAGGGCGACGTTCAGCTGGCCGCGCCTTCGTTGTCGAAGTTCGAGAAGTTCACCAAGCAGTTCCGCCTGTTTGACCTGCCGTTCATGTTCAAGAACATTGACGCAGTGGATGCCTTCCAGGCCTCGGATGCCGGTCAGGCAATGAAGGACAGCATGCAGCGTCGCGGTTTGCAGGGGCTGGCGTTCTGGCACAATGGCATGAAGCAGATGTCGGCGAACAAGCCGCTGGAAACTCCGGCTGATGCAGATGGTCTGAAGTTCCGCGTACAGTCCTCGGACGTGCTGGTTGCGCAGATGGAAGCTATCGGTGGCAGCCCGCAGAAAATGGCGTTCTCGGAAGTCTACGGCGCGCTGCAACAGGGTGTTGTCGATGGGCAGGAGAACACCTGGTCCAACATCTACGGCAAGAAGTTCTTCGAGGTGCAGGACGGTATCACCGAGACCAACCACGGTATCATCGACTATCTGGTCGTGACCTCGGTGGACTGGCTGGACAGCCTCGACCCCGAAGTGCGTGATCAATTCCTGACCATTCTGGCTGAGGTCACCGAGACCCGTAACAAAGAGGCCTTTGCCGTGAACGAAGCTGCCAAAGCCTCGATCACCGAAGCGGGTGGCATCATTCGTCAGCTGACGCCCGAACAGCGTCAGGCCTGGGTCGACACAATGAAGCCGGTTTGGGACCAGTTCGCGGATGACGTCGGTCAGGACAAGATCGACGCCGCTCAGGCCATTAACGCTGGGTTCTGACCCCGGTTCAGGCCGCGCGCTGGGGACTGGGGAGTAATCTGCGCGCAGGCCGGGCGGGCCAAACAAAGGCCCGCCCCAACACTCTCATCATCATAAAAAATGTGGGGACAGATAGATGTCTGGTGCGAAATCCGGCCCGGCTGGGCTGGTCGACCATATCGAAGAAACCCTGATCGCGGTGCTACTTGGCCTGATGACGGCCGTGACCTTTGCCAACGTGATCGCGCGGTTCTTCTTCAACTCGAATATCCTGTGGGCGCTTGAGCTGACGGTCTTCCTGTTTGGATGGCTGGTGCTTTTGGGGGCGTCTTACGCCGTCAAGAAACACGCCCATCTGGGTGTGGATGCGATCCTGAACATGCTGGCCCCTGCGCCGCGTCGAATTCTGGCGCTGATCTCGGCGGCCTGTTGTCTAGCGTTTTCGCTGCTGTTGCTGAAGGGGTCCTATGATTATTGGGCTGTCTTCGCTGATCTGCCGCCAACCTCTGGGCGCTGGTTTCCCACGGGTCTGAATTTTGACGCGCGCAGTCAGAGCTTTTACGAAGTTGACGATATCCCGATGATCGCGCCTTTCCGCTTTCTCGAGGACTTGATCAACTACGGCGAATATTACGAAAAGCTGCCCAAAGTTGTTCCTTACTTCATCCTACCGCTGTCGATGTTGCTGCTGGTGATCCGCTTTGCGCAGGTCGCTGTGCAGATCTGGCGTGGTGAAGCGGATCGTCTGGTCGCCAGTCACGAGGTTGAGGACGAGATCGAAGAGGTTCGTGCGCAGCAAGGAGAGCATGACTAATGGACGTTGTACTTCTATTTTCCATGGTCATCGGCCTGCTGCTGATCGGGGTTCCGATTGCGGTGGCACTTGGCCTCAGCTCGACCCTATTCCTGCTGATCTATTCAGACAGCTCACTAGCTTCGGTTGCAGGCACGCTGTTTGAGGCGTTCGAGGGGCACTTTACCCTTCTGGCGATCCCGTTCTTTATCCTCGCCTCGTCCTTCATGACGACCGGAGGGGTGGCACGGCGGATCATCCGATTCTCGATTGCCTGTGTGGGGCACCTTCCGGGTGGCCTGGCGATTGCGGGCGTGTTTGCCTGTATGCTCTTCGCGGCGCTTTCGGGGTCTTCTCCTGCAACAGTTGTGGCCATCGGCTCAATCGTCATCGCAGGGATGCGTCAGGTTGGCTATTCCAAGGAATTTGCCGCTGGTGTGATCTGTAACGCCGGTACGCTGGGTATCCTGATCCCGCCGTCGATTGTGATGGTTGTCTATGCGGCCGCCGTTGAGGTCTCGGTCGGGCGTATGTTCCTTGCGGGGGTCATCCCTGGCCTGATGGCTGGTTTGATGTTGATGATCACCATTTACGTCATGGCCAAGGTCAAGAACCTGCCCAAGGGCGATTGGAAGGGCTGGGGTGAGATCTTTGTCTCCGCCCGTGAAGCCGGTTGGGGCCTGTTCCTGATCGTGATCATCCTCGGTGGTATCTATGGGGGCATCTTCACCCCGACGGAGGCTGCTGCAGTGGCGGCTGTCTATGCCTTCTTTATCGCGAGCTTTGTCTACAAGGATATGGGGCCGCTCAGCACCGAGGAAGGCACGCAGAACCTGTCGCTGCTGAAAAAGCCCTATGCGTTGCTCACGGCTTTCTTCCACCCTGATACCAAGCACACGCTGTTCGAGGCCGGCAAGCTAACCGTCACGCTGTTGTTCGTGATCGCCAACGCGCTGATCCTCAAGCACGTGCTGACGGATGAGCAAGTGCCGCAACATATCGCCAGCGCCATGCTGTCCGCAGGGCTGGGTCCGGTGACCTTCCTGATCGTGGTGAACGTGATTTTGCTGATCGGCGGTCAGTTCATGGAGCCTTCGGGCCTGCTGGTGATCGTGGCGCCTCTGGTGTTCCCAATTGCGATCGAGTTGGGCATCGATCCGATCCATCTGGGCATCATCATGGTCGTCAACATGGAGATCGGGATGATCACACCTCCGGTCGGGCTGAACCTGTTCGTGACCTCGGGCGTAGCCGGGATGCCGATGATGGGCGTTGTGAAGGCCGCGCTGCCGTTCCTGGCTGTGCTGTTCGTCTTCCTGATCATGGTGACGTATATCCCGTGGATATCCACCTTCCTGCCCAACACCTTCATGGGGCCGGAAATCATAACCAACTAGGGGTGATAAACGAGTGTGAACCGGGCGAGTTTTCTCGCCCGGTTTTTTCGTGCCTTGAAGATGGGTCGCGAATGCTTAGCTATAGCGTCAGAGGACGACCTCCCCACAAAGGGTGATCATTCGGGACGACCCGAATATCCGAAAGGGGTCCTTGATGTCCTGGATTTTTCTTCTATTTGCCGGCCTACTGGAAATTGTTTGGGCCGTTGCCATGAAGCAATCGGCCGGTTTCACGCGGCTGTGGCCCACGGCTGTGATGGGCGTGTCGATGATCGGGTCCTTCGCGTTGCTGGCGCTTGCGATGCGGACCCTGCCTCTGGGAACGGCCTATGTGATCTGGACGGGAATTGGCGCGGTGGGCGCGTTTCTTGTTGGCACCATGTTTCTGGGTGAAGCCGTGACCGCCACGCGTATATGCGCAGCGGTTCTGATTGTCGCGGGCCTAATCACGATGAAACTGGCCTGAAGGCCCTCAGGCGGTTTCCAGCGCTTCAACGATGCCCGAGAAATCGGCCGCTTTCAGGCTGGCTCCACCTACCAGCGCGCCGTCCACATTGGATACGCCGAAAATCTCGGCCGCGTTGGACGGTTTAACCGAACCACCATAGAGCAGACGCACCGAGCGCCCGACTCCCTCGCCAAAGCGACGTTCAAGCCGGGCGCGGATGAAGTCATGGACCTCGCCGATCTCGTCCAATGTCGGAACCTTGCCGGTACCGATGGCCCAGATCGGCTCATAGGCGACAATCAGGTTCTCACCGGTGGAGCGGTCCGGGATCGACCCCGACATCTGACCTCCGATGATGTCCAGCGTGTTGGCGGCCTCGCGCTGCTCAAGGCTTTCGCCGACGCAGATGATCGCCTGGAGGCCAGCCTCCATCACGGCGTTGGCCTTGGCGCGCACATCTTCGTTCTGCTCGCCATGGTCCTCGCGCCGTTCGGAATGGCCCAGGATCACGGCCGTAGCTCCGGCGTCTTTCAGCATCTCGGCGCTGGTATCGCCGGTATGCGCGCCCGAGGGTGCGGAGTGGCAATCCTGTCCACCGACGGCAACGCCCGTGCCTTGGGTGCGTTCCGCGGCCCGGTGCAACAGCGTTGCAGGCGGACAGATCAGCACATCGACGCTGGGCGAGGGGTGCTTCGCGGCGAGCGCGTCCAACTCGCTCAGCGCCGCGCTGGTTCCGTTCATTTTCCAGTTTCCAGCCGCCAGTTTGCGCCGCATCTCCGCGTCTCCCTTGTCGCTATCTTTAGGTTTTTCCATGCGATATCACCCTTGGTCCGGCCTTACAATTCCGGTTGCAGTTCCGGTGTTGGAAAGGCAGGGTCCGCGCAGCGAATCCGAGGGCGCCATGATCGACAAACTCAACCTTGAAAAATTGGACAATCAGGACATTGATGAGCTTGCCAGATTGCTGCGGGCCGTCGGGCAAGTGGGGTTTCTGACCGTCGGCAACACCGGGCTTGGCGCTGAGCGGGTTCAGGACGTCATCGAGGCCTACCGCGCCTTTTTCCATTTGCCTGTGCAGGCGAAGAAGTCGGTCGATATGGCGTCAACTGGCTCGAACCGGGGTTGGGGCGCGCCGAAATCCGAACAGGTCGATCCAAACGCAAATCCCGATTTCAAGGAAGTGTTCGATTGCGGCTTTGAGCTGCCGCCGGAAAACCCTTATCGCGCTGAGAATCTCAGCGTCTATGCCCCTAACCTTTGGCCCACGAAGCCCGAGGGGTTCCGAGAAGCTATTCAGTTCTACTACACCGACGCCTGCGATGTCGCGATGCGTGTTCTGCGCGCAATTGCGGTTGCTCTGGGGCGCGGCTCGGACAGTTTTGACGACGCTTTTGACACGCCCATGGCTTTGCTGCGCGGCAACTACTACCCGCAGCGCCCAGATTGGGCCGGAGAGAAGGATTTCGGAATCGGCGCGCATACCGACTATGGCTGCGTTACCCTTTTGGCGACCGATGGCACGGCGGGGCTTGAGGTGCGGATGCCCGATGGCAGCTGGGAAAAAGTCGAAGCCGAACCGGGCGTGTTCATCATCAACTTTGGTGAAATGCTGGAATTCTGGACCGCTGGGCGCGTCAAAGCGACCGAGCATCGGGTGGTTGGCGGCACGAATGAGAGGATCTCGGTCCCGCTGTTCTTCAACCCGTCCTACCACACGAATGTGGCCCCTCCGACGTCAGATCAGGTGATCACTGCCGGAGAGCACCTGACCCGGCGGTACAACGAGACCTACGTTCACTTGAATGCAAGTTAGGATTGCTGGGCGAGGGTTTCGTCGAATTTGATGGATTCGCCACACCCGCAGGCGTCGACCACATTGGGGTTCTTGAACTTGAACCCGGATTCCAACAGCGAAACCTCGTAGTCGATCTCGGTGCCGAACAGGAACATCTGCGCCATTGGGGCAATCATCACGCGCGCGCCGTCTTGCTCCACGACCTCGTCATGGGGATCGGCTTCATCGACGTAGTCCATGGTATATTCCATGCCGGCGCAACCACCTTTTTTCACGCCGATGCGCAGACCGGCATGGCCGCCGGATTTCATCAGGCGGGTGATCTGCTCTGCCGCTTTGGGCGTCATGGTCACGGCTTGTTTGCCGGGGATGCCGAACATCTGAGTCTCCGTCGTCGCGCGATAGATGTAATTTAGGGTCGTCTTTCAGCAGGCTCAAGTCAGAGCGCCCTTAGAAAGTGAAATTTGATACTGAATGCGCGTGCGCGTCCGTGTTGCTTTCGCATTGAGGATTGGCTTAGCCTGTTTTTGGGTGATCATAGTCACGCGGTTGGGATCAGAGACCGTTTTGGGGAGATTTATGTGAAATGAATGGGTTAGAGCATAAAGTGAAAGTATTTCTTGGGGCTTTCTTTGTTGGGGGAAGCCTTTTGGTTGTGTCAGGTCCTTCCTTTGCCGACGAAAGTCAGACACGACACCCAGTGAATTGCGCAACAGCCGAAGGTGATCTGCGCGCGATTGCGGCTGAGAAGAAACATGCTGAGGACAAGCAATTGGAAAGCGTTGCCGCTATCACTCCTGCAGGCGCATTGCTGGGTTTGGTGACGGGGACCGAGAACAAGCGATTGAAGATGCTGTCCGGCGACTACATCAAGCAGCTCGATGCGCGATCCGATGAAATCAAGGCCAAGTGCGGGGTAAGCTAGGGTTTAGAAAAGACCGCCCTCGGGCAAGGGCGGTCCGATTTCGGGGCCGGTACCATGGGGGGCGGTGTCTTCCAGTCAGGCCCATGTGCAAGTGCGTTTGGGAGTGCAAACACGTGCGCCGCATGTGTCCCGCAGTACTGTGACAGTAGCTCTACACTTTGGTAACAGAGGGGTTAACCTTTTGTGACAAAGGCTTAGCTGGGTGCTGATGCTACATAAAGCCCAATTCAAGCCGCGCTTCGTCTGACATCATCTCCATCCCCCAGGGCGGTTCCCAGGTCAGTTCGACGTCAACTTCTTTCACGCCAGCAACGGGTTCGATGGCTTCCATGATCCAGCCCGGCATGTCACCGGCGACGGGGCAGCCCGGGGCGGTCAGAGTCATGATCACCTTGACGGCGTTATCGTCCTTGATGTCGATCGTGTAGATCAGGCCCAGGTCGTAGATATTGACTGGGATTTCCGGGTCAAAGACCGTCCGGCACGCTTCGACCACCTGGTCATACAGGGGGTGTTCTATGCTCGATGGCGCAATCAAAGGTGTGCCTTCTAACTGTTCACTCGGGTGAGTCATCTTTGCCTCGGGTCAGTTGCCTGAGTGTTTATATAGGGAACAGGTCTGGCAGCGTCCAGTCGTGCAGTGACTCTTGGGCGCTGCCTATCCTTGCAGCGTTTCGGGTTAACCCGTGACACGAATACCCTGCCACGCTTTCAGCGTTCTCGGGACATTCGTGTCCCTTGGTTTTTCAGGTTAACCCGAAACGCTTTAGTCGTTGATATCATGTTCAAACGTTTTCACCTGCCCATGCGGGTGCGCGAAGGTTTTCCGCAGGGCCAGCCACGCAACCAGCGACAAAACCGCGAAGATCAGCATCAGAACCGGCAGAGAGGGCGCAAGACCCGGGATCAGAAGCAGCAGGCCAGTACCTGCTGCCCCGATGGCGAATCCGAGGAAGATGAACCCGGGCAGGACGATCTCGAGAATGCCGAGCGCTAAGGCGCCCGCCATCCAGATCCACCACGTCATCCAAAACGGGTCAGCCATCATTTGCCCCCTTTGAGCATCTTGAACGCATCGCCAAAGGCCTCGAGCGCATTGGCCGGCACGACAATCGTCTGCTTACCTGTACCATTGCCCAAAGCATTCAGCGATTCCACCTGTTTCAGAGCGACCTGGTACTGCGCCGCCTCGATGCCGTTGTCCTGAATGGCTTTGGCAACAACGCCGGTTGCGTAGGCTTCGGCTTCGGCCTCAATGCGGCGGGCCTTTGCGGTTTGCTCGGCCGCGTAGAGTTCGGCGTCCGCCTGCAGCTCAACCGCGCGTTTCTGACCTTCTGCCTCAGTGACCTGAGCGCGACGCGCGCGTTCCGCGTTCAACTGCTGCAGCATCGCATCGCGGGTGGCCTGATCGAGGTTCACGTCAAGAATTTCTGCTCGAGTCACTTCGATACCCCAATCATCGACAGCGGTTTCGACGCTGGCCTGAATCTGCGCAATCAACTGCGCGCGGTTCGATTGGACTTCATCCAGGTCCATTTTACCAATTTCAGCCCGTACGATACCTGCGACTGTGGTCGCAATCGCGCCGTCTACGTCACGGATACGGTAGACGGTCTTTTCCGGCTCGAGAATGCGATAGAAGACCGAGGTGTCGATCTGCACCAACACGTTATCCTTGGTAATCGCGTCCTGCGTTGCATTGGGCAGCTGGCGCTCAAGAATGGAAATCTTGTGACGTGCAACATCCAGAAACGGAACGATAAAGTTAATCCCCGGTCCAAGGACCGAGTGCAGCCGTCCGAACCGTTCCACCACGTATTTCTCAGATTGGGGAACGATTTTGATACCTTTGAAAATGACGACCACCACCAGAATGGCGGCCAACAGGTAAATGATATTCGACGAAAGCAATCCGATGATCTGCTCTTCTGTCATAACTGTCCTCTTTTATTGTGTACTATAGTATACATTTGGGGATTGAGTCGCCCGATTTCAACTCTGGTATGGCGGGAACCGGGGTGGTTGCAAATCCAGAATACCCGAAATTTACGGCTGAACCTAAAGTCAGTGACCGCTTTGCATCTGTGAATGCTTGCGCTATCGGGTGAGGATGAAACTGATAATCGACACAGACCCCGGCATCGATGATGCAATGGCGATTGCCTACGCTGCGGCCGCACCCGAGATTGACCTGATCGGGCTAACTACCGTTTTCGGAAACACCCATGTCCATCAATCCAGCCGCAATGCGCGCTATCTGGTTGATAAACTTGGACTAGCTGTCCCTGTGGCGCAGGGTGCCCCCTTTGCTCATGGCGAGGACGACCATAGCCCATCCGAGCATGTGCATGGGCCGGAAGGCTTTGGTGATCTGACTGAAATCCCTGAGATCGGGCAAAACCACGACCTGAGCGCGGCCGCGTTTCTGGTCGAAATGGCACGCCAACATCCGGGTGAGCTTGTCGTGTGCGCGGTCGGTCCATTGACCAATATTGCGGACGCAATGGCTTTGGATCCCGAATTCGCCTCCAACCTCAAACGTCTGGTGATCATGGGCGGCGCAGTCTATTGCCCCGGCAACATCACGGAACATGCCGAAGCGAATATCTACCACGATGCCCGAGCCGCCGACGCGGTGTTCTCGGCACCGCCTGAGACTGTTCTGGTCGGTTTGGATGTGACACTGAAAACGCTCTACAAGAGCGCTGATTTCGAGGATTTGGCCCTGAGATCGCCCGATATGGGGGCATTTCTGCGCGATATCTCTCGGTTCTACCTGAAATTCTATAAAGAGATCGGAGGGTTGGAGGGCTGCGGCCTGCACGACTCGACCGCCGTCATCGCCTGTACCCATGATCATATGTTCGATTCCGTTCAGACCGGATTGAAGGTGGCAACCGAAGGCAAGGCAATCGGAGCCACAGTTCCGGATGAGACGCGCCCCCCGGTTTGGGTCTGCCGGGACGTTGACGGGGCAGGGGTTGTTGATCTGTTTACGGCCCGCGTGGCCTCTCTGCCCTGACGGGTTGCAAAGACCCGGCGGATCGGGCAAATCCTGCCCGGTTCCGCGATCCGAGATGATGACATGACCCAGCAATTTTCCTTTGACCTCAAAGCAACCGACGGCAAAGCCCGCACCGGCGTGATTAACACGCCACGCGGCGAGGTTCGTACGCCTGCGTTCATGCCGGTTGGCACTGCAGCAACGGTCAAGGCGATGATGCCCGAAAGTGTGCGCGCCACCGGGGCCGATATCCTGCTGGGCAATACCTACCACCTGATGCTGCGCCCCACGGCCGAACGGATCGACCGTTTGGGAGGGCTGCACAAGTTCATGAATTGGGAACGTCCCATCCTGACCGACTCGGGCGGTTTTCAGGTCATGTCTCTGGCAGGGTTGCGCAAACTGACCGAAAAGGGCGTGACCTTCAAATCTCATATCGACGGCTCCAAGCATGAGCTGACACCGGAACGGTCAATGGAGATTCAACGCCTTCTGGGGTCGGACGTCGTGATGTGTTTCGATGAATGCCCTTCACTGCCTGCGGACCGGAAACGTATAGCCGAGTCGATGCAGCTGTCGATGCGTTGGGCGCAGCGGTCGCGCGATGCGTTTGGGGATCGCCCCGGCCACGCGCTGTTTGGGATCATGCAAGGCGGGTTGGAACAGGACCTGCGCGAAGAAAGCGCCGAGGCACTGAAAGCGATCGGGTTCGAAGGCTACGCTATCGGCGGTCTAGCCGTTGGTGAGGGGCAGGAGGCGATGTTTGACTGCCTTGATTTTGCCCCCGATTTCCTGCCCACCGACAAGCCGCGCTACCTGATGGGCGTGGGGAAACCGGATGATATCGTAGGCGCCGTGGCGCGCGGTGTAGACATGATGGATTGCGTTTTGCCGTCCCGGTCCGGACGCACCGGTCAAGTTTTTACACGCCACGGCGTGGTGAACATCAAGAACGCGCGCCACGCCGATGATCCACGTCCGTTGGATGAAGAGTGCACATGCCCTGCCTGTTCGAACTACTCGCGCGCCTACCTGCACCATGTCTTCCGTTCGAACGAGATGATCTCGGGCATGCTGTTGACCTGGCATAACCTGCACTACTTCCAGGAAATCATGCAGGGTATGCGTGACGCGATTGCGGCTGGAACGTTTGAGGCCTGGCAAGCCAAATTCCATGCGCAACGCGTGCAGGGCGATATTGAGCCGATTTAGCAGGCACCGGCACAATTTCGGTGGATATCTTCCCGGCGCGCCTTGCGGTCAGCAGAACCTTTGGTCATGCTGCGCATTGAGACACGGTGGTGAGGTTGAAATAGGGCGGTAACAGCCCCACCTTAAACCATCCAAGACAGGAGACGGCCAGCGGTTGCCTCAAGCAGGGACCAGAGCCGTCTTGCCAATGATAAGGATAGAGCATGCAAGAGCCTCTGAATTCCTCATACCCCGTCCTGCCGCTGCGCGATATTGTGGTGTTTCCACACATGATCGTGCCGCTCTTCGTGGGCCGAGACAAATCGGTCCGCGCGCTGGAAGAGGTGATGCAGGATGATAAGCAAATTCTGTTGTCCAGCCAGATCGACCCCAGTGTCGATGATCCGGATGTGGATGGTATCTATCAGGCCGGTGTTCTGGCCAATGTGCTGCAACTGCTGAAATTGCCCGACGGCACCGTCAAGGTGCTGGTCGAAGGGCAGGCGCGTGTGCAGATTACGGAATTCCTTGAAAACGATCAGTTTTTCGAAGCCCGTGCCGAGTATCTGACCGAAATCCCCGGCGATGTCACTACGACCGAAGCGCTGCTGCGCACCGTTGCGGATGAGTTCGAGCGCTACGCCAAGGTTCGGAAGAACATCCCCGAGGAAGCCTTGGCTGCTGTGGGTGAAACCGCCGAGCCTGCCAAATTGGCCGACCTCGTGTCGGGTCATCTGGGCATTGAAGTCGAGCAAAAGCAGGAACTGCTTGAGACGCTCTCGGTTAGCGAGCGGCTCGAGAAGGTCTATGGCCTGATGCAGGGCGAAATGTCGGTTCTGCAGGTCGAGAAAAAGATCAAGACCCGCGTAAAATCCCAGATGGAGAAGACGCAGCGCGAGTATTATCTGAATGAGCAGATGAAGGCCATTCAGAAGGAGCTTGGCGATGGCGAGGACGGCTCGAACGAAGTCGCCGAGCTGGAAGAAAAGATCAACGAGACCAAGCTGTCGAAAGAGGCGCGCGAAAAGGCTGAAGGCGAGCTGAAGAAGCTGCGCAACATGAGCCCGATGTCGGCTGAGGCCACCGTCGTGCGCAACTATCTGGACTGGATCCTGTCGCTGCCGTGGGGCACCAAATCCCGCGTCAAAAAGGACCTGGGCCGCGCGCAGGACATTCTGGATGCCGATCACTATGGGCTTGAGAAGGTCAAAGAGCGGATCGTTGAGTATCTGGCGGTTCAGCAGCGCTCGAAAAAGCTGAAAGGCCCGATCCTGTGCCTTGTTGGTCCTCCGGGTGTGGGTAAGACCTCGCTGGGTAAGTCCGTTGCCAAAGCCACGGGGCGTGAGTTCATTCGCATCTCGCTGGGTGGTGTGCGCGACGAATCTGAAATTCGGGGTCACCGCCGGACTTACATTGGCTCAATGCCCGGTAAGATCATTCAGGCGCTGAAAAAGGCGAAAACCACGAACCCGCTGATCTTGTTGGATGAAATCGACAAGATGGGGCAGGATTTCCGTGGTGACCCGGCTTCGGCGATGCTTGAGGTGTTGGACCCAGAGCAGAACAGCACGTTCATGGATCACTACCTTGAGGTCGAATATGACCTGTCCAACGTGATGTTCCTGACCACGTCGAACAGCTACAACATGCCTGGGCCTCTGCTGGACCGGATGGAGATCATCCCGCTGGCCGGTTACACCGAAGAGGAAAAATCCGAGATCGCCAAACAGCACCTGATCAGCAAACAGGTCAAGAACCATGGCCTCAAAGCCAAGGAATTTGAACTGACCGATGAGGCGCTGCAGTCGATCATTCGCACCTATACCCGAGAGGCGGGCGTGCGGAACCTCGAACGTGAAATCGCCAAAGTGGCGCGGAAATCGCTGACCAAGATCATCAAGAAAGAGGCTGACTCGGTCACCGTGACGCCTGAAAATCTGGATGATTTCTTAGGAGTGCCGAAGTTCCGCTATGGGCTAGCCGAGCAGGATGATCAGGTTGGTGTCGTGACCGGTCTGGCATGGACTTCGGTTGGTGGAGACCTTCTGCATATCGAGGCACTGAAACTGCCCGGAAAAGGGCGGATGAAGACCACCGGTAAGCTGGGCGATGTGATGAAGGAATCCATCGACGCAGCCTCATCCTATGTGCGGTCGATTTCGCCTCAGATTGGGGTGAAGCCGCCTCAGTTCGACAAGATCGATATCCACGTGCACGTGCCGGATGGGGCAACGCCCAAGGATGGCCCGTCGGCTGGTTTGGCAATGGTGACTTCGATAGTCTCGGTCCTGACCGGTATCCCGGTACGCAAGGACATCGCCATGACGGGTGAGGTCTCACTGCGTGGGAATGCGATGCCGATCGGTGGTTTGAAGGAAAAACTGCTGGCGGCTCTGCGCGGTGGCATTAAGACGGTTCTGATCCCGGAAGAAAACGAAAAGGATCTGGCCGACATTCCGGACAACGTGAAGGAAGGGTTGGAGATCATCCCGGTCAAACACGTCTCGGAAGTGCTGAAACAGGCGTTGGTCGAGGAGCCCGAGCCCATCGAATGGGACGAAGCCGCAGAAGAAGCAGCGGCTGCGACAGCAAAAGCGGCTGAAAGCTCTGGGCCGTCTGCAACGGCGCACTAAGACACAATGAAAAAGGCGGGGCAGGTCCCCGCCTTTTTTGTCTATAGCCCGATAACGGGTTGTTTAGGGTCCAAAATTTCTTCTTCTTCGATGTATTTCTGAAACTTTTCGTCCGCCAAGGACGAACGGACGGCAATCATGAAGATCCCCGTCGAGAACAGAATGCAGACCAGAATATCCCAGCCGAATGGGATGATATTCAACGCTCCTTCTCCGAACTGGCCAAGTATTGAGATTACGCCGATGCCGACGAAATAGGGCATCAGCCAACGCGCTTCGGCGACATCCATCTCATCCAGATGATTGTGAAAGCGCATCAGCAACAAGATCATGCCGATGATCAACGCGATGCCCAAGCGCCAGACGGTGTCCCATCCGCTCCAATAAACGATCAGTGTGGCGATGGCGAAGGCCAGTGCGCCCACGAAGCGCACTGCGGGAATTCGGATCGAGCGTGGGTGATCTGGCATCAGCTTTCTGAGGCACACGACAGCGATCGGTCCTACAGCGAAGGACAAAACAATGGCCGCCCCGTTCAATGCGATGACCGTTGTAAACGGGACAGTAAGCAGGAACAAAACTCCGATCCCGAAATTCAGCAAAAGAGCCCAAAGGGGTACTCCAAACGAAGACAAGCGCATTATGCGATGAGGAAGAAAACCGTTCTTTGATAGGGCCATAGCGATCCGAGCATTTGATCCTGTTGCAACAAGCCCGTTGCCGAACGGTCCGATGACTGAGCCGACATTCAATACGCTTAAGAACCAGACAATGCCCACCGACATTATCACAGCATCCAGCGGCCCTTCTCCGCCGAAGTTGAGACTGGACCAGCCTTGTGCAAGGGAAGTTGGATCAAGGGCGCCGATGAATGCGATCTGTAGGGCTAAATAAATGGCCGCACACATCACGATTGAAAGGACCAGCGCGGCTGGGATGGCGAATTTCGGGTTGCGGACCTCACCTGCCATATCGACTATGTGGCGAAATCCGATGAATGAAAAGATCACGCCCCCAGTCGACACCGCAGCCATGATGCCTTGCAGTCCGTATGGCGCGAACCCGTCGGGTTGGCTGAAGTTCTGAACCTCAAACCTGTTTGCAATCAAGAGTGCTGAGAGAATGACGGGAATCGCTATCTTCGCCCAAGTTAGTGTGGCGTTGACACGTGTGAAGAATTTGACACCCAAGGCGTTGACGACAACGAACAGCAGCATGAAGGACAGAGCGACCAGCACACCTGCGCTCGTCAGATCTCCGGTCTCGGCAGCGTGCAACCACGGCGCATAGTGGGCTAAGTATTTCAACATTGCCTCAACCTCGATGGGCGCAGTGGTGTTGTAGCCGATCCAGGCCGTCCAACCCATTGCCATCGCGACGATGTTGCCATGCGAGAATTGGGGAACCCGGGCGATACCGCCGGGAATTGGCAGCATGGCCGAGATTTCAGCGAATGTGATGGCCAGAACAAACATGGCCACCGCGCCAATGATCCAGGACAGAACCGCAGCTGGTCCTGCATGTTGCACAGCCAAGAGCGGGCCGAACAGCCATCCAGAGCCTATAATGCCGCCAACGGAAATGAAGGTCAGACCCAGTAGGCCAATGTCACGCTTCAATTTGGCCATCTGCGTCAACCCTTTACACTGCGTGCATCAAGGATACGCAGGCGGCTTTTGACCTGACAAGCGTTGTCTGCAGATGGGAAAAATTGGAGGTGGTGGGTGATAAGAGATTTGAACTCCTGACATCTTCGATGTGAACGAAGCGCTCTACCACTGAGCTAATCACCCATTGCCCGGCGTCTTATCGCAGCTCATTCCCGGCTGCAAGACTTATAGGGGCAGGACCCCGGCCAGTCTGTAAGCCGGGGTCTGATGTTCTTTAGAGGCCGGGCAGCTTGTCCAGAACGCCACGGCGTCCGAAGGTTGTGCCGCGCTCGTTGCCCAGATTGATACGGACACCTGCGCCTAGGAACGGTTCGGTGCTGCTGGCGCTGCCGATAGATAGGTGGGCCGCGCCGAATTCGCCGTAAACCTGTGCGTTGGTGCCAACATTATAGGTCGCGCCAATCGAAAATGCGCTGACGTCCAAAGAACCTTCAATGTCGTTCAGGTAGTCGTATTTGCCGATCACAGTCCATTTGTCATTGACGGCCCCTCCGGCCGAGATGCCCAGGATCGCGCCATCTGCGCCAGAGGCTTCTTTCAGGTCTTGAAAGCCCAGGTACCCTTCGATCTGCGCGGGGCCTGCGCCGAAACCAGCCTCAACGCCATAGAATTGGAACGTCTCGTCTTCGATATGGTCTTGCCCGTAGAAAGCGCCGAAAGAGGCGGTTTGCGTGTGCAGGTTGGCGTGCAAGGTGACGTTTGTGCCGTTATAGTCCTCGTCCTCGAACCGGTAGCCGCCCGCATCCAGTTGCAGGCTAAACACACGGGAAAACGCCAGCTCGCCCGCGCCGTTTAGGTTGTAGACGTCGCCAAGATCGCTGTCTGTGAAGGTAGAATAGCCCAGGTCCACATATCCGCCGGTCACTTCGACGGCATATGCCGCACTGGTCAGTATAAGGCTGGTCAATGTACTGGTAGCAATGATTTTTTTCATGTTGCTGCTCCGATTTGTGTTCTTGTTGGCGCGGGTCAAAATGAGACTAAAGCGCATGAATGTCTGGTTAGTTTTAATCGTTAAGGATGAGTAGGGGGTTGGCGCGATTTCAATATGCTGTTGCAGGTGGGGCACCAATGCGCGGTCACACGCGCCGCGCCTCGAAGGATGGCCGAGGAGCGGCTGCAAACAAAAATCAGGCTTCAGGCAAAAAACTTCAAAACGCCGCTTGACGATGCCCGAACGTAGCCATAATACACCCCAACGTTCAGCAACGAACGGGCAGCGGGCGGTTGTAGCTCAGTTGGTTAGAGTACCGGCCTGTCACGCCGGGGGTCGCGGGTTCGAGCCCCGTCAACCGCGCCATCGCTGCCAGACTTGGTCCAGTTTAAAGGCCACGAAAATAGATGCGCGGTTGTAGCTCAGTTGGTTAGAGTACCGGCCTGTCACGCCGGGGGTCGCGGGTTCGAGCCCCGTCAACCGCGCCATTTTCCCTTGAAAATTCCGTAAATCATAGGTTCTTGGCGCTAGGCTGCCGTTGTTTCGGGCTGATGTCAGTATGTGTCGGCAATATTTGGTTCGTTCACATTTTGTTCTAACTTTTCTGTTGGAGACTCAGCGCTGCTCGCCTATCTCTGAGGGACGTGTTTGTTGGGGGCCAGAATGGCTGAGCTGAAGAATATCGAGGTGCGCGGCGCGCGCGAGCATAACCTCAAGAGCATTGACGTGGATATCCCGCGCGACCAGCTGGTGGTGATCACCGGTCTGTCTGGCTCGGGCAAATCCTCGTTGGCTTTCGACACGATCTATGCCGAAGGTCAGCGCCGTTACGTCGAAAGCCTCTCAGCCTATGCGCGGCAGTTCCTGGATATGATGGAAAAGCCAGATGTGGACCATATCAGTGGTTTGTCTCCGGCGATTTCGATCGAACAAAAGACCACGTCCAAGAACCCGCGCTCGACCGTTGGGACGGTGACCGAGATCTATGACTACCTGCGTCTCCTGTTTGCTCGCGCGGGAACACCTTACAGCCCCGCGACTGGTCTGCCGATCGAAGCGCAGCAAGTGCAGGACATGGTCGACCGTATTATGACGATGGAAGAGGGGACGCGCGGCTACCTGCTGGCCCCCATCGTGCGCGACCGGAAGGGTGAATATAAGAAAGAGTTTCTTGAACTGCGCAAACAGGGATTCCAGCGCGTCAAGGTGGATGGTGAGTTCTACGAACTGGATGAACCGCCGACGCTGGACAAGAAATTCCGCCACGATATCGACGTGGTTGTGGATCGTCTCGTCGTGCGCGAAGGGATGGAGACGCGGCTGGCCGACAGTTTGCGCACCGCTCTGGATTTGGCTGATGGCATCGCAATTCTGGAAACCGCACCGCGCGAAGGGGATCCCGAACGGATTACTTTCAGTGAGAACTTTGCCTGCCCGGTCAGCGGGTTTACGATTCCGGAAATCGAACCGCGCCTCTTTTCGTTCAACGCCCCGTTCGGGGCCTGCCCGGATTGCGATGGCCTGGGGGTTGAGCTGTTCTTTGACGAACGCCTTGTCGTGCCGGATCAGACACTGAAGCTGTATGACGGGGCCCTTGCGCCGTGGCGAAAGGGGAAGTCTCCGTATTTCCTGCAAACCATCGAAGCCATCGCGCGCCACTATGATTTCGACAAGAATACTCCATGGAAAGACCTGCCCAAGAAGGTGCAGCAGGTGTTTCTGCGCGGCTCTGGGGATGAGGAAATCCAATTCCGCTATGATGAGGGCGGGCGTGTCTATCAGGTGACTCGCAACTTCGAAGGCGTCATTCCGAATATGGAGCGCCGCTACCGTGAGACCGACAGCGCCTGGATTCGGGAAGAGTTCGAGCGCTATCAGAACAACCGTCCTTGCGGCACTTGCGAAGGCTACCGTCTTCGCGCCGAAGCCTTGGCCGTGAAGATCGCTGGCCACCATGTGGGGCAGGTGGTCGAGATGTCGATCCGTGAGGCTCTGGCCTGGGTCGAGGACGCGCCGAACCATCTAAGCGTTCAAAAAAACGAGATCGCGCGTGCGATTCTGAAAGAGATTCGTGAACGCCTCGGGTTCCTGAATAACGTGGGTTTGGAATACCTTACGCTGTCGCGCTCAAGCGGTACTCTGTCTGGTGGTGAAAGCCAGCGTATCAGGCTTGCCAGCCAAATCGGATCGGGTCTGACCGGAGTTCTCTATGTTCTGGACGAGCCGTCAATCGGCTTGCACCAACGGGACAATGATCGCTTGCTGGGCACGCTGAAAAACCTACGAGATCAGGGCAATACAGTGATCGTCGTCGAACACGATGAGGAAGCGATCCGTGAGGCCGACTATGTGTTCGACATCGGCCCCGGAGCGGGTGTCCACGGTGGGCAGGTCGTCAGCAAAGGAACGCCAGCCGAGATCACGGCCGATGCGGCCTCGGTCACGGGGCAATTTCTGGCTGGTACGCGAGAAATTGCGGTGCCGACGGAACGGCGCAAGGGCAACAAGAAAAAGCTGACCGTAGTGAAAGCGACGGGAAACAACCTCAAGAACGTGACCGCCGAGTTCCCTCTGGGGAAATTCGTCTGTGTGACCGGCGTGTCGGGTGGGGGCAAGTCGACGCTGACGATTGAAACGCTGTTCAAAACGGCCTCAATGCGGTTGAACGGAGCGCGTCAAACGCCTGCGCCCTGCGAAACTATCAAAGGGTTGGAGCATCTAGACAAGGTCATCGACATCGACCAACGCCCCATCGGGAGGACTCCGCGTTCTAACCCAGCGACTTACACGGGTGCGTTCACGCCGATCCGTGACTGGTTCGCGGGATTGCCTGAGGCCAAAGCGCGCGGCTATAAGCCGGGACGGTTCAGTTTCAACGTCAAGGGCGGTCGATGTGAGGCGTGTCAGGGCGACGGTGTCATCAAGATCGAGATGCACTTCCTACCCGATGTGTACGTCACTTGCGAGACCTGCAAAGGCGCGCGGTACAATCGAGAGACGCTGGAGATCAAATTCAAAGGCAAGTCCATCGCCGATGTGCTTGATATGACGGTCGAAGACGCGCAGGAGTTCTTCAAGGCCGTGCCCTCGATCCGCGATAAGATGGATGCTCTGGCGCGGGTTGGGCTGGGCTATATCAAGGTGGGCCAGCAGGCGACCACGCTGTCCGGAGGTGAGGCGCAGCGGGTCAAATTGTCCAAGGAGCTTTCGAAACGCTCAACCGGGCGGACGCTGTATATTCTGGACGAGCCGACGACGGGTCTGCATTTCGAAGACGTACGTAAGTTGTTGGAAGTTCTGCATGAACTGGTTGATCAGGGGAACACGGTTGTCGTGATCGAACACAATCTGGACGTCGTGAAAACTGCGGACCACATTGTTGATATCGGCCCGGAAGGTGGCGATGGCGGTGGCGAGATCGTTGCCACCGGAACACCGGAAGAAGTGGCGGAGGTCGAGCGGAGTCACACCGGGCGTTACCTCAAGCCAATGCTTTCAGGTACACGTGTCGCGGCTGAATAGGCTGCGACTCGGTTTTTTGCGAGGCTCTGCCTCGCGCTCCGGGATATTTTTGGCCAGATGAATAAAGGATCCTTGTGCCTTATTCTCGGCTGCGTTTTTCAAATCTGGGCAGCATGGCTGAGAAGTCCTGGCCCAAACCACCTTCGGCTTCAACGAACTGCTGGTAGAGCTCGGTTGCGGCTTGGCCCATTGGGGTGTCCGCATCGGCGCTTTCGGCGGCTTGCTGGCTGAGGCGCAGGTCTTTCAGCATCAATTCGGCGGCGAAGCCCGGCTGATAGTCATTGTCCGCAGGGCTGGTGGGGCCGACTCCAGGAGCGGGGCAATAGGCGTTCATGGTCCAGCTATAGCCGGAGGATGTGCTGACCACGTCGAACATCTTTTGCCGGTCCAGACCCAGTTTGTCGGCTAGGGCGAATGCTTCGCAGGTTGCGATCATGGTGACGCCGAGGATCATGTTGTTGCAGATTTTTGCGGCCTGTCCAGCACCGGCCTCACCGCAATGCACGGCTTTTTGACCCATGATGTCGAACAGGGGGGCGGCTTTGGCAAAGGCGTCCGATGTTCCGCCAGCCATGAAGGTCAGGGTGGCGGCTGAGGCCCCTCCGATCCCACCGGAGACTGGCGCGTCCACGGACAGAAGCTGGGCTGCGATGGCTTGCTCTGCCACGGCTCGGGCGCTGTCTACATCGACAGTCGAACAGTCTATCAACACCGCGCTTTGTTGCATGGCCGGGATGATCTGGTTTGCGACCGCGCGCAGGATGTCGCCATTCGGCAGCATGGTGATGACGGCATCGGCGCCTGAGACGGCCTCTGTCGCGGATTGCGCTTGCGTCACGCCATCAACGCTTACACCCGCCGTGTCGAAACCTGTCACCTGATGCCCGGCCTTCGCAAGGTTGGCCGCCATCGGCGCGCCCATATTGCCCAAGCCGATAAAACCGATTCGCATCTCTTAATCCTCCTGAAAAGTCAGTGCGTTCGCGCCAAGCGGTTGAAGCATTTTCGAGACCGCGACAGCGGGTACTTTCATATCCGGGTACTGCCAACTTGGGCTACGATCCCTATCTATGATCAGCGCGCGAATACCTTCGATGAGATCTCCGTGTTCCTGCGCGCGATAGGTGAAGCGATACTCCATATCCAATGCGCGATGCATGGTCAGGGACGGGCCACGCAGTCGGTGGATCATCTCAACCGTGCAGGCCATGGAGAGCGGGGCATGCAGGCCCATCATGTCCAGCGCTTTCAACGGGAAATCAGTATCCTCGGAGCGTAGGCTGATGAGGATATCCTCGAGTGTCTCGCCTGCAAAATACTGGTCGATCTCGGGTTGCATTTGCCGCAGTTTCCCGTCGGGCGCGGGTTGGGCGTGGTCGGTGACAAGCTCGGCATTGCCCGACGCCTCGAGCAGTTCGATCAGATCCGGCCACGTGGCCTGAGGGATGAAGTGATCGGCGAAACCGGCGTAGATGGCATCCGCGGGTCCCATCCGGAAGGCAGTAACGCCCAGATATTCGCCCAACCGCCCTGGCGCCAAGGCCAACATCAACGAGCCGCCGACATCCGGAACCAGCCCGATCGCGCATTCAGGCATCGAGATTTTCGACGTCTCTCCGACCACGCGATGGGTTCCGTGGCAGCCGATGCCGACACCGCCGCCCATGGTGAAACCCTGCAGAAAGCTGATGATGGGTTTGGGGTATGCAAAGATTAGTGCATTCAGGCGGTATTCATCGCGCCAGAACGTTTGCCCGTGTGAGAAATCCCCCGCGAGACCGGTTTCATAGAGTTTGGCAATGTCGCCGCCTGCGCAAAAGGCTTTGTCACCCTCGGCGTCGAGGATGATCAGGTCGACCTCGTCGTCTTCGCGCCAGTTGCGCAGCGCGGTGTCGATAGCCAGGCACATCTCATAGCTCAGGGCGTTTAACGCCTTTGGGCGGGTCAGGGTGATGCGCCCGGCGCGACCGGTCGTGCGAATGTCGATGTCAGGCATGATCCCCTCAGGTTCCGGCCAGCAGGTGGCGCGCCACGATCACGCGCATGATTTCGTTTGTGCCTTCGAGTATTTGATGCACCCGCAGGTCGCGCACAAGTTTTTCGATGCCATAATCGGCAAGATAGCCATAGCCGCCATGCAGTTGCAGGCATTGATCCACGACATTTGAGCCGGTCTCGGTCACGAATTTCTTGGCCATTGCGCAGAATTTCGACGCATCCGGCGCGCCTTGATCCAGTTTCCAGGCGGCCTGTCGCAGGAAGGTGCGTGCGGCCTGTAATTCGATCTCCATATCGGCCAGGCGGAATTGCAAGGCCTGAAATTGGTCGATGGATTGGCCGAATGCCTTCCGTTCAGACATATATTGAAGGGTCATGTTCAACCCGGTCTGCGCAGCCCCAAGCGAGCAGGAGGCGATGTTCAGACGCCCGCCATCAAGGCCCATCATGGCGTATTTGAAACCGTCCCCTTCGATGCCGACCAGATTGCCCGCTGGGATGTTGCAATCGTCGAACTGGACCTGCGCTGTGGGTTGGCTTTTCCAGCCCATCTTCTGTTCCAGCGCTCCAAAGCTCAGACCCGGCGCGCCGTCTTCGACATAGACGGTTGAGATTCCCTTAGGGCCGTCCGCGCCCGTGCGGACCATGCAGACATAGGCATCCGAATACCCGCCGCCCGAGATAAAGGCCTTAGTGCCGTTCAGCGTGTAGCCCTCGTTCGTGCGCTCAGCCCGCGTCTTCAGTGCGGCGGCGTCCGAGCCGGAGCCGGGTTCGGTCAGGCAATAGCTCAGCAATGTATTCAGGCTCAGTACATCGGGCATGACCCGTGATTTCAGGTCCTCACTGGCGAAACTGTCCAGCATCTTGGCGCACATATTGTGGATCGACAGGAACGCCGCGACCGAGGGGCAGGCCATGGACAGCGCCTCGAACACGAGGGTGGCGTCCAAACGGCTGAGGTCGGCCCCGCCGCTGTCTTCCGAGACGTAGAGCGCGCCAAAGCCAAGCTCTCCGATACGGGGCCAAAGCTCTTTGGGGATTGTGCCTTCTGCCTCCCACTGGCGGGCGAATGGGGCGATGTTGTCCTGCCCAAATCCATAGGCCATATCGAAAATGGCTGTTTGTTCCTCGGTCAGCCCGAAATCCATTGCGCACCCTCCCACAGGCAAAGAATTGAACGATTGTTTATTTCGCAATCGTTACAGAACTATTTCAGGATGAGCAATCCTGAGAGCTGTTTGTGTGTAGGGCTCACTATAGGTCCGCGTGAAACTCTTCGATCAGATGGCGAACAACGGCCTGGCCGGGGTCTTCGCCTTTGGCGACAGCATCGGCATGGACGCGCCGTTGGCGAGTGGCGGAGGTGCCTGTCTCGGCGATCTGACGCAGGCGGGCGAGTTCGGTCATGGTCCCTAACGCCTCGGCATCTTCGGCCAGCATCCCCATGAGTTCGCCGATCAGCTCGGCCATGGGTTTGATCGACCGATCCCCGAAATCAATCAGCCCTTCGCCGACCCCATAGCGTTGCGCGCGCCAGCGGTTTTCACCAATCAGGAAGCGGTCATACTGTCGCCAGCGCAGATTGCGGGCCTTCAGGCGACACAGCATACGGGTCAGGGCCTGCACGAGCGCGGCCAGAGATAAGGTGTGCTCAAGCCGCGGCTGGACGTCCATGATGCGTGTTTCCAGCGTCGGGAATCGATGTGAGGGGCGCAGATCCCACCATATTTTCGTGGTGTCCTCGATCACGCCAAGCTCGACCAGGACGCCGGTTGTGCGTTCGTACTCGCTCCAACTGTTGTAGACCGGCGGCAATCCCGTGCGCGGCAGGTTGTCGAACACGGTCAGGCGGTAGGAGGAAAGCCCCGTATCCTCTCCATTCCAGAAAGGGGAGGACGCCGAAAGCGCCAGCAGATGGGGTAGGAAGTAACTGAGTTGCGGCATCAGGTCTGCGCGTAGGGCCGGGTCCTCAACCCCCACATGCACATGCATCCCGCAAATCAGCATCCGCCGTGCAACGCCGCCCAAAGCGTGTTGCAGAGCGTCGTAACGCTCTTTCCGTGTGTGGTGCTGTTTCTTCCAATCGGCGAACGGATGGCAGGACACGGCGATTGGACTGAGGTTATACTCGGCGGCCCGTTTGGATACACAGGAGCGCAGACGCCTGAGATCTTCTCGCGCGCTTTTGACGGTCGTGTGTGGGCGGGTACCAACTTCGATCTGGCATTGCAGGAATTCTGGGCTGACCTGCCCTTCGAAATCCGCCTGGCAAGCTTCCATCAATGCGGCGGGGGCCTCGGCCAGATGCAGGCTGTCGCGGTCGACCAGCAGGTATTCTTCTTCAATGCCGATCGTGAAATCTTGTTGCATGGGCCTACCTGCCATTTTTCAATGCAATCAGTGAATACGTAAATCAACGTTTTGCCAAGGGTTTGCCGCTGCGCCGCTTGCGGAGCGACCGCAAGCAGCGCTAAGGAACGGGCAGCAATGCGATAACGGAGCAGGCCTCGTGAAACCCAGAAAATTCCCGCAGATCAACGCAGCCCTTGATGAGCTGGGGGTGAAGCTGGTCGACAAGGTGACCGAACAGGACGAACGCGCCCGGCTGGAGGCGTTCGAGCGGGCAGGCGGGCTGGAGCGCCCGGCTTACGCGCTGTCACCGGGGATGGAAGGTTTCGACATCGCAGAACTGGTCGCCGCATACGGCCAACACAAGGATGCGCTGGAGGCCCTCAAGGACCCGGCCCGGAACCAGACCGGTTACCGGCTGGGCAACGGCTATTATGACAGCCCCGATGCCGACGCTCTGTATCTGATGATCCGCAGGTTCAAACCGAAACGCGTGGTCGAGGTCGGTTGCGGTAACTCAACTCGCGTGACGCGGCAAGCCATCCTTGACGGAGGGTTGGACACGCAGATCACAGCCATCGACCCGTACCCGCGGGCGGATATCGCTCATGTGGTCGATACGTTCGAACAAAAACGGCTGGAGGAGGTAGATCCGGCGCTGTTCGAACAGCTTGAGGCGGGGGACGTTCTGTTCATCGATTCCAGCCATGTTGTTAGGATGAGCAATGAC
The DNA here is from genome assembly GCF_056539825.1 of Ruegeria sp. B10. Classification (NCBI taxonomy): domain Bacteria; kingdom Pseudomonadati; phylum Pseudomonadota; class Alphaproteobacteria; order Rhodobacterales; family Roseobacteraceae; genus Ruegeria; species Ruegeria sp. B10. The sequence goes on from NZ_JBQFVP010000001.1 coordinate 37,939, forward strand.
GTCGCGCATCTCTTCTGCCGCATCATTCCGACGCTAAAACCGGGCGTTGTCATTCACGTGCATGATGTTTTTTTACCTTACGAATATCCCAAGCGTTTTTTCTACGACTGTCCAGGTTGGGGTGAGCAGTACATGTTGCACGCCCTTCTGCAATCTGGTGCGTTTTCAATGCTTTGGCCGGGGTATTATCTGCAACAGGACCGCCGCGATGCGTGTGACGCGCTACCGTTTTTGAACGATGGCCGGGCGCAGAGTATCTGGGTTCAGATCAAAGAACAGTGACCCTAAAGTGATCCGGTGTGAAACATGCGCCGTAAACCTTTCCATAACAAGCTGGAGAGGAGAAGACAGCCATGTTTCGTCGCACATTGATGGGCGCTGCCGCCGCCGTCGCACTTGCCATGCCGATCAAGGCTCAGGCTGCTGACATCGTTGACACCGCCGTATCTGCGGGATCGTTCACCACACTGGTCGCAGCCGTTCAGGCCGCCGGTCTGGTCGACACTCTGAAGGGCAACGGCCCGTTCACCGTTTTTGCACCGACGGATGAGGCGTTTGCTGCTCTGCCCGAAGGCACGGTGGAAAGCCTGCTGCTGCCGGAAAACAAGGACAAACTGGTTGAGATTCTGACCTACCACGTTGTACCTGCCAAAGTGATGTCGGGTGATATCGCTGGCAAGCGCGCGAAGGTTCTGACCGTTCAGGGCGATCGCCTGAGCGTCAACGCTAAAAATGGCGTCCGCGTGAATGGCGCTGATGTGGTGCAGGCCGACATCGAAGCCAGCAATGGCGTTATCCATGTGGTCGATGAGGTTATTCTGCCTGAATAACGTTGGCTTCCCGCCAAACAAAAAGCCCCGGTCCTGTTGGCCGGGGCTTCGCTGTTTCTGAGTTTTAGCCCTCAGACCAAACGCACCTGCGTTCCGATTTGGACAAGCGGGTACAGCTCTTCCACATGTTGGTTGTAAAGGCCGATACAGCCGGATGAACTCTGCCGTCCGATCTTGCGTGTGTCGTGGGTTCCATGGACCAGATAAGCTGGCCAGCCCAGATACATCGCGCGCGTGCCCAGCGGGTTGCCGGGGTCACCACCCTCCATCCGCACGGGCAGAGACGGATCGCGTTCCCGCATTGAGGCGGTCGGTGTCCATGTTGGGTATTCGGCCTTGCGGACGACCTTGGTGTAGCCGCGCCTCGTCAGCTCTTCACTCATCGGAACCGAACTTGGGTACAGCTTATACGTCCCGTCCGGTCCCCAATAGTGAACCGCGCGGCTGGTGATGTCGGCCAGCAGGCAGCCCGCACCCAACTGATCAAAATGGTCTTGCCAGTTCTGCTGCGAGAACGACGAGACATTTCGGCGTACCGGCAGTTGCGTGCTGATCGCGTCTTCGCTTTGCGGGAACGCATCGGAACTTTGCGCGCGGACAAGGGCAGGGGTGGCCAGAACGGATGCAGCCCCCAAAAGGGCCGAACGGCGAGTCATATTGGATTTGGACAAGGCGACCTCCGGAGGTTCAATCTGCTCGAATATATAGTTGCGCCGAAAATATTTGCCAGACTCACAAATGGCCAGCCTTTACAGCTTGAATTTATCGTGAGAATCCGGGTTTCGGGGGGTTCTGGCGAAACCCTGCCAATAAAAAACCCGGCCAGGGCGGCCGGGTTTGAACAGAATTGGCTTTGGATCAGTCCATCGCTTTGAAGTTGAACTCGCCACCTTCCTTGATGCCCGACGGCCAGCGGGCCGTGACAGTCTTGGTGCGGGTGTAGAACTTGAAGCTGTCCGGGCCGTGCTGGTTCAGGTCACCGAACATGGATTTCTTCCAGCCACCAAAGGTGTGGTAGGCCAGCGGAACCGGGATCGGGACGTTGATGCCGACCATGCCGATGTTGATCCGGCTCGCGAAGTCACGTGCAGTGTCACCATCGCGCGTGAAGATCGCGGTGCCGTTGCCGTATTCGTGGTCCATTGCCAAGCCAATCGCCTCTTCATAGGAGCCTGCGCGAACGGTCGACAGGACCGGGCCGAAGATTTCCTGCTTGTAGATATCCATGTCAGGCGTCACGTGGTCGAACAGGTGCGGGCCGACAAAGAAACCGTCCTCATAGCCCTGCAAGCTGAAATCGCGGTTGTCGACGACCAGCTTCGCGCCTTGCTCAACGCCCGAGTTGATCAGGCCGAGGATGCGCTCTTTTGCAGCTCCGGTCACAACGGGGCCCATATCGACGTCGTCTCCGGCCGTGTAGGGGCCGACTTTCAGCTTTTCGACGCGCGGGATCAGCTTCTCGATCAGACGGTCCGCTGTTTCTTCGCCCACAGGAACGGCAACCGAGATGGCCATGCAGCGTTCGCCCGCCGCACCGAAGCCCGCACCGACCAGCGCGTCTGCGGCTTGGTCCAGATCCGCGTCTGGCATGACGATCATGTGGTTCTTGGCACCACCAAAGCACTGCGCGCGTTTGCCGTTGGCCGTTGCGCGGCTGTAGATGTATTGCGCGATCGGGGTCGAGCCGACAAAGCTGACGCCCTGAATGATTTCGCTGTCGAGGATTGTGTCCACGGCCTCTTTGTCGCCATTGATGACCTGGAAGACGCCCTTGGGCAGACCGGCCTCAATGAACAGCTCGGCAAGCATCAGCGGAACTGAGGGGTCACGCTCGGACGGCTTCAGAACCACGGCGTTGCCGCAGGCCAGCGCCGGACCAACGTGCCAAAGAGGCATCATTGCCGGGAAGTTGAACGGCATGATCGAACCGACAACACCCAAAGGCTGGCGCATCGAGTACATGTCGATACCCGGACCTGCGCTGTCGGTGAACTCACCTTTCAGCATTTGCGGTGCGCCGATGCAGTATTCGATCACCTCAAGACCACGCTGCAGGTCGCCCTTAGCGTCGGGGATAGTCTTGCCGTGCTCGCGGCTCAGCGCTTCGGCCAGTTTGTCCATGTCGCGGTTCATCAGGCCGACCATGGCCATCATGACGCGCGCGCGCTTCTGCGGGTTGGTCGCGCCCCACGCGGGTTGCGCGGCCGCGGCGGCCTCGATCGCGGCGGTGGTTTCGGCCGCGCTGGCCATTGGGCATTTGTACTGAACTTCACCCGTTGCCGGGTTGAAAACGTCATCGAACCGGCCTGAAGTTCCGGCCACGTTCTCGCCATTGATGAAATGAGTCAGATCTTGCATTGCAAACTCCTCCGATATGTTTGCGCGCAGAATAGGCTTGCAGAAATAACCTGAACAGAGGCAATGTCTCAAAAGAGCTTTGCAAAAATGCAAGAGGGACGGTATGACGCCAAATTGGGATGATATGCGCGTTTTTCTTGCCGTCGCGCGTGAGGAAAGCCTGTCGTCAGCGGGGCGGATCCTCAAGATCGACCCCGCTACGGTTGGCCGAAGGATCGCCCGGTTAGAGGGCAGCCTGGACGCACAGCTGTTCACCAAGTCGCAACAAGGATACATTCTGACAACCGCCGGGGAACGCCTGTTGGATCACGGCCTGCAAGCCGAGGAGGCGATGCGCGCTGCCGCTGGCGCAGTTGTTGGGTCGACCGAGTCGCTGAGTGGTCAGATTCGGATCGGTGCTCCGGATGGTTCGGCAAACTACCTTTTGCCTCAAGTCTGCGCGAAGATCAGCGACGCGAATCCGGATTTGGACATTCAAATTCTTGCTTTGCCAAGGATCATTAACCTGTCGCGGCGTGAGGCGGATATGGCTGTCACGGTCAGCTCTCCGACCGCAGGCAAACTGCTGGTGCAAAAGGTTAGCGACTACAAACTGCATCTGGTTGCGGCGCAGGACTATCTGGACCGACACGCCCCGATCCAGACGGTCGAGGATCTCAAAGCCCACCGTTTGATCGGCTATATCCCTGATATGATATTTGATCGCGAGCTGGACTACCTCAACGATCTGGGCATCGACCGGGTGGCGCTTGCATCTAACTCGGTACCGGTTCAGCTGCGTCAGGCGGCGCTTGGGGCGGGGATCTGCGTTGCGCATGACTTCACGCTTCCGTTTCATCCGAACGTGCGCAGGTTGTTGACCGATCAGGTCAGTCTGACCCGCAGCTTTCATCTGGTTCGGCATCAAGGCGATCAGCGAAACGAACGCCTCAACCGCTTTGCGCAGGCATTGACCCGTGGGATTCGCGACGAAGTTGCGCGGCTTGAGGCGGAAGCCGGAACTTGACACATATGACCATTCCGGCAACGCTTTGGAAAACAGTACGTTATTGCCGGAGGTTTTTTTATGCTCGTTCAAGCCATTCTGACATCCAAAGCCACCGATGAGGTGGTGACCGTCGCTCCATCCGCGACTGTGTCCGAGGCGGCGAAGATACTGGCGGAAAGACGCATCGGTACAGTTGTTGTCTCAGAGGACGGAGGCAGCACGGCCATCGGTATCCTGTCCGAACGCGACATCGTCCGAGAACTGGCGGCCAGCGGCAGCGGGTGCCTGAACCAATCGGTCGATAGCTATATGACCAAGGACCTGATCACTGCGACACGACAGGAATCGGTCGAAGATATTCTGGCACGCATGACCGAAGGCCGGTTCCGTCACATGCCGATTGTCGAGGATGGCAGGCTTGTCGGCATCGTCACCCTCGGGGACGTGGTCAAGGCGCAACTGACCGAGCTTGCAATGGAAAAAGACGCTCTGCAGGGCATGATCATGGGGCATTGAGGGGGCAGGGCATAACGCCCTCTTGCACCTGCAGCATGATTGTGTTTGCTATCGCCCAGTTTTTGAACGCAGGAGAGCGTGATGCGGGTTGGCCTTTATCCCGGAACTTTTGACCCGATCACCTTGGGGCATATCGACATCATCCGTCGAGCCTCGGCGCTGGTGGACAAACTGGTCATTGGCGTGGCCATCAACCGAGACAAGGGGCCTCTGTTTTCACTGGAAGAACGCGTTGCCATGATTGAGGCGGAATGCGCGCATCTGTCAGAACAGACCGGGACCCAGATCGTGGCGCATCCGTTCGAGAACCTGCTGATCGACTGTGCGCGGGATGTGGGCGCGCAGGTCATCGTTCGTGGTCTGCGGGCCGTTGCCGATTTTGAGTATGAATTCCAGATGGTTGGCATGAACCGGGCTCTGGACGATTCCATCGAGACCGTGTTCCTGATGGCCGAAGCGCGGCATCAGGCCATTGCTTCGAAACTGGTGAAAGAGATCGCGCGATTGGGCGGGGACGTGTCGAAATTCGTCACGCCCCGCGTGAATGTGGCCCTTAAAGAGCGGTTAGGATAACGCGCCCATCGCGGCGGCTGTGTCCAGCATCCGGTTCGAGAAACCCCATTCGTTGTCATACCATGCCAGCACGCGCACCAGCGTGCCATCCGTGACCTTGGTCTCCGCCAGCGACACGGTCGAGCTATGGGCATCGTGGTTGAAATCGATCGAGATCAGCGGTCGATTTTCTGCGGCCAGCACGCCAGGGATTTTGGCAGCGGCCTCAACAAACAGGGCGTTGACCTCGTCCTCGGTCGTTGGGCGAGAGACTTCGGCCACCAGATCAACCACCGAGACATTCGGGGTCGGTACGCGGATCGCCTGACCGGTCAGTTTGCCCGCCAGCTGAGGTAGAACCAAACCAACAGCAGCGGCAGCACCAGTGGTTGTAGGGATCATCGACAGAGCCGCCGCGCGCGACAGGTAGGGGTCTTTGCCCGCGGTGTCATGCACTGGCTGGCTTGCGGTATAGGCGTGAACGGTGGTCATGTTGCCATGCACGATCCCCAATCCGGCATCCAGCGCCGCAGCAACAGGCGACAGGCAGTTGGTGGTGCATGAGGCATTCGAAACGATCGTGTCCTCGGCGGTCAGTTCGGAATCGTTGACCCCGAATACGATCGTCTTGACGCCGCCATCTCCACGGGCCGGAGCGGAGATCAGAACCTTCTTGGAGCCGTTCTTCAGGTGACGCTCAGCCGCTTCCCGGGTCCGGAATACGCCAGTGCATTCCAGTACGACATCGACATCTGACCAGTCCAACGCTTCGGGATCGCGTTCGCTGGTCAGACGGATCGGACCCGCGCCGACGTCGAGACCGGCCTCGGACAGCGAGACGGGCTTGGAGTAGCGGCCATGTACACTGTCGAATTCGAACATGTGGGCGTTCATTTCCGGCTTGGCCAGATCGTTGATCGCAACGATTTCAACGTCGGTCCGTCCCGACTCCATAACCGCGCGCAAAACGCCGCGCCCGATACGTCCAAATCCGTTAATGGCCAGTTTAAGTGTCATGTCCTGCTCCGTCAGAGTCTCTGCTCGAAATGAGTTAGCGCTAACAAAGCGAGATCGACGAGAAAGTCAAGTAAAACCTTGTTCAGCGCCAGAAGGCGAGCCAGTCGAGAAAGTCGTAAAGTTTCTTGCCGAGGAACAGAAAGTGTTCAGTTCCAAACAGGGCATAGTCCAACATGATTGCGCCAAGGATCAACAGCGCCAGCCAGATGGCGATTTGATTTGTCATGAGGGCCCCGAACAAAAACGCCCGCCCAGATAACCTGAGCGGGCGAAGCTGTTCAAGCGATCATGGGGAAATCAGTTAAGGCGCCCCATGGCGACGGCGACGTCGGCCATACGAACCGAAAAGCCCCATTCATTGTCATACCACGCCAACACGCGGACCATGCGGTTGTCGACCACGCGGGTCTGGTCCGGGGCGAAGATCGAGCTCTCCTCGGTGTGGTTGAAATCGGTCGAGACCAGCGGCGCAGGCTCGTAACCCAGAACGCGCTGCATCGGGCCTTTAGCAGCCTCTTCAACGATTGCGTTGACCTCTTCGACTGTCACGTCGCGCGAAGCGCGGAAGCTCAGGTCTACGGCCGAAACATTCGGAGTAGGGACGCGGATCGCCGAGCCGTCCAGACGACCTTTCAAGTTGGGCAGAACCTCGCCCAAGGCAGCCGCTGCACCGGTCGAGGTCGGGATCATCGACATCGCCGCCGCGCGGGCACGGTACAGGTCGCTATGACGACGGTCCAGTGTCGGCTGGTCGCCAGTATAGGCATGGATAGTGGTCATGATACCGTGTTCGATGCCAACACCTTCGTCCAGAACCTTGGCAAGCGGAGCAAGGCAGTTGGTGGTGCAGGAGCCGTTCGAGACCATGTTGTCATTCGCGGTCAGGGTGTTGTGGTTCACGCCGAACACGATGGTCTTGTCGACATTCTTGCCGGGGGCCGACAGCAGAACCTTTCGCGCGCCGCGATCCAAGTGGGTTTTTGCCTTGGTGCCGTCGTTGAACTTACCGGTGCATTCCAGAACGACGTCGCAGCCTTCCCAATCCAGTTCGTTCATGTCGTAGGTCGAGAACATCTGCATCGGGCCTCGGCCCAGATCCATGGTGTCGCCTTCGATCGATACTTCGCGCGGGAAACGGCCGTGAATGCTGTCATATTTCAGCAGATGCGCCGATGTTTCGAGCGGGCCGGTGGCGTTGACTTTGATCACTTCGATGTCGTTGCGGCCTGAGGCGGCAATGTGCGACAGGGTACAGCGGCCAATGCGGCCAAAACCATTGATACCGACCTTGATGGTCATGTGACGTCTCCAAATGCGCTTGCGTTTGTGGCCATATAGCCTTGAAACTGGAATCTCAAAAGGGCAAAAGCGGCATATTTTTAAGGTGTTAGCGCAAACCTGGGCAGATTGCGCTAACGCTTGCGCTAGCTGTTGGATCGGGTAGGGTCCGTTTGCGGCAGGTGACACGAAAGGACAAGCGATGAGCGGACTGTTGGCCCTTTTGGATGATGTGGCGGGGATCGCCAAGGTGGCTGCGGCCTCGGTGGATGATGTGGTGGCGGCCGCTGGTAAGGCGGGGGCCAAAACGGCCGGGGTGATTATCGACGACGCTGCGGTGACGCCAAAATACGTTCAAGGGTTCGCGCCCGCGCGTGAGTTGCCGATCATTTGGCGCATAGCCCGCGGGTCGGTTTTCAACAAACTCATCCTGCTGCTACCAGTCGCCCTGTTGCTTGCGAATTTCGCGCCTTGGCTGATCACGCCTTTGTTGATGCTGGGCGGGTCATATCTGTGTTTCGAAGGGGCCGAGAAGATATTCCACGTTCTGTTCCCGCATGGCAGCCACGCCATCGAAAAGGACATGGATGTACGCGATCCGGGCCACCTTGAAGAACAGAAGGTCAAGGGCGCGATCAAGACGGATTTCATCCTGTCGGCTGAGATCATGACCATTGCGCTGGCCGCGATTGAGGCTCCGAATGTGTGGATGCAGGCGGCGACCTTGGCTGTTGTCGGGCTTGGGGTGACGGTGGCCGTCTATGGCTCGGTCGCCTTGATCGTGAAGATGGACGATGTCGGGCTGTATCTGGCCGGAAACGCCCCCACGCCGGTGGGCCGAGGACTGGGGCGCGGATTGGTCAAGGCCATGCCCACGGTAATGAAAACCCTCTCGATCGTCGGAACGGCGGCCATGCTGTGGGTTGGCGGATCAATCGTCATCCACGGGATGGAGGTTCTGGGCTTTGGCTGGCTTGGGCACCATATCCATGACTGGGCCTATGCGGTTGGGCATTCTGTTTCGGCGCAATGGGAGGCCGCAGCGGAGTGGATCGCCAAGGCGTCCATGGACGGCATCTTTGGTCTGGCCTGGGGGATGGTGTTGATCCCCCTGGCAACCAAAGTCATTGGGCCCGTGATGGGGGCGTTTTCAGGTTCATCCAAAGAACACTAGGCGGAGACGTTAGGTCCTGCTGGCCTCCGTCTGCGGTCAGATTATCCTCGACGTGCCAATAGCTAAGTGGAATTCCCATGTCCGAGCCATCCCTGTTCGATGTCCTCAGCGCCGCTGAGGCGCAAGGCGATTGCCTCAGCTACCCAATACCGCAAAACTGGAAGCAAGGCCGCACAACATTCGGTGGGTTTTCGTCGGCCCTAATGCTGTCAACGGTTTACAATCGGCACAAAGATTTACCGCCCCTCAGGTCAGCTCTGGTAAATTTCACGGCGCCGATCAGTGATCCGCCGCTAGTCAAAACGGAAATCTTGCGCGAGGGGCGCAATGTGAAGACCATCAGCGCTCGTGCCGAAATCGGTGGCATTGTTGCGGCGCAAGCGACATTTTCCTTTGGCCGCGCGCAAGACAGCCATGTCGCGTTCGATTGCCCGGCGAAGCCCGCAGATGCGCCCGAGATGACGGAGTATTATTTCCCCCCAGATTTGCCGCGACCGCCGATACCTTTCCTTACAAACTTTGACGTCAGAAAGGTCGAGGGTGAATTGCCTTTCATGGGGGCAGATCGCGGGTATCTGCGCCTTTGGGCCCGACACAACGATCCTCGGATGTGGAACAGGACGGAGGGGTTGATTGCAATCGCTGACCTCCCACCGCCAGCTATCTACCCCACGCTAAAGAAACCCGGACCAAATTCGTCAATGAACTGGATTTTCAACGTGTTGTCCGAGGATATTCAAACACGCGACGGTTGGTTCTTACTGGAGCACCAACTGACCGCAGGCCGCGATGGCTATAGTTCGCAGGTCATGCGCGTTTGGAACACAGAAGGCGATTTGATCGTGGATGGAATGCAATCCGTGATCATCTTCGTGTAAGAAAAAAGCCCCGGCGTGGACCGGGGCTTTTCATTTTGTGGCAGGCTGGATTAGCCCAGAAGTTCTTTGACCTTGGCTACGGTCGCTTCGGCGGTAATGCCGAAATGCTTGTACAGCTCACCAGCCGGAGCAGAGGCACCAAAGCTCGACATGCCGATGAAACCTGCCTTGGCTTCGCGACCACGCTCACCCAGCAACCAGCGGTCCCAGCCACCGGCGCGAACGGCAGCTTCGATACCGACGCGGACAGCACCGGCGGGCAGAACGCGTTTGCGGTAAGCTTCGTCTTGTTCGGCGAAAAGCTCCATACACGGCATGGAGACGACGCGGGTGCCGATGCCTTCGGCTTCAAGCATCGCTTTGGCTTCCATCGCCAGCGAAACCTCAGAACCCGTGGCGATCAGGATCGCCTGACGCTTGCTCTCGGCTTCCGCCAGAACGTAACCACCCTGTGCGGTCAAGTTCTTGGCTTTGTGATCCTTGCGCACGGTCGGCACGCCCTGACGGGTCAGCGACAGGACCGAGGGGCTGTCCTTGAAGGTCAGCGCCAGTTCCCAGGCTTCAGCGGTCTCGACGGTGTCGGCGGGGCGGAACACATAGGTGTTCGGCGTCGCGCGGCTGATTGCCAGATGCTCGACGGGCTGGTGGGTCGGGCCGTCTTCACCCAGACCGATCGAGTCGTGGGTCATCACGAAGACCGACGGGATTTTCATCAGCGCAGCCAGACGCATGGACGGGCGCGCATAGTCGGTGAAGGCCATGAAGGTGCCGCCATAGGGGCGAATACCGCCATGCAGCGCCATACCGTTCATCGCAGCAGCCATGCCGTGCTCACGGATACCGTAGTGGATGTAGCGACCCTTGCGGTTTTCGGGCAGGAACACACCCATATCAGCCGATTTGGTGTTGTTCGAACCGGTCAGGTCAGCCGAGCCGCCGACGGTCTCGGTCATGATCGGGTTCACAACGTTCAGAACCTTTTCGGACGAGGCGCGGGTGGCCAGCTTGGGCTGATCTTCCGACATCTGTTTCTTGAACGAACGGATCGCACCGGCCAGTTTCTTGGGGGCCTCAAACGCATAGGCGCGGTTGAACTCGGCCTGTTTGCGTTCCGAGATTTGCGCGAAACGCTCTTCCCATTCTGCACGCTCGGCGGCACCACGGGCGCCGATGGCTTCCCAAGCCGATTTCACATTGGCAGGGATTTCGAACGCGTCATGCGGCCAGCCATAGCCTTCTTTGGCGGCCTTCAGCTGCTCCTGGTCTGTCAGCGCGCCATGACCTTTCGAGGTATCCTGCGCGGCGTGACCCAGAGCGATGTGGCTTTTGCAGGCAATCATCGAAGGTTTTTTCGACTTTTTCGCCTGCGTGATAGCCGCGTCGATCGCTTGGGGATCATGGCCGTCGATCTCGATAACATGCCAGCCCGAGGCCGCAAAACGGCGCACCTGATCGGTACGGTCGGCGATATCCACGGTGCCGTCGATGGTGATGTTGTTGTCATCCCAGAAGACGATCAGTTTGCCCAGCTCATGACGACCGGCGAGGGTGATCGCCTCTTGGCTGACGCCCTCCATCAGGCAGCCGTCGCCTGCGATCACGTAGGTGTAGTGATCAACGATCTTCTTGCCGTAATGCGCGCGTTGGATTTCCTCGGCCATGGCAAAGCCCACAGCGTTTGAGATACCCTGACCCAGTGGGCCAGTTGTGGTCTCGATCCCGTCGACCAGGAAGTTCTCCGGGTGACCCGCAGTTTTCGCGCCCAGCTGACGGAAGTTCTTGATCTCGTCCAGCGTCACATCCGCGTGGCCGGTGAGATAAAGCAGCGAATAGATCAGCATCGATCCGTGACCCGCCGACAGAATGAACCGGTCGCGGTCCGGCCAGTTCGGAGCCGAGGCGTCGAATTTCAGGTGCTTTTCGAACAGGACGGTCGCAACATCGGCCATGCCCATTGGCATACCGGAATGGCCGGAATTGGCGGCAGCGACGGCGTCAAGGGTCAGGGTGCGGATGGCCGCAGCTTTGTCCCAGTGTTCGGGGTTTGCATTGCGCAGCGCAGTCAGGTCCACGGGCGTTGTTCCTTTGGGTTTGAAGCAGATTGCGCGCTCAATAGCATTCAGCCCTCAAAGTGCAAGCAGAACCGGGCGAAACAAGGTCGCACCGCTTGAAGAGAGCTGTCCAAGCCTTTGAAACCAAACAGTGGGTATTTTCCCTCACATTCCGCTAGACTGGGCCCAAGCGGAACCGATTCTTGATTCGGACGGTTCGGCAACAGAATGAACCTTGGTTAAGAGGTGACAGGGGCATGAGCCAGATTGAAGAGTTACAGCAACGCATTCTTGCTGCGATGGAGCGTATTGGCACGGGCGTGACAGCCCTGCAAAGCGCGCCGGCGGGCGATGCAGATCATGGCTTGCAAGCAGCGCTGGATGATGAGCGTGTTGCCAACGCGCAGCTGCAAGAGCGCTTGACTTCGTTGAAGGAACGCCACGAGCAGGAAGTTGACGGTATGCGCGCCGATATGGAGGCGCTGCGTGCTGCTCCAGAGCCTACGGCCGATGTCGACGCACTGCGGGCTGAGTTGGCCGAAGCCGCAACCAAGCTTTCTGCGGTCGAGGCTGCGCGGGCCGAATTGGCCGAGGCGAAGGCAGCACTGGAAAACACCGAGGAACTGGACGCTCTGAAAGCCGAGAACGCGCAATTGCGGGCCGATCTGGAAGGTCAGGAAGACCCTGCCGCTCTGCGGGCTGAGATCGAAGAGATGCGGGCTGCTATTTTGCGGGCTGGAGACATCGAGGCCGAAAACAGCCGTTTGCAGGCCGAATTGGCCGATAGCGAACGGGTGGCCGAGCTGAACGCAGAGCTGGAGATGTTGAGGGCCGAGCGCGCTAGCCACGGGGCTGCCATGTCACGTCTGGATGACGATCTGCAGAGGATGCGGCAGGCGAATGAGCAACTACGCAACTCGGTTGATGCCCTGCGCGCTGCGGCGCAAGAGGGAGTTCAGGACGCGGAGCTGTTGAATCAGGCGACTGTGGCGGAGTTGGAAGCAACGCGCGCGGCGCAAGCGACCGATGCGGCCGAGGCACGGGCTGTTCTGGCTCGCCTTGAGCCTCTGCTATCGCAGGCGAAACTGGCAGAAGGTGAGGTTGAGTAATGCCCGAAGTGACCATTCATATCGGCGGGCGCGGGTTTGACGTGTCTTGTCAGGACGGGGAAGAAAGTTTTCTGCAGGCCGCCGCGAAAATGCTGGATGACGAAGCGCAGGTGCTTTCGGATCAGATTGGGCGTATGCCCGAATCCCGCATGTTGTTGATGGCCGGTCTAATGTTGGCGGATAAAACAGCCGCGACTGATGACAAAGTCAAAGCGCTTGAGGCGAAGCTGGCCGAAACCGAGGCCGAGCTTCAAACGCTACGCAGCGCGCCGGCACCTGAACCCGAACGGATCGAGGTCGCTGTCGTGCCGCCTTCGGTTGCGGATACACTGGCCGAATTGGCCGCACGGGCCGAAGCCCTGGCATCAGATATCGAGGAAAAAGCAAAATGAAACGAGCATGCCGCTTGATCTGCGGGGCCGTGGCCCTTGTGTGTGCATCCAAGGCGATGGCCGAGATAGACATACTGACGGTGACGTTCAACTGCGAGAACGGCATTCCGCTGCCAGTGACCTATTTCAACGCATCGGACGGCTCGGGCGCCGCGGCGACCATGGTCGACAATTCTCTGGTCGCGATGCGTCAGGTCGAGAGCGGTTCGGGCATTCGGTACGAATCCGTTGATACGAATGGAACCTATATCCTGAGGTCAAAAGGGTGGAATGCCACGGTGAGCTTCCTGGCGACAAACGCCGCCAGTGAGCAGGTCATTTTTCAGGATTGCTCCAGCCGCTAAGGCCGGATCAGGCGTTTGCCTCACGGATTTTGTCGGCTGCTTCCTTGTTGTAGCCGACACCGTTTTCGTCAAACAACGTGTCCAATTCACCCGACAGGGTCATTTCAGTGATGATATCGCAGCCGCCGACAAACTCGCCTTTGACATAGAGCTGCGGTACGGTCGGCCAGTCCGAATAGTCTTTGATGCCTTGACGCACTGCTTCGTCTGCCAAAACATTCACATCAGCGTAGTCGACGCCCATGTAGTTCAGCACACCTGCCACACGGGATGAGAAACCGCACTGAGGCATCTCTTTGGTGCCTTTCATATACAGCACCACGTCGTTGGCTTTGACGGTTTCGTCGATCTGGGTTTTCACATCGGTCATTTCGCGTTTCCTTTGCTCTTCGGCATCATAGCTTTGGCGTAATCTTGCGGATCCTTGGGGATATGGGTCTCTGCCGAGCTGATTGCACCGTCATGTGTTTGATAGGAGGAATGCAGGAGGTGTTTTCCCTGTCCGGGCGGCGATCCTAGCCTTGTCTTGCGCCCAGTCTTTGAGTTGTTCCGCGCCAACAGCGCGATGAGTAGAACAAAGACGGAAACCGCAATTGAGACTACAATCGCATGTTCCATCCTACTCCGGCACTTTGGTGGTCAGCGCCAGCGCGTGCAGGTCACCGTCCGGGCCGTCCATTTTACCTTTCAAGGCCGCATAAACAGCGCGCTGTTGCTGGACGCGGTTCTTGCCGCGAAAGCTTTCGTCCACGACCATGGCGGACATGTGCACGCCATCGCTGCCGCCAACCTGAATTTCCGCGTTGGGAAAGCTCTCGCGCAGCAGGGTTTCAATCTCGTGGGCGCTCATTGGCATCTAGGCTTACTCCTGAAGGTCTTTCCCAAGATGTAGAGCGATGGGAAGGCGCGTGCAAGATGTGGAAGGTCTTTCAGATATGCAAATCCCGCACCGATCAAGGCGCGGGACTATTCGTTTGCAGAACCAGAAGCGAGGTCAGGCGACAGCGGTGGCAAAGCTCTGGCGGAAAACCTCGGCCAATTCGGTCAGAGGGGCTTCGGAACTGCCGATCTTCACAGTTTCGCCGGTAAAGCGACCGACTGAGGTCAGGGGAACGCCAGCCTGACCGGCTGCGATCATCAATGCCTCGGCCTGATCAAAGTTGCACGCGACCAGATAGCGGGCTTGGTCTTCGCCGAACAGAAGCTCGGTCGAGGCATCGTCGAGGTGAACGCCAACGCCCGCTGCTTCGGCCAGTTCAAACGCGGCAAGCGCGAGGCCGCCGTCGCTCAGGTCGGTGCAGGCCTTGATCATCTCGCGGTTAGCGCGGATGAAATCGCCGTTGCGCTTCTCAGCCTCAAGATCCACGTGGGGCGCATCGCCTTCTTCGCGGTTGAACACTTCGGCCAGAAGGGCAGATTGGCCCAGATGGCCTTTGGTTTCGCCGATCACCAGGGCAACGTGGCCTTCACGCACCTCGTTTCCGATGATCTCATCGGTGTGGTTGAGCAGGCCAACGGCGCCAATGGTCGGGGTCGGCAGGATCGCCTGACCGTCGGTTTCGTTGTAAAGCGAGACGTTGCCGGACACGATGGGTACGTCCAGCGCGCCTGCGGCGGCTCCGATGCCTTGGATGGCGCCGACGAACTGGCCCATGATCTCGGGCTTTTCGGGGTTGCCGAAGTTCAGGTTGTCAGTTGTGGCCAGCGGTTTGGCCCCGACAGCGGTCAGGTTGCGATAGGCCTCGGCCACCGCTTGTTTGCCGCCTTCGACCGGGTTGGCGCGGACATAGCGCGGCGTCACGTCCGACGTGAAGGCCAGCACCTTGTCGGTGCCGTGAACACGCACCATACCGGCACCCAGCCCCGGGGTGCGGGCGCTGTCGGCCATAACCATGGTGTCATACTGCTCATACACCCACTGCTTGCCCGCGTAGTTGGGCGAAGAGAGCAGGGCGCGCAGACCATCAATCGGGTCGATTTGCGGGACGTCGGCTAGTTCTTCAGCCTCAGGCGTCGAGACCCATGGGCGGTCATATTCCGGCGCGGTCGAGGAGAGTTTCGACAGGACCAGATCAGCCTTCACCTCGCCATTGTGCATGATCAGGAAACGGTCTTCGGCGATAGTTTCACCGACGATGGCAAAGTCGAGATCCCACTTTTCGAATACGGCGCGGGCTTCGGCCTCAAGCTCGGGCTTCAGTACCATCAGCATACGTTCCTGAGACTCGGACAGCATCATCTCATAGGCTGTCATGTTCTCTTCGCGCTGCGGGACGTTTTCGAGGTCCAGACGGACCCCCAGACCACCCTTGTCGCCCATCTCAACGGCCGAGCAGGTCAGGCCTGCCGCGCCCATATCCTGGATCGAGATCACGGCGCCGGTTTTCATCAGCTCCAGCGTCGCCTCCATGAGGCGCTTTTCGGTGAAGGGATCGCCGACCTGAACGGTGGGGCGTTTCTCTTCGATTGTATCGTCGAACTCGGCCGAGGCCATGGTCGCACCACCAACGCCGTCACGTCCGGTTTTGGCGCCGAGGTAAACGACGGGCATGCCGACGCCAGAGGCCGCCGAGTAGAAGATTTTGTCGCTATCAGCCAAACCTGCAGCAAATGCGTTCACAAGGCAGTTGCCGTTATAGGCTGGGTGGAAGCGGACCTCGCCACCGACGCAGGGCACGCCAAAGCAGTTGCCATAGCCGCCGATACCTTCGATCACGCCGTTGACCAGCTGGCGGGTCTTGTGGTGGCCGGGCTCTCCAAATGACAGAGCGTTCATCGAGGCAATCGGGCGCGCGCCCATGGTGAAGACGTCGCGCAGAATGCCGCCAACGCCGGTTGCTGCACCCTGATAGGGTTCGATGTAAGACGGGTGGTTGTGGCTTTCCATCTTGAAAACAACGGCTTGCCCGTCACCGATGTCGACGACGCCCGCGTTCTCACCCGGTCCGCAAATGACCTGAGGACCAGACGTAGGCAGGGTGCGCAGCCATTTCTTGGAGGATTTATACGAGCAATGTTCGTTCCACATGGCCGAGAAAATGCCTAGCTCGGTAAACGTCGGCTCACGCCCGATGATCTCGAGGATCATGTCGTATTCCTCGGGCTTCAACCCGTGGGCGGCAATCAGATCAGGTGTGATGGCTGGCTCTTGCATCCTGTTTCGGTCCCTGAGATGGCAATGTTTGGCGCCTTTTAGGGGAAGGGACCGCCGGGGGGAAGAGAAAAGGCACTTTCCGCGCGTTGTCCTGTTGCAAACCTGACATGGGTGCAAATTGCGCGGATCGGACAGAGCCTCAAATGGGGTACCGGCACGCGACAGAGACAGCCGCGTGCCGGGTTTAATTTACTTCTGTTGGTCCTGTTGCTGCGCTTGCTGCGCGACCGCTCCAGCGGCGGCCCCAACGGCTGCTTTCTGTTCGTCATTCAGGTGTTCCGCATCATCCAGACCGGGGATCGCCACACGCACTTCGCGGCGGGCGAAGTCGATGCCGTTCTCCTTGAAGGCTGCCTTGACGCGGTTGAAGATCTCTTTGCGCAGCGTGAACTGCTTGCCGGGTTTGGCCATGAACTTGCCCCGGATGATCATGCCGACATCGTCAAAGTCGAACACGCCCTGAGATTTGAAGGGCTGCAGGAATCCGTCCTTGTGGGTCTCGTCCTCCATCATCTCGGCGCCAATCTTCTTGAAGATCTTCTTTACCTTGTTGGGATCGGTGTCGAAAGGCACGGTGAACTTCAGCTTCATGATGACCCAGTCGCGGCTGTAATTGGTCAGCTTCTGAATCTCGCCATAGGGGATGGTGTGAACCGGACCGCGATGGTGACGCAGCTGCATGGAGCGGATCGAAATCTTTTCGACCGTTCCAGTGGTGCCACCCACATCGACATACTCGCCCACGCGGAAGGCATCGTCGATCAGGAAGAAAATCCCGCCAACGATGTCGGATACCAGCTTTTGCGCGCCGAAACCGATGGCCAGACCCAGGATACCAGCACCAGCCAGAAGTGGCGTGATGTCGAGCCCAAGGGCGCCCAATGCCAGCAAAACGAAGATCACTGCAATCGCCACCTGAGCCGTTACGCGCAGCAGCGGTAGAACCGTTGCAAGACGCGAACCACCAGCACCGCCGCCTTCGCCGGCTTCTTCGTCTGGGCTTTGCGCGGCGGTCATCTCTTTCGCTAGTCGGCGGTTGATCCAGAGCGAGACGACCTCATTGAGGATGTAGCCTACGGCGATGATGATGAAGAACTGTACCAGTTTGCTGCCTGAATCCGCGTCTCCACCAGCGATTTCCTGCAGATCGAGATCCCAGGCATTGGCGATCATCAGGATGACCAGAATGCCGGCCAGAACCCGCCCGATGCGGATATAGCTGCGCTTGGTTGATTTATAGGCGCGTTCGGCCACCGAACCTTCGCCCTGCATCGGCGGTTGCAGATGCCGGACAAGTCCTCGGATCAAGGTGTCGAGCGCCGGGGCGATCAACAGCCAGAACATGGTCGTGAAATGCGCGCCCTGAACCAGCAGAGCCAGCGATGCCGGGTTGCGCTGAGCCACCAGGAACTCGACCAGCAGCCATGTCGCAGCCGAGACCGCAATGGCGAAGTACGGGTAGTAATGTGCCACTTCCTCGTCGAACTTGGTGTGGTCCGGGTCAGTTCCCAGCATCATCTGCGACAGACCTTCGCGCGCTTTCCATGCGATCAGGCCAATATAGATGTGTATGCCTGCGTTCAGCCAGAAGCCGATACGCGTATCATCACCCGTGATGCCGTTCAGGCTGTTGAAGTGTAGCAGGAACAGGGTGAAACCGATCAGGATCAGCAACCCGATCAGGTTGCGATGAAGGTATTTGGCCCAGTGATCGTCGATATTGACCAGACGGTAATGGGGTTTGTTCGGCGCCAGCACAAAGCGCGAGGCGGCGGCACCCAGCCGTGGCACCCAGATCAGGTAGAACACAAACGGCCCGGCATAGGTGATTTGCTCGGGTGTCAGCAGTCCACGCCCAACCGCGCGGATGACCACGTAAAAAACTACAAGCCCCGCGATTTCCCGACAGAAACGACCGAAAAGATAGCGGGCAGCGCCCCAGAGATCGCCTTCGGCTTCGGCCTCGGTCTGGACATGCCAGCGGCGGGTCAGAATCTCGAACAGTTTTTCCGCGATGAAGCCCACAACCAGAACACTTGCAACCAGCCCCATCAGAACCAACGCACCGTATGAGGTAAATGTGGTCGCAAAATTCTTGATGGCGGTGGCTTGCGCGCTGAAGAGATTGGGGACGGTCGTTATGACATGCGTCCAAGAGGCGACCATTTCGCTCCAGACTTCATTCAACTCGGTAATCGGATCCTCGCGATCCTCTGCAGCGGCTGCGTTTTTCTCGGCCACCGCGTCCAGACGCTGCAACAGGATAGAGCGGACCTGATCATCCGACATCCGTGCAACCAAGTCATCAACCTGCTCAGGCGTCAGGTCTTCGGGAATGCTAACAGGGGCAGGCGCACTGGAGGTCGACGTGCCCGCGACTTGGGCATGCAGGGGTCCAACCAGTAAAAATAGTGAAAAAATCGCCGCCAGAAGGCGGAGGGGGCTTATCATGGTTCTGTCCTCGAACACGAATTTTTAAACGTTTTTTCGGATCATAGGCAGGTGTCGGAGATTTTCCCAGAAATTTCATCGCTCTGGGCGGTGAGATTGGGGAAAACTAAAAAATGATTTTTGAAGAAGCCAAAAAAAAGGCCGAGCACTAAGCTCGGCCATAGTCCAACAGGGAGGTATGAAGATGATGAGCGTTTCAGCATCACCGCCTTCGAGTGCTCATTTAGGGGTCGGTTTGTGAACGTTCAAGAAGTTTTAATCTGATCGTTCAGCATTGCTGCTATGCCGCGAGTGCATAGCTAGAGTTTACCCATCATTTTCAGCTGTTTGCGTTGCGCGATGATCTCGTCCTGAACGAAGTCGCGGAATGCTCCGACCCGCTTGGAATGGCGCAATTCTTCCGGATAAGCGAGGTAAACGGGAACGTCCGCGTTTTCGATTTCCGACAAGATCGGAACGAGGTGCGGGAAGTCCTGTGTCACGTAGTCGGGCAGGACGCCAATTCCCAGGTTGTGCAACACGCCCTGAAGCACGCCGAAATAGTTGTTTACTGTCAGCAGGGACCCCGGATTGAAGGTCATCAGATGACGCACCATCGCCGCACTTGCGCCCACCTGCGGGGCCGACGGTGTCTGGCTGATCAGACGGTGTTCCTTGATCTCTTCCAGCGATTTCAGCATTCCGCCATGGGATTCCAGATACTCCTGCGTTGCATAAAGCTTCATCTGGACGGTCATTAGGCGTTTGCGGATCAGATCGGCCTGGCTGGGCTCCTTCATGCGGATGGCAACATCGGCCTCACGCATGGGCAGGTCCAGAACACGCTCTTCCAGCATCAAGTCGATGTTCAGATCTGGGTACTGTTCGTAGAGTTTAGGCAAGCGGGGGGCCAGCCACAGGGTGCCGAAGCCGAACGTGGTGGTCACGCGTAGGACGCCGAAGACTTCCTCTTCGCTGTCGCGGATGCGCGCCGCGGCGGCGTCCAGACGTTTGGACATGGCCGAGGTGGCATCAAACAGCAACTCACCCTGTTCGGTTAGAATCAGACCGCGTGCGTGGCGGTGAAACAGGGTTGCATCGAGCGATTCTTCCAGCGCGCGGATCTGACGGCTCACGGCGGATTGAGATAAATTGAGCCTGTCCCCCGCATGGGTCAGGCTACCGGCATCGGCCACCGCGTGAAATATTCTAAGCTTGTCCCAATCCATCGCCGCAACTTTCGTTATCCTCGTGAAGCCCTATATGAAATAGGTAACAAGTTCCACAATCAAACCATGAAATCCTTGGAATTCAGGGGATAGTGGCTATACAGGTCAATAATTATGACCTAAAATGCGTGAATATAAAGCACACTGATCTGACGAGGGGAGACGTCTGATGAGTCAGCCACACATAACGCTGAACGACCGCTTCGATCTTGAGAAATCACCCGTTCTGTTGAACGGAACGCAGGCGCTTGTGCGCTTGATGCTGATGCAAAAAGCCCGCGATCAACGGGCCGGGCTGAACACCGCTGGGCTAGTGACGGGTTATCGCGGCTCACCTCTGGGTGCAGTGGATCAGCAGATGATGCGCGCCCAGCGCTACCTAGCCGAAAGCGATGTGACCTTTCAATACGGCTTGAACGAGGATCTGGCCGCCACTGCGCTTTGGGGCAGCCAGCAGGCGGGCCTGCGCGGCGATGGCCGGTATGACGGCGTCTTTGGTCTTTGGTACGGCAAAGGGCCGGGGGTTGACCGGTCGGGCGATGTGATGCGTCACGCCAATATGGCGGGCACCGCGCAATACGGCGGTGTACTGATGGCGATGGGTGATGACCACACAGGCGAAAGCTCAACCGTATTGCACCAATCGGAATGGTCTCTGGTCGATATGTATATGCCCGTGGTCAGCCCTGCAGGCGTGCAGGAGATTTTGGATTATGGTATTTACGGGTTTGCGCTCAGCCGATTTGCAGGTGTCTGGGTTGGTCTGAAAACAATGAAGGACACGATTGAGGTGACCTCGGTCGTCGATGGCAGGCCCGACCGGATGGGCGTCGTGATCCCCGAATTCGACATGCCCGAAGGTGGCTTGAACATCCGTCTTGGCGATACGCCGCATCTGCAAGAGGCCCGCGTGATCGACTACAAGCGTTTCGCGGCCGAGACGTTCTCGCATGTCAACAAGCTGGACAAACGTGTCTGGGGCAAGCCGGGGGCCAAGATCGGGTTCGTTGCGGCTGGTAAAAACTGGCTGGACCTGACCCACGCGCTCTCTTTGCTGAACATTGATGAGGCCGAAGCAGAACGTCTGGGCATCACAACTTACAAGATCGGGCAAACCTTTCCGCTGGATATGGCCGGGTTCCACGATTGGGCCGAAGGTCTGGACCTGATTGTGATCGTTGAAGAAAAACGCAAGCTGATCGAGGTGCAGGTCAAAGAGGCAATTTTTGACGACCGCCGGGGTCGCCGCGTTTATGGCTGGTACAAGGGCGGCGCCGGAACGCTGCATCGTGAGGAGTTGTTCCCCACACGCGGCGCATTGGACCCTATCATGATTGCCGAAAAGCTGGGTGACATCCTGATCGAAGAGGGGCGCGATACGGATGGCGTCCGCGCAGGCCTCGCCAAACTGTCCAAGGCGCGACGGGCTGACAACGCACAAGAAATCGCAACGCGTTTGCCGTATTTCTGTTCGGGCTGTCCGCATAACAGCTCAACCAAAGTGCCCGAGGGCAGCCGTGCCTATGCGGGTATCGGGTGCCACTACATGGTGCAGTGGATGGACCGTGAGACCACTGGCTTCACCCAAATGGGCGGTGAGGGCGCGAACTGGATTGGTGAGGCTCCGTTCTCGACCACAAATCACGTGTTCCAGAACTTGGGCGACGGGACGTATAACCACTCGGGCGTGCAAGCGATCCGGGCGGCGCTTTCGGCGGGCACAAACATCACCTTCAAAATCCTTTACAACGACGCTGTTGCGATGACCGGTGGGCAAGGGAACGAAGGTGATTTGACGGCTGAACGGATCGTGGCCGAGGTGAAGGCCATGGGCGTGCAGCATGTGGCGCTGGTCTATGATGAGAAGGAAGACGTGAACCTTGGGGCTCTGCCTTCGGGTGTAGAGAGCTTTGAGCGCGCCGAGTTGATGAAAGTGCAGGATCGGTTCCGCGAGATCGAAGGCGTCTCGGTCATCGTCTATGTCCAAACCTGCGCGGCTGAGAAACGCCGTCGCCGCAAGCGTGGTGAGTTCCCGGACCCGGACAAGCGCATCTTCATCAATACCGATATTTGTGAAGGCTGCGGCGATTGCGGTGTGCAGTCGAACTGCGTCTCGATCGTGCCCAAGGAGACCGAACTGGGCCGTAAACGCGCGATTGATCAATCCAGCTGCAACAAGGATTTCTCGTGCCTGAACGGGTTCTGTCCGTCCTTTGTTTCCTTGGAAGGGGCAAAGATCCGGAAAGAGGCGACCAAACAGCTTGATCTGCCCGATCTGCCGATGCCTGATCTGCCGCAAATCAAGGGTACGCATAATGTGGTTATCACCGGAATTGGTGGCACAGGTGTTGTGACCCTCGGGGCGATTCTGGCGCAAGCGGCACAGATTGACGGCAAAGGCGCGGGTATGATGGAGATGGCCGGCCTCGCCCAAAAAGGCGGCGCGGTGCACATCCATTGCCGTCTGGCGAACAGACCGGAAGATATTAGCGCCATTCGCGTCGCAACCGGCGAGGCGCATGCGCTGATCGGCGGCGACCTCGTGGTCTCGGCCGGGGCAAAAACTCTGGGCCTGACACGGGCCGGACAGACCGGCGCGGTGGTCAACAACCACAACACGGTGACCGGCGATTTTACCCGCGATACAGAATTCCGTATTCCGGGCGACCAGTTGGAGCTGGCGCTGCAAGCGCGGCTGAAGAACGGGGTGAGCCTGTTCGATGCGACCGATCTGGCCAAGATCGTGATGGGCGATTCGATCTACTCCAACATGATGGTCTTCGGCGCGGCATGGCAGCGCGGTACTCTGCCTGTTAGTCATGAGGCGATCATGACCGCGATTGAGCTGAACGGAACCGCTGTGGAACGCAACAAACGGGCTTTTGACGTGGGTCGCTGGGCTGTTCTACACCCGGAGGAGGCACAGGCGATACTGGCACCTTCCGTCTCGGAATTGCCCAAGACCCTGGACCAAATGATCGACTTCCGGGCGCAGCACCTGACCGACTACCAGTCGGCCCGATTGGCGAAACGCTACCGCAAGCTGGTGGACGGTATAGCAGATGAAACGCTGCGCGAGGCTGTAGCAAAAGGCTATCACAAGCTGTTGTCCTACAAGGATGAATACGAAGTCGCGCGCCTTTTACTGACCAGCCGGGACAAGGCCGCAGCCGAGTTCGACGGTGATTTCAACATGACCTTCCACCTGGCCCCGCCGATTTTTGGTGGGGAGGGCAGCAATGGCAGACCGCGAAAGCGCGCCTTTGGGGAATGGATGCTTGGGCCTTTAAAGCTGTTGGCCAAGTTGAAGAGTTTGCGCGGCACGCCTTTGGATATCTTCGGCTACTCAGCCGAGCGGCGGATGGAACGCGCGCTGATCAAACAGTACGAACAGGACATGAAAGAGGTACTGCCTCTGGCAACGGAAGACACGCAGGAGGCGATTGTTGCATTGGCCCGTTTGCCACTGGATATCCGCGGTTTTGGCCCTGTTTTGATGCAAAATGAGGCCAAAGCTGCCAAACGGCGCGAGGAGCTGCTGGCGACCATCCGCAGCGGAGGACCCGAGATGCGCGCTGCGGCGGAATGAGGCGTCACAAACTTGTCACCTTCGCTAGGCAAAATCTCCGCTTAACGTATAATGCAGGCAGTTAGTTCCGGAGTCCTCAGATGCCCTCGCGCCGTCATGTCGTTCGAGACATTTCTTATGCCCATTCCGCCGAAACCAAGGGCGGTCGGATGGTCATCAAGCTGATGGAAAACACGACAGGCCGCATGCGCCTGATCAAGCGTGCGGACGGGTATGAACATGACGTCGCCAAGGGGCGCGATTTCTGGGATGTTATGGTCGAACGCTACGGGCTGACGTTGGATGTCGCGGGTGGCGCAATGTCGAATATCCCGAAGGACGGCCCTCTGATCCTGATTGCCAATCACCCTTACGGCATTCTGGACGGTTTGATGATGGGGCATATCCTGTCTGAAACACGTGGCGATTTCCGGATTCTGGCCCATCGCGTGTTCCGCAAAGCGGAAGATCTGAACCGCATCATCCTGCCGATCTCATTTGATGAGACAAAAGAGGCGATGAAGCTAAACCTTGAAACCCGCAAAACCGCCTTGAACTATCTTGGCGACGGTGGGGCGATTGGGATCTTTCCCGGTGGTACCGTCAGCACGGCCCTCACGCCGTTCGACCACCCGATGGACCCTGGTTGGCGAGGTTTTACGGCGCGGATGGTCGCCAAATCGAACGCGACCGTGGTGCCGGTTTTCTTCGACGGCCACACCTCTCGTCTATTCCAGATCGCCAGCCATTTGCACAATACTCTGCGGATGGGTTTGCTGATCAAGGAGTTCAAGAAACGCGTCGATACACCTGTGAGAGTTGTGATCGGCGAGCCGATTGGCCGTGATGTTCTGGACCCACTCAGCAAGGATACGCGCAAGATGATGGATTTCCTGCGCAAAGCCACGTATGAGCTGTCTCCGACACCGCTGAAGTCTTATGACTACGGCTATGAATTTGAGGAACGGCATCGCGCCTGAAGGGGCTAATGGCAGTAGGTATCTTTGATTCCGGTTTGGGCGGTCTGACTGTCCTGAACGCCGCGCAGCAACGGCTGCCTGACGTGGATTTCCTGTATTACGCGGACAGTGCGCATGCGCCTTACGGCGTGCGCGATGCCGAGGATATCTATCAGCTAACCCGCAAGGCGGTCTACGACTTATGGGATCGCGGCTGCAATCTGGTGATTCTGGCCTGCAATACCGCCAGCGCGGCTGCCCTGCGTCGGATGCAGGAGGAGGGCGTGCCAGAAGGCAAGCGCGTTCTGGGGGTCTTTGTCCCTCTGATCGAGGCGCTGACCGAGCGGCAATGGGGCGATAACTCTCCGCCGCGCGAAGTGGCCGTCAAGCATGTGGCCTTGTTTGCAACGCCCGCCACAGTCTCCAGCCGCGCCTTCCAGCGGGAACTGGCGTTCCGTGCGATTGGTGTGGATGTCGAGGCACAGGCCTGCGGCGGCGTGGTCGATGCCATTGAAGACGGCGACTTGATTCTGGCCGAAGCCCTTGTGCGCAGCCATGTGGACGCGTTGAAGCGCAAGATGCCCGAACCTCAGGCGGCCATCCTGGGCTGCACGCACTACCCTTTGATGGCCGAGACGTTTCAGGCCGCGCTGGGTGCGGATGTTCAGGTGTTCAGCCAGGGCGATCTGGTGGCTGAAAGCTTGGCCGACTATCTGCAACGCCACCCGACCATGCTGGGTGAGGGAGAAGGCGGCTACCTAACCACCGGCAAGCCCGGTTTTGTCAGCGATCGGGCGACGCAGTTCCTCCGACGACAAATCTCGTTTGCGGCGGCCTGATTTAGGTCAAGGACGCCATCCTTTTGATTTTCTAAATCCAAGACCGTCACAGTGGCGGTCATGATATGTGACACATGCAAAGAAGAGGTCTGACATGACCCATAAAATCGCAATTCTGGGCGCCTCAGGCTATACTGGCGCTGAACTGGTGCGGCTGATCGCCGAGCACCCGAACATGGATATCGTTGCGCTGGCGGCGGAACGTAAGGCGGGCCTGTCGATGGCTCAGGTCTTCCCGCATCTGCGCCACATGAACCTGCCGGATCTGTGTAAGATTTCTGAAATCGACTTTTCCCAGATCGACCTGTGTTTCTGCGCTTTGCCGCATAAAACCAGTCAGGAAGTAATCCGGGACCTGCCGAAGAATCTGAAGATCATTGATTTGTCTGCTGATTTCCGGCTGCAGGACGCCGATGAGTATGAAAAATGGTACGGCAACCCGCATAGCGCGTTGGAGCAGCAGGAAGAGGCGGTTTATGGCCTTACCGAGTTCTATCGTGACGACATTCGGACCGCACGGCTTGTGGCCGGTACGGGCTGCAACGCGGCAACCGGACAATATGTGCTGCGGCCGCTGATTTCGGCTGGGGTTATTGATCTGGACGACATCATCCTCGACCTGAAATGCGCCGTGTCGGGCGCTGGCCGGTCGTTGAAAGAAAACCTGCTGCATGCCGAGCTGAGCGAAGGCGCAAATGCCTATGCCATCGGTGGTACGCACCGCCATTTGGGTGAGTTCGATCAGGAGTTTTCTAAACTGGCCGGTCGTACGGTGCATATCCAATTCACGCCGCACCTGATCCCGGCAAACAGGGGTATTCTGGCGACCTCCTACGTGAAGGGCGACCCGCAGAGCGTTTTTGATACGCTGGCAAAAGCCTATGCTGACGAGCCTTTTATTGAGGTTCTGCCGACGGGCGAGGCGCCCTCGACCCACCATGTGCGGGGATCGAATTTCTGCCACATAGGTGTTGTTGCGGACCGGATTGAACGGCGCGCGATTGTGATCGCCGCTTTGGATAACCTGACAAAAGGTAGCAGCGGGCAGGCCTTGCAGAATGCCAACCTGATGTTAGGTGAGGATGAAACCCGAGGGCTGATGATGGCCCCCTTGTTCCCGTGAGGACGGTATGAAAACGCTCAAGAAACGTCGTCGAGTTCAGATCATTTTGGTGGCCGTAGCGGCCCTGGCGGTGTCGACGGCGTTGATTGGGTATGCAATGCGCGATGGCATCAACTTCTTCCGCTCGCCCAGCCAAGTGATCGCCGAGCCGCCTTCGCCGACCGAGGTGTTTCGTATTGGTGGTCTGGTCGAAGAGGGCTCGATCGTCCGGGGGCAGGGTGAAACGGTGCGCTTTGTGGTCACTGATGGCGGAGAGAGCGTTCCGGTGGCGTTTACCGGGGTTCTGCCGGATCTGTTTTCGGAAAATGAGGGTATGGTTGGGACGGGTCGCTATGTGAACGGTGTGTTTGAAGCGACTGAAATTCTTGCAAAACACGATGAGACCTATATGCCGAAAGAGGTCATGGACGCCTTGAAGGAACAGGGCGTTTACAAAGATCCCGGCGAAAGCTGAACGCAGCTGCGCTGCGTGCCTCCGGCGGAGGTATTTTTGAACAGAAGAAGAAGGGGCGTTGCGTGCGGATGGCAGGCGGCGCTCTGTTTCGTTTGGGGTTGTTAAGGAGTTTGCAGGATCGTTCCCTCGACTGATGCAGGTGGGGGTCGTGATGCAGACTGTTCAACAGATTGCCGAAGAGATTGTGCGTCGGGAAGGCGGGTTTGTGGATGATCCGGATGATCCGGGAGGAGCCACCAATTTCGGCGTGACCATTCACACGATGCGGCGTTTGGGGCTGGATTTGATACGGGACGGGGTGGTTGATGTCGCCGATGTTCGAGCGCTCAGCAGCGCGCAGGCGGTTGATATCTTTGTGCAGCATTATTTTGAGAAACCGGGGATCGCCGCTTTGCCCGAGGCGCTGCAGGCCAGTGTGTTCGACATGTATGTAAACGCGGGCGCGCAGGCGGTGCGCATTTTGCAATCGCTTTTGGTGAAGATGGGTTTTTCTGTTGTGGTGGACGGGGTTATCGGCCCGCAGACCATCGGCGCCAGTCAGGACGCGGCGCGCCCGAATCCGGTTCAGTTGCGGGACGCCTATGGGGTGGCGCGGCGGAATTATTACTTTCGGCTCGCAGATCGGCGGCCTGCATCGCGAAAGTATGCCCGTACCCGTGCAGGCGGGAAAGGCGGTTGGATCAGGCGGGCGGAAGAATTCCTGTCGGATCGCTATCACCTGAGCAATGAGGCGTTTCAGAGGAGGGTTTCGGGATGGGATTGATCTCGGGCGTTTTGGGGTTCTTGTTCGGTGGCGGGCGCAACGTGGTGCGCGAAACCGCAGAGGTTTTTCGGGAGAACGCAGATGCGGGTGCCCAGCGTCGGTTGGTGGCGCAAACTCAGGCCATGACGCAGTTCGGAGCCGAGTTTCAAAGGCCGCCCAAAGGCATGTTCGACCGGTTTATGGACGGGTTGAACCGTCTTCCGCGTCCGGCCTTGGCGTTGGGAACGTTGGGCTTGTTTGCTGCCGCCATGATCGATCCGATCTGGTTTTCGGCGCGAATGCAGGGGATTGCGCTGGTGCCAGAACCTTTGTGGTGGTTGTTGGGCGTTATTGTCTCGTTCTATTTTGGGGCACGGCATCAGGCGAAATCGCAGGATTTGCAACGCGAGATCTCGGCCGTGATGGCGCGGACTCCGACAGTTCTGGCCAACCTTGATGCGCTTGGAAATATGCGCAGCGACCGACCCGGTGCGGCAGATACGGGGCCGGATGCGCGCTTGTCACAAGAGAGCCTGCTAGCCGACGCGAACCCGGCTTTAGAGGATTGGCGACGCGAAAGGGGCTGAGTTGCGACACTATGTGCCCCGAAATCAAACGAAAGTGGTTGGCGATTACCGTGCCTCCGGCATATATCCTGCCCTATGGTTACAGAGCTAGGTCACTTCGCGCTAATCCTCGCCTTTTTCGTCGCTATCGTGCAAAGCGTGGTGCCCCTGATCGGGGCGTCGAAACGCTGGGCTGGATGGATGGCGTTTGCGGAACCGGCGGCAATCTCCCAATTCCTGCTGACTGCATTCTCCTTCGGAGCGCTGGTTTGGGCGTTCACCACGTCTGATTTCTCGCTGAGGATCGTGGTTGAGAACAGCCATTCGGCGAAGCCGATGATCTACAAGATCAGTGGGACATGGGGGAACCACGAAGGCTCGATGCTGTTGTGGGTGCTGATTGTGACCCTGTTCGGCGCAATGGCCGCGTTTTTTGGCGCCGGCCTGCCGCCGACGCTGAAAGCGCGCGTGTTGGCTGTGCAGTCGGCTGTGGCCGTGGCGTTTTTTGCCTTTATCCTGTTTACCTCGAACCCGTTTGATCGTTTAGCGATTGCTCCGTTCGATGGGCGCGACCTGAACCCGCTACTGCAAGATCCGGGCTTGGCGTTCCACCCGCCGTTTCTTTATCTGGGCTATGTCGGCCTGAGCATGGCGTTCAGCTTTGCCGTGGCCGCGTTGATCGAGGGCCGTATTGATGCGGCCTGGGGCCGATGGGTACGTCCGTGGACGCTGGCCGCTTGGGTGTTTCTGACCATCGGGATCGCTCTGGGGTCGTGGTGGGCCTATTATGAGCTTGGCTGGGGCGGTTTCTGGTTCTGGGATCCGGTCGAGAATGCCTCGTTCATGCCATGGCTGCTGGCGGCGGCGCTATTGCACTCGGCCATTGTCGTGGAAAAGCGCGAGGCGCTGAAGAGCTGGACAATCTTGCTGGCGATCATTGCCTTTGGGTTCTCGTTGATCGGGACATTCATTGTGCGCTCGGGGCTTCTGACCTCGGTTCATGCCTTCGCAACAGATCCTGAGCGGGGCGTTTTCATTCTGTTGATCCTTGTGTTCTTTATCGGTGGCGCGCTGACCCTGTTTGCGGCGCGGGCGCAGGCGATGGAGGCGAAGGGCGTCTTTGGCATGGTCAGCCGGGAAAGCGCGCTGGTCGTGAATAACGTTCTGCTGGCCGTTAGCTGTTTCGTGGTGTTCGTAGGCACCATGTGGCCGATGGTGGCCGAGATGATGTTTGACCGGAAGCTCTCGGTCGGACCTCCGTTCTTTAACGCGGCCTTCACGCCATTCATGGTGCTGTTAGGGTTGGTCCTGCCGGTTGGGGCGATGTTGCCGTGGAAGCGCGGCAAACTGGGCAAAACAGCATGGTCGCTGCGCTATGCGTTTGTGCTGGCCGTCGCCCTTGGCGTGCTGGTCTGGGCGATGCAGACGGGACGCAGTGCCTTGGGGCCAATTGGTCTGTTTCTGGGCGCATGGATCACCTTCGGCGCCGTTCTTGATTTATGGAGCCGGACGGGACGCAACGGCAGCCTGAAACGTCTGTTCCGCTTGCCCGGGGCCGATTGGGGCAAGGCGGTTGCCCATACGGGGCTGGGTGTGACCATCTTCGCCATCGCCGGTCTGACCGCGTGGGAGGTTGAGGATATCCGCGTCGCCCAGCCGGGGCAGCCCTTCGAGGTTGGTCAATTCACCTTGACGCTTGAGGATGTCAATCGCGTGCAAGGGCCGAATTATTTCTCGACCATGGCGGATGTGAAGGTGGAGACCAACGGGCGCATGATCGGGACGTTGCATCCCGAAAAACGCGACTATCCGGTTGCGCGTATGCCCACCACCGAGGCCGCGATTGACTACCGGGTCATGCGCGATCTCTATGTGGTGATCGGGGACCAGCAGGCGGATGGGGGCTGGGTCTTGCGGACCTATATCAAACCCTTCGCCAACTGGATCTGGGCCGGATGCCTCATGATGGCGTTGGGTGGCGTCCTCAGCCTCTGTGATCGTCGGTTCCGTGTAGCGGCCGGCGCACGCAAAGCCCCCTCTGCCGGAGTACCCGCAGAATGAAACGTCTGATCCTGATCCTTATGCTTTTGGCGGCACCGGGCTTTGCTGTGCAACCGGATGAAGTGCTGGACGATCCGGTGCTGGAACAACGCGCCCGCGACCTCAGCACCGGGTTGCGTTGTCTGGTGTGTCGAAATGAGAGCATCGACGAAAGCAACGCCGATCTGGCGCGCGACCTGCGCTTGCTGGTACGCGAAAGGCTCGTGGCCGGGGATACGGATGAAGAGGCGATCGCCTTCATCGTCGACCGCTATGGTGAATATGTGCTGTTGAAGCCCACGGTTACGGGCTCGAACCTGATGCTGTGGCTGGCCGGGCCGATCATGTTGCTGATTGCCGCCGGTGTCGGCTTGGTCTTTCTGCGCAACCGAGCCAAGGCGCAAGCGCTGGGTGAAAGCGACGGGCTGAGCGACGCCGAAAAAGAGCGCCTGAGCCAAATTCTGAAGGACTGACGCGTGGTTCCGCTTTTCCTCGGCTTGTGAATACGGCAGTGTCCGCTCAAGCACAGGCGCGAGGGAGAGCTTTAATGGACTACGAAACGATCCTGCTGGACATCACGGACGGGCTGGCGGTGCTGACGCTGAACCGCCCTAACAAGATGAACGCGCTGACCACGCAGATGCGGGCTGAGATCACCCATGCGATGAAGCATGCGGCTCGAAATGCGCGGTGCATCGTGTTGACTGGGGCCGGACCGGCCTTTTGTTCCGGGCAGGATCTTGGTGATGCGTCCTCAACCGGAAAGATCGACCTGGAACGCTCGCTGCGCGATGAATACGAGCCGATGCTCGAGACCATCCATGACAGCCCGGTACCTACCATTGCCGCCGTCAATGGACCGGCAGCCGGGGCAGGGGCCAACCTTGCGCTCTGTACAGATGTGGTGATCGCGACCGAGAGCGCTTATTTCCTGCAGGCCTTTTCCCGCATCGGTTTGCTGCCGGATGCCGGTGGCACATGGTTCATGCCGCGTCAGATGGGGCTGGCCAAGGCCATGGGGGCCGCGTTGTTTGCTGACAAGATCACTGCGCGTCAGGCCGATGATTGGGGCCTGATCTGGGAAGCGGTCGCCGATGATGCATTTGATGGCCATTGGCGCAGTCGGGCTGCGCATCTGGCCCAAGGTCCGACGGCGGCCTATGGCGCAATCAAACAAGCGCTCCGCGGTACCTACGAAAAGACTTTGCCGCAGCAATTGGCGACCGAGGCGCATTTACAAGGTGAATGTGGACGCTCGCGCGACTTTGCCGAAGGCGTGGTGGCCTTCATGGAAAAACGCCCCCCGAAATTCGAGGGGCGCTAACTCAGGCGCGGCGGCGGCGTCGGGTGCGCCGCTCGGGCGCGGCGTCGTCGCCGGTGCCATCCGAGGCGGATGAGAACGGCCCAAGCGCATCGGTGATCTGATCAAGAGTCGGGCGCGCGCCACGTTCTGTGCTGTCCAGCGCTGCACGCATTTTCTCAAGATGGGCAGGCATGGTGCCACAGCAACCACCGATGATCTTTGCGCCTGCATCGCGGGCCATCACGGCATAGTCGGCCATCAGATCGGGCGTACCGTCATAGTGGATGTGGCCGTCGACATATTTCGGAATCCCGGCATTGCCTTTTGAGATTAAAGGCCGCTCTGTCCCCTGCGCAGTGAACCCAAGCACGGTGCGCAGGATATCCGACGCTCCGGTGCCGCAATTCGCGCCAAACGCAATCGGAGGGTTGGGCAATGTTTCGACCAGAAGGGCCAGATCAGCCGAAGTGACGCCCATCATGGTGCGCCCGGCAGTGTCAAAGCTCATGGTGCCGCACCAGGGCATATCCGCCAATGCGAAGGCCTCGGCTGCGGCGCGGAACTCCTCGGGGGCGCTGATTGTTTCGACCCACAGAACATCGACGCCGCCGTCTTTGAGGGCCTCAGCCTGTTCGTGGAACATCTCGACCGCCTCGGAATGCGACAGGCTTCCGACCGGCTCCATGATCTCACCGGTGGGGCCGACCGAGCCGGCAACCACGATGGTGCGTCCGGATTTGTCCGCTACCTCACGCCCGAGTTCAGCGCCAATGCGGTTCAGCTCACCCACGCGGTTTTGCGCGTCATGTAGCTTGAGCCGGGCCGAGGTGCCGCCGAAGGTGTTGGTCAGAAACAGATCGCTGCCCGCATCGACCGAGCCCTGATAAAGCGCGCGGATCTTGTCCGGCGCATCCACATTCCAAAGCTCAGGCGCATCGCCGGATTGCAGACCCATGTTGAAGAGATTGGTTCCGGTCGCACCATCGGCCAGAATGGCCTCCTTGGTCTCGAGAAGCTGGGTCAGCGCGTTTGTCATGGGCTTGGTCCGACGTGTTTGGCGCAAAGCGCCCGTATGAATATGAGACGCCCCGTGTCTCATGACCGGGGCGTCAAATCAAATTCATATTACTCATGAAGATCATGAGGTAGCCGGTGGCTTAGTCAGTCTCGCTCATGACCTGCGCTTTGGCTTCGGGCAGAAGCTCGGCCATTTTGGCGCGGATTTCGTCATCCGAAGACAGACCGCCCAGATCGGCCGAGACCTTGCGCACGACATCTTCGTGGCCTGCCTCTTCCATATCGGCGATCACTACGGTTTTGGCGTAGTCGTCCGCGTCAGAGCCGGTTTTCCCAAGCTTTGCTGCCGCCCAAAGGCCCAGCAGTTTGTTGCAGCGGGCCTGTGCCTTGAACTGCATTTCTTCGTCATGGGCAAACTTGGCTTCGAAGGCGTTTTCGCGTTCGTCGAACGTGGTCATTTTATTGGGACCTCATAGCGTGGACATTCCCCATCTAGATAAGAAACGAATTTCGGAATGTATAGCGAAAATGGGCTTTGCGCGACCAAATGCGCTGTGTTGCTGCACGCAGGCTTTCTTGGCAGGTCTTAAGTGTGCTCAATACCGTATGAGGAACCGTTGAAAAGCGGATGCTTCGATGGAATACAACGAGGCAACTTGCGGGTTGGGGCGGGCTGCTCTATGAGGGCCGCAGCCGCGCGATATGCGCGTATTGCCGATATGGAAGGGGCCCCGATGGCGCGTCGCAAGAAAATCTACGAAGGCAAAGCCAAGATTCTGTATGAAGGCCCCGAACCGGGCACAATCGTGCAGTACTTCAAGGATGACGCAACCGCGTTCAACGCGGAAAAGAAAGACGTGATCGACGGCAAAGGCGTTCTGAACAATCGCCTGTCCGAGTTTTTCATGAACGGCCTTACCCAGATCGGTGTTCCGAACCACTTCATCCGCCGCCTGAACATGCGCGAGCAGCTGGTACGGAATTGCGAGATCGTCCCTCTGGAAGTGATCGTGCGCAACTATGCAGCCGGTACGATGTCCAAACGTCTGGGCATTGCAGAGGGCACGCAGCTGCCGCGTCCGATTGTCGAGTATTGCTATAAGGACGATTCTCTGGGTGATCCGCTGGTCACCGAGGAACATATCGCGGCCTTTGGCTGGGCCAGCCAGCAGGACATGGATGATATCCTCAGCCTTGCGCTGCGCGTGAACGACTTCATGAGCGGTGTGATGCTGGCCGTGGGCATTCGACTGGTCGATTTCAAAATCGAGATCGGGCGCGTGTTCGACGGTGATTACCAGCGTTTGATCGTGGCTGATGAGATCAGCCCCGACAGCTGCCGCCTGTGGGATATCGAAACCGGCCAGAAGCTGGATAAGGATGTCTTCCGCCGCGATCTGGGTAACTTGACCGATGCCTATTCCGAGGTCGCGCGCCGCTTAGGTGTTCTACCGCAAACCAATGTGACCAAGCCGACGCTAATCAACTGATCTCGGCCTCTACCTGACAGAATTGCAAAGCGCCGCCCCCTATTGGGCGGCGCTTTTCCTTTTGGAGCAGGGTATGCCGTTCGACCCGCAACACTCGCCTGGTCCGTTTTGGGCCACGCCCTTTCATAGCTTGTCAATCTTCGCCTCAAACAGGGTTGTCCCAAAGGCACAACCGCGCTATTCCCCGCGCAACGAAATGGGCCTGCGATCGTGGCCCTCAGGTGGAGTTGCGAAGATGAAGGCACGGGTGCATGTGATGCTCAAGAATGGGGTGCTGGACCCTCAGGGTGAGGCGGTCCGCCACGCATTGGGTGCCATGGGCTTTGATCAGGTCGAAGGTGTGCGCCAGGGCAAGGTCATTGATCTGGAACTCGCCGAAGGCGCAACCGAGGCGGACGTGACCGAGATGTGCGAAAAGCTGTTGGCCAACACCGTCATCGAACGCTACGAGATCGAACTGGTCTGATTGGATGCGGGCAGCGCGTCTGATCACCTATCGCCAGCCGCTGGAGCTGACCACCATTCCCGACCCTGAACCGGCCGAGGATGGCGTTGTCGTCCGCGTGCTGGCCTGCGGCGTCTGCCGGTCAGATTGGCATGCGTGGTCGGGTTCGGACCCGGATGTGATCCTACCGATGACGCCCGGCCACGAATACTGTGGCGAGGTTGTCGCGGTGGGCAGCCGTGTCCGCCGCTGGAAAACCGGTGATCGGGTGATTGCGCCTTTCATTCTGGCCTGTGGTCATTGCCAGAGCTGTGCCCAAGGCAATCAAACCACCTGCGCCGACCAGGTCGTGCCGGGGTTCACCTGTGATGGCGCTTTCGCCGAGTATATTGCCGTTGCGCATGCGGATGCCAATCTGACGGAATTGCCCGAGACACTCGCGCCCGAGATCGCCGCGGCACTTGGATGTCGGGTCACGACCGCGTGGCAGGCGCTGGTTGGTCGCGCGCAGCTGCAAGGCGGTGAATGGCTGGCCGTGTTCGGCGGGGGCGGAGTAGGCGTCTCAACCCTGTTGTTGGGCAAAGCGCTTGGCGCACGGGTGGTTGTCGTCGATATTTCGGAAGACAAGCTGAGCTACGCCAAATCTCTGGGCGCGGATGCTGTTGTGAACGCGGCGACTTGTGACGCGTCTGAGGCGGTGAAAGAGATCACCGGCGGTGGTGCCCATGTGGCGATCGAGGCGTTGGGGATTGAAGCCACGACCGTGGCGTCGATGCGATCCCTGCGCAAACTGGGCCGGATGGTTCAGATCGGCATGCCTGCGGGCGATCACGCTGCTATGACGCTGCCGATGGATGTGCTCTATTCCGGCCAACTTTCTGTATATGGAACACGAGGGATGCCCAGTTGGCGCTATCCATCTCTTCTGTCGTTGATCACGGGTTCGGATCTTGATCTCAGCCCGCTCGTGACGCGACACGTATCTCTGAACCAGGTGAGTGAAGAACTTGCCGCTTTCGACGCTCCTGCGCCTCCGGGTGTGGCGGTTGTCACTGATTTTACTTGCTAGGAGGGTCCGCCATGCGCGCAGCCGTCATCGTATTCCCCGGATCAAACTGCGACCGGGACCTTGCCGTAGCCTTTGAACAGGCCGGCTTCGCCGTTGACATGGTCTGGCACAAGGATGCCGCGCTGCCCGAAGGCGTCGACATCGTCGGCGTTCCCGGTGGTTTCTCTTATGGCGACTACCTGCGCTGTGGGGCCATCGCGGCGCAATCGCCGATCTGCAAGGCTGTGGTGGATCATACCGAGCGTGGCGGCTATGCGGTTGGCGTCTGCAACGGGTTCCAGATCCTGACGGAAACCGGAATTCTGCCCGGCGCGTTGCTGCGCAATGCCGGTCTGAAATACATTTGCAAAACGGTTGGCCTGAAGGTCGAAACCAGCGACAGCGCTTTTACCCAAGGCTACAATGCAGGCGACGTGATCGGCATTCCGATTGCCCACCATGATGGCAACTATTTCGCCGATGACGCCACCTTGTCCGCGCTGAAGGATCAGGACCGGATCGCGTTCACCTATACCGAGAATCCAAACGGCTCGGTTGGGGATATCGCGGGCATCCTGTCGGAAAACCGGCGCGTTCTTGGCATGATGCCACACCCCGAACGCGCAGCGGATGAGGGGCATGGTGGCACCGACGGGACGGCATTGTTCCGCGCATTGTCCGGCGTTCTGGCCCCGGCGTGACTTGAGGTCGCCGCTCAGCCCGCGTAACTTTCGGGAATGAGTTCAGGCCTTCACTCGATCAAGGACAAGATGACCCGTCCATTCCGCGGCGCCCCTTTGGGGTGGCGACTGCGTGTGGCTGTTATTCTGGTCCTTCTGACCGCCGTCGCGACGATCTGGGTGACGAACCGGTTGCTGACCGACCGGTTCACCGAGTCGACCCGCAACCGTGCTGAACTGCGCCTTGCCCTGTATTCCGGCAACCTCCTCAGCGAATTGCGACGCAACGCGATTGTGCCGCAGCTTCTGTCTCGGGACCCGACGCTGATCTCGGCGCTGCAATCCAGTGACTACCTGTTGTCCAGCCAGCGTCTGATCTCATTCGTGGAAGAGATCGGGGCCGCGTCCTTGATGCTGATGGACGGCGATGGCGTGACGGTGGCGGCCACTGACCGCAACCGCCTGCTGGAAGGGCATCGCAATGCGCCCTATTTTGTAGACGCGATCCGCTCGAACGCGACGATTTTCACGGTCAGCCCGCGCGAAACCGGCGACTACAGCTTTATCTACTCCCGCAGGATTGAGGCGAATTCCGAGATCCTCGGCGTGATCGTAGTTGAGGTCGACCTGCAGAAATTCGAACGCGCCTGGGCCGGGATTTCCGACGCCGTATTGGTGCGGGACAGCACCGGCAACATCATCCTGTCGACCGAGCCGCAATGGCGTGGGCTGGACGAAAGCTCGGCCATGCTGCGGCAGACGCCGGAAAGTGCGATCCAGCGCGCGCTGAGGGCGACGGCCGACTGGTCTGCGTTGCCACCGGATGGCTATCTGGAAGGTGAGGCCGTCATACGGCTTGAGACTCGCATTCCGTTCCGCGGTTGGCAGATGGCGTCGTTCACCACCTATGACTCGATCCGCGAAAAGGTGAACAGCGTACTGGCGCTGGAAATCATGGGCTTTGCGATTCTCCTGGCGGCGGCGTTCTATCTGCTCAGCCGTCGTGCGGCCTCGCGCGTGGTTTTGTTTCAACGCGAGTCGGCAGAGCTTCGCGCATTGAACGCGAGGCTGCAGCGGGAAATCGCTGAGCGCGAACGGGTTGAAAAGACGTTGGATTTGGCGGAACAGACGCTTGCGCAAAGCTCGAAACTGGCCGCCTTGGGTGAGATGTCGGCGGCGGTAAGCCATGAGCTTAATCAACCTCTGGCTGCAATGAAAACCTACCTTGCCGGGGCGCGTCTGCTGCTACGCAGAAACCGACCGGAAGAGGCCCTCGCCAGCTTTGGTCGCATTGATGGTCTTATCGAGCGGATGGGCGCGATTACCCGGCAGCTGAAGTCTTACGCGCGGAAGGGGGCAGATGCGTTTTCGCCTGTAAACCTTGGCGAAGCGCTGGCCTCGTCACTGTCGATGATGGAACCTCAACTGCGGCAGCGCCATGTGAAGATTACTCAGATCCTGCCCGAAGACCCTGTCATTGTTATGGGCGACCGGATGCGGATCGAGCAGGTGATGGTCAACCTCTTGCGCAACGCGCTGGACGCCACCAAATCTGTAGCAGAGCCTGATGTCGAGATCATCTTGGCAGCGGGTGACATGGCGGTGCTGACCGTGCGCGACAACGGGTATGGTATCAAGGATATCGAGAGCCTGTTTGAGCCCTTCTACACCACCAAGCAGCCCGGTGACGGGGTCGGGCTAGGGCTTGCTATCTCGTCGGGGATCGTGAACGACCATGGCGGACGGCTGACCGCACGTAACGGCCAGAAGGGTGGCGCTGTTTTCGAGATGCAACTGCCACTGGGAAGCGACGGCCTCCAGGCCGCTGAATAACACGAGGGAATACTATGGCACAGGCCATGAAAATCGCCATTGTCGATGACGAACAGGACATGCGCCAGTCGATCAGCCAATGGCTGGCGCTGTCGGGATATGACACCGAAACCTTTGCCAGCGCCGAAGATGCGCTCAAGGTTCTGGGGCCGGACTATCCGGGGATCGTGATCTCGGACATCAAGATGCCGGGTATGGACGGCATTCAATTGCTGAAAAAGCTGATGGGGGCCGATAGCACGCTGCCCGTTATCATGATAACCGGTCACGGTGATGTGCCAATGGCGGTTGAGGCGATGCGCGTTGGCGCGTTTGATTTCCTTGAAAAGCCCTTCAACCCAGACCGCATGTCGGAACTGGCAAAACGCGCCAGCAACGCGCGGCGTCTGACGCTGGACAATCGCGCCCTGCGGCGCGAGCTATCGGGTGGTACGCAGATCATGAACAAACTGATCGGCGCCAGCCCGGTGATGGAGCGTTTGCGCGAAGATATCCTCGATCTGGGGCAGGCGGACGGCCATGTGCTGATCGACGGAGAGACAGGTACTGGCAAGACGCTGGTGGCGCACGCTCTGCACGCGGTAGGCAGCCGCGCGGGCAAGAAGTTCGTTCTGGTCTCCTGCGCGGCGCTGGAAGAAGAAGTGCTGTCCAAACGCCTGTTCGGCCCGATGATGCCCGAGGATGCGCAGCTTCCCGCGATTGAAGAGGCGCGCGGTGGCACGCTGGTACTGGAAGATGTCGAGGCGTTGAGCGACACGTTGCAGGCCCGCTTGCTGAGCGTGATGAACGAGCAGGGCACCCCTGCGGAAACGCGGATCGTCGCGATCTCGAACCTGCAAGAAGCCGGCAAAACCTCCGAAGACGTTCTGCGCCCAGACCTGTTCTACCGTCTGGCCGCTCTGCGCATCACCATGCCGCCACTGCGACAGCGCGGTGAAGATATCCTGACGCTGTTCACCCGCCTCAGCGAGCAGTTCGCTGAGGAATATGGCTGTGATGCCCCTCAGGTCAGTGCGCAGGAAGCGGCGCAGCTGTTGCAGGCGCCGTGGCCGGGCAATGTGCGACAATTGATCAACATCGCTGAACGTGCGGTGCTGCAATCGCGGCGTGGCTCAGGGACGATTGCGTCCTTGCTGATGTCCGATCACGAGGAAATGCAGCCGGTCATGACCACCGAGGGCAAACCGTTGAAGGAATACGTAGAAGCGTTTGAGCGGATGCTCATCGACAACACCATGCGTCGACATAAAGGCTCAATCGCGTCGGTGATGGATGAGCTTTGCCTGCCGCGCCGGACTCTGAACGAAAAGATGGCCAAATACGGTCTGCAGCGGTCTGACTATCTTTAAGAACCATGCAAGCGCTTATTCAACGCTCCGATCACTCAGGTGGTCGGGGCGTTTTTTATGTTGAAAAGGCCCGCGCTGGGTTTTTGAACGTATCTTAAAGAGATTTTAACCCGTTATAGGGGAAATCTGTTATACTGCATTCACTTATCGTTGATGCAGATTTGAATTTAGCAGCGGCGTTCCTAGGTTAAACACTCAAATAAGCGGGTGTTTGGTCCGCAAAGAAACCGGCGATGCGCCTGATTTGGAGACGTGTATGAAGCCCCTCTCGGCCCTTATTATCGCTGCGACGATGGCGATGACCAGCCCGGCCTCGGCCGAGGACTGGACGGGGGCCTATGCCGGGTTCAGCTTTGGCTATGCGGATGCGGACGGGTCTGGTGGCGCAAGTGGCAACGATACTGTTTTCGGACCTCATGTCGGGTATGACCGCGATTTCGGTGCCTTCGTTTTGGGCGGTGAGTTGGAGTATAACCGGCTTTCTCTCAACCTTGGTCAGGATCAGGGCAGCGTCGACAGTATAACCCGGCTGAAGTTTCGCGGCGGGTATGATTTTGGCGCGGCAATGGGCTATGTCGTGGTCGGCGCTGCGCGTGTTGAAACCTCGGAAGAGAACGACACAGCGGCGGTTTATGGAATCGGCATTGCCTATCCCATCGGCGACAACTTCGTGATCAGTGGCGAAGCGTTGCGGCAGGATTTTGACGATGTCACCCGCTCGGGCGGTGGGTTGGACACGAATATCTTCAACCTGCGCACAACGTTCCGGTTCTAAGCGCCTTCACTCGGCGGCTTGCTGACCTGCTACTTTGGATGCGAAGGCACAGATCGTCTTCAGAGCCGTTTCGAAACGATCGTCATCGACAGTCATGGCAACGCGGACGTGTCCTGCAGCGGCTGTACCGAAACTCTCGCCGGGCATGACGGCAATCGCGTGTTTGTCGAGAAGGGCATTTGCAAACCCCTCACCGGTCAGACCGGTCGCTCGGATATCCAACATCAGGTACATCGCGCCATCCGCTGGGACGAGGCCGATGGTATTCTGTTCGGCCAGCACCTCTAACGCGCGGGCCCGGCGACGACGGAAGGGGGCGGCGATTTCGTCTTCGAGTGCTGTGCCCGCGTTCAGGGCAAAGCGCGCGGCATCCTGAATGAAGCCCGGAACGCCATAGGTGGTGTGGGTGGCTAGATTGATGAGGTGGCTGATGACCTCTTCCGGGCCAATAATCCAGCCGCAACGTGATCCGGTCATGGCGTGGGATTTGGACATAGAACCGACGACCAGCGTGCGATCGGCCATACCGGGCAGAGCACGCGGAGACAGATGCGCGCCGTTCCATATCTGCGTGTCGTAAACCTCATCCGAGATCAGCCACAGGTCGCGCCTCTCGCACAGCTCAGCGATGTCCTTCAGTCTCTCGGGTGAATAAACCACTCCGGTCGGGTTGTTCGGCGTGTTGATCAGCAATGACACAGCGCCGTCGACCTTGGCCTCGATCTGTTCGGCACGCGGTTGAAAGGCATCTTCAGCCGAGGTCTGAACCGCCCGCGCCACAGCGCCGGTTCCGCGAATGGTGCCGGGATAGGTGGCGTAGTAGGGGTCAAGGAACAGCCCGACATCGCCGGGGTTGCACACAGCCATATGAGCCGCAAACAACCCCGCCTGTCCGCCCGGAGTGATCAGGACACTGTTTCGGGTGGTTGGTACTCCGGTCCGGGTCTGAACCCGTGCGGCGACCGTGTCGCGCAGCAGATCGGTGCCCGGCACCATGGCATAACCGGTATGGCCGTCGCGGGCCGATCGGTTCATCGCATCCAGGATCGAGGCATCGGTGCCGATGTCATGTTCGCCGATTGTCAGCTGTGTGACGGCGTGGCCTTCGGCGACCATACGGCGCGCGCGATAGAACACTTCCCATCCGTCGCTGCCGCCTCCGGTGATCTGCGTGATGCGATCTGACAGTTTCATGATCTTGCCTCGGTTTGTCTTTGTGGCGACAGGGGCAGAGCGATCCGAATTTGTCAATCAGCTTCGCGCAGGAAGGGTGGCCTGAACCTTTTTCGTGAGCGATGCACGCACCAGATCGTAAGAGGCGGCAAGGCGGTAGCGCATCTCGTCTTCATCCGCGTCAAAGGGCAGGCGAACCCAGCTGCGGTGGAAATATGGGGCTTTCAAACCGACACCCGCATCGATCAGCATCTGCGCGGTTTCGATATCGGGTGTTTTGACCGACACGCCATCATTCGCAGTCCCGATACAGGCGAACATCTTATCGCCGACCTTCCACGCATCATGCCCACCGCCCCAGGGGTCCGACCATTCGGCCCCCGGCAGGTCGCGGCAGATAGAGTTGACGAAATCCCGGCTCATGCGTGCAGAGTGCTGGAGAAGACGCGCGAACTCAAGCCTTGGCTTGGCGCGTGGCGCATGTTATGCCGCGTGAATGAACCGGATGATCTGCACCATTATTTGCTGCATTACCTGCTGAATTCTCAAGCGGGCCGGTTTCTTTCGTTTTCATCCCTGAGACAAGTTGCTAAGCCCGCGCCAACGCGCAAGCTTTAGGAGCCCGAGTGATGACGACAATCAAGCTGCACAATACACGGACGCGGACGAAGGAAGATTTCGTTCCGATCGATCCCGACAACGTGCGGATGTATGTCTGTGGACCCACTGTTTATGACCGGGCCCATCTGGGCAATGCGCGGCCCGTGGTGGTTTTCGATGTCCTGTATCGGTTGCTGCGCCATGTCTACGGTGC
The DNA here is from genome assembly GCF_056539825.1 of Ruegeria sp. B10. Taxonomy (NCBI): domain Bacteria; kingdom Pseudomonadati; phylum Pseudomonadota; class Alphaproteobacteria; order Rhodobacterales; family Roseobacteraceae; genus Ruegeria; species Ruegeria sp. B10. The sequence goes on from NZ_JBQFVP010000001.1 coordinate 80,457, forward strand.
GGACCAGGTTACTTATGTACGCAATTTCACCGACGTGGATGACAAGATCAACGCTACCGCTCTGGCCCGCAAACAGGCTGGCGCCGAGGGGTCCTTGGAGCAGTTGGTGCAGGAACGATCTGATGAGACTATCGGCTGGTATCTGCACGACATGGGCGCGCTTGGGGCATTGGAGCCTAACGCAATGCCGCGCGCGACCGAGTATATCGCGCAGATGATCGAGATGATCGAAGGACTGATCGCGAAGGGCAATGCCTATGCCGCTGAAGGTCATGTGCTGTTTGCTGTCGATAGCTGGAAATCGGGGTACGGTAAGCTTTCAGGCCGATCAGTCGATGACATGATTGCTGGAGCGCGGGTTGAGGTTGCACCTTACAAAAAGAACCCGATGGATTTTGTTCTGTGGAAACCCTCGACCGATGAGCTTCCAGGGTGGGACTCGCCTTGGGGTCGGGGCCGTCCGGGGTGGCATATCGAATGCTCGGCCATGAGTTATGAGTTGCTGGGCGCGAGTTTTGACATTCACGGTGGCGGCAATGATCTGATGTTCCCGCATCACGAGAATGAGATTGCCCAGAGCTGCTGCGCCCATCCGGAGAGCGAGTTTGCGCGCGTCTGGTTGCATAACGAGATGCTGCAAGTCGAAGGCAAGAAGATGTCCAAGTCGCTGGGCAATTTCTTCACCGTGCATGACTTGCTGGAACAGGGCGTCCCCGGTGAGGTGATCCGCTTTGTTTTCCTGCAGACGCACTATCGCAAGCCGATGGACTGGACCGAGAAGAAGGCACGTGAAGCAGAGGCAACTTTACGCAAGTGGCGGGCGCTGACAGCGGGCATCGAGCCCGCCACCAGCGCGGCCCCCTCGGTCATCGAGGCGCTGGCGGACGACCTGAACACGGCGGGTGCCATCGCGGAACTGCACCGTTTGGCTGCGGATGGAGATGCGGCGGCTCTGCTTGCCAGCGCACAAGTTCTCGGGCTTTTGGGCAATGATATGGGCGCTTGGGCCGAAGCCATGGATCTGAGCACTTTCGCTGCCCGGTTGGCTGAAGCACGGGCCGAAGCGATGCAAAGCAAGGACTTCTCAGAAGTGGACCGTTTGAAATCCGCTTTTGTCGCCGCAGGTCTGGAAGTGCGCATGAGCAAAGAAGGCGTTGAACTGGTTCCGGCTGCGGGATTTGATGCGTCGAAACTGGAAGATGTTTGAAGGAAATCCGCGCGCCACGTGGAAAGATCGACTACTCTGGGCCAGCGGGAGCAAGCCATGACCAAGGAACGCCTCTATCTTTATGACACGACCCTCCGTGACGGGCAGCAGACTCAGGGTGTGCAGTTCTCGACGGCAGAGAAAGTGCAGATCGCGCAGGCATTGGACGCGCTGGGGGTGGACTATATCGAAGGTGGTTGGCCTGGTGCAAACCCGACAGATAGCGCGTTTTTCGAGGCCGCTCCGAAGACCTCGGCCCAATTGACGGCTTTTGGGATGACTAAGCGCTCCGGAAGGTCGGCCGAGAATGACGAAGTGCTTGCCGCCGTTATGAATGCGGGGACGCAGGCCGTCTGTCTGGTAGGCAAATCGCATGACTACCATGTAACACATGCGCTTGGTATCTCGCTTGAGGAGAATGTCGAGAACGTGCGCGCCTCGATCGTGCATCTTGTGGCGCAAGGGCGTGAGGCGCTTTTCGATGCCGAGCATTTCTTTGACGGTTACAAGGACAACCCGGTCTATGCGACCGAGGTCTGCCGGGCCGCCTTGGACGCTGGAGCGCGTTGGGTGGTTTTGTGTGACACGAATGGCGGTGCTTTGCCATCCGAGGTCGGGCGCATCGTGTCCGAGTTGGTCGCTGCAGGCCTGCCGGGGGATCGGCTGGGCATTCACACCCATAACGACACCGAAAACGCCGTGGCCTGTTCTCTAGCGGCTGTCGACGCGGGCGCGCGCCAGATTCAGGGAACTCTGAACGGGTTGGGAGAGCGCTGTGGCAATGCCAACCTGACCGCTCTGATCCCGACCTTGCTATTGAAGGAGCCCTATGCCTCGGGGTTCGAGATCGGTGTCAATCCTAAGGCTCTGGCTGGTCTGACGCGGGTTAGCCGGATGTTGGACGATATCCTGAACCGAGTGCCGAGCAAGCAAGCGGCTTACGTCGGGGCCTCGGCCTTTGCGCACAAGGCGGGGCTGCATGCGAGTGCGATCGTCAAGGATCCGACAACCTATGAACATATCGACCCTGCGACGGTTGGGAACACGCGGATCATTCCGATGTCGAACCAGGCCGGGCAGTCGAACCTGCGCAAACGGCTGACCGACGCAGGCCTGATGGTTGAAAAGGGCGATCCCGCCCTTGGCCGTATCCTCGATAGGATCAAACAGCGCGAGGCTGAGGGGTATTCCTACGACACCGCTCAGGCGAGTTTTGAGCTGCTGGCTCGTGGTGAGTTGGGGCAGATGCCCGAGTTCTTCGAGGTCAAGCGCTACAAGGTCACTGTTGAACGCCGCAAGAATAAGTACAACAAGATGGTCAGCCTGTCCGAGGCTGTGGTTGTGGTGAAAGTGGACGGCGAAAAGAAGCTCTCGGTCAGTGAATCGGTGGATGATCAAGGTAGTGACCGAGGGCCGGTGAACGCGCTCTCCAAGGCCCTGGCAAAGGACCTGGGGCAGTATTCGCAGGTGCTGTCGGATATGCGGCTGGTGGACTTCAAGGTGCGGATCACTCAAGGCGGGACCGAGGCGGTGACGCGTGTCATTATCGACAGCGAAGACGGGCAGGGGCGGCATTGGTCGACCGTGGGTGTGAGTGCCAACATAGTTGACGCCTCGTTCGAAGCGCTGCTGGAGGCGATCCAGTGGAAACTCGTCCGCGATAGTGGGCATCGGAAAGCGGCGGCCGAGTGACTGCCGTCTTTGACGATGACGTAAAGGCTTGTGCAGCCCTTGTGCAAAAGGCTGATCCGGACCGGTTTCTTGCCACCATGGCGTCCCCCGTCGAAGCGCGGGCAGTTCTGTTTCCGATCTACGCGTTGAATGCCGAAATCGCACGCGCGCCGTGGGTTACGCAAGAGACGATGATTGCCGAAATGCGCCTGCAGTGGTGGCGCGATGCGTTGCAGGAAATTGCCGAAGGGCAACAGGTGCGGCGGCATGAGGTGGTGACCCCTCTGTCCAGGGTGTTGTCGCCACATCTGGCAGGTTTGCTGGATGAATACGTGGCTGTCAGGCGGTGGGATATCTACCGAGATCCGTTCGAGGATACAGAGCATTTCGAGAATTACATCGACCAAAGCGCTGGCACGTTGATGGTGGTGGCTGCGCAATCCCTCGGGGCAGCGGATGAAGGTGTTTTGCGCGATTTCGGCTATGCGATTGGCGTCGCGAATTGGTTTCGGGCCATTCCAGAACTGGAGGCCCGAGGGCGGATTCCGCTGCTCGATGGCACTGAAGACGGAGTACGCGCGTTGGGGGAGACTGCGCTGAGGCGGTTGAAGTCCGCGCGCAGCAGGCGATCTGAGGTTTCCCGCACCGCTCGCCCGGCGCTCTATGCCGGATGGCAGGCCGAGTGGGTTTTGCGGAAGGTTCTGACAAACCCGGCGCGGGTCGCGCGCGGGGATCTGGCGCAGGGGGAACTTGGGCACAGGTTATCTCTGATGTGGACGGCCAGCACGGGCCGTTGGTGATCAGGCGGTGTCCGGCTCGGCCGGGCGCATGACCAACCACAACAGCGCGCCTCCGGCCAAGGTGAGCAGGGGTACCATAGCTAGGTTCACAGCCGTCCATCCTTCGACCGGGGACCCACCTGAACAGTTCATCAACCCGCCCGAGGCCAGCGAGGCAAAGGTCACGCCGCCAAACACCAGAAGGTCGTTCATGCCCTGCATCCGGCCACGCTCACTCACGTCATGAGAATCGGCCAGCATGGAAGTCGCGCCGATGAAGCCGAAGTTCCAGCCGATCCCCAGCAGGATCAGAGCGACGAAGAAGTTGCCAAGCTCCACCCCTTGAAGGGCGACAACGCCTGCGGCGCCGAGAATGGCAAGGCCGAGCGCAACAATCTTTTCAACGCCGAAACGGGCGATCAGATGGCCGGTGAAAAAGCTGGGGATATACATAGCCAGCACGTGGCCAGTCACCACATCGGCTGCATCATTGGCCGTATATCCGCACCCGACCACTGCCAGAGGGGTTGAGGTCATCACGAGGTTCATCAGCGCGTAGGACACCATGGCGCAAATAATGGCGACGGCGATCCGAGGGGTCTTCAACATCTCGATCCGCGACCGGCCTTTGGGGCTGTCTTCGCTTGCGCGCGGGGGCGTGGGGATGTCGAGAAAGAAGAACAGCGCTGAGCCTATGACGTTGATGCCGATCACAGCCAGATAGGTGCCCAGGAACGGAATGACATAGGCCGTCGATGTCAGCTTGACGATCTGCGGGCCAATAATGGCAGCCGCCAGCCCGCCCGCCATCACATAGGAAATCGCTTTTGGTCGAAACGCATCCGACGCTGTGTCAGCCGCCGCAAAACGGTAAAATCCGTGTGCGCTCATGTAGATGCCGGTCAGCAGGCTGCCGATCAGAAAGACCGGGAAAGAGCCCAGATACAGACCATACGCTCCGATCAAACCGCCAAGCGCACCGGCGGTTGTTCCGACTAGAAACCCGGCGCGGCGGCCCCAGCGTTGCATGATTGCAGAGATAGGCGTTGCCGCCAGCATCGATCCCAGAACGATCAGCGAAATGGGCAGCGTCGCAAGGCAGGCGTTTGTGGCCAGCGATTGGCCGGCCAGCCCTCCGACAATGAACATCATCGGCATTTGCGCGCCCAGAACAGCTTGCGCTGCCACAAGGACTGCAACGTTGCGCTTGGCCTGATAGTCGTTCGGAGTCTCTGAAATCACAGTCATGACGCCATGCGTATCGGCGATCTGCGGCTTGCACAAGCGGGTTGCATACGCGGCAAAGCGCCCTAACGTGCAAGTGACCGAAAACACCGGAGCGCACATGTCCGTCGGACGCATCATCGAAACCAACGCCTGTGTGTCCGAAGGGGCCGAGTGGCTGGCCCAATCTTGTCCACGTATGGCCTATGCGATGGAACAGACGGGGCCGCTGCCTCTGCGTCGTAAACCGGATGGTTTTGCGCAGTTGTTGAGCGCAATCGTCAGTCAGCAGGTCAGCGTGGCCTCGGCCAATGCGATCTGGAAACGGATGCAGGACGCGAAATTGACCGGCCCGCGCAAGATCATGTGGGCGACAGATGAGGATTTGCGGGCCGTCGGGCTAAGCCGACAGAAGATCCGCTATGCCCGTGCTCTGGCCGAAGCCCGTATTGATTACAAGGCGTTACGCGACGCGCCTGATGCAGAGGTCATCTCGACCCTGACCGAGGTGTCCGGCATCGGTGTCTGGACCGCCGAGATTTACGCCATGTTCTCGCTGGGCCGCGCCGATGTGATTGCTCCGGGTGATCTGGCCCTGCAAGAGGCGGCGCGGGTTCTCTACGTCTTACCCAAACGTCCAACGGACAAAGAGCTGCGGCAGATGGCCGAGGCATGGTCGCCATGGCGGTCGGTTGCGGCGCGGGTTTTGTGGGCCTATTACCGGGTGGCCAAGCAAAGAGAAGGGATCAGATGACACGGGTTTTGAACGCGCTCAGGAAAGAGCCGGTTTCGGGCGACACACGCTCGGTCTTGGTGTTCGTACACGGCTACGGGGCGAACGGGGCCGATCTGTTGGGCCTTGCCGACCCATTGGGCGAGCATTTGCCCGACACGCTGTTCGTAGCCCCCGATGCGCCGGAACAAATCCCCGGAATGCCAAATGGGTTTCAGTGGTTTCCGATCCCTTGGATCGACGGCTCGTCCGAAGAAGAATCCCGACGCGGCATGGAAATGGCAAGCGACGACTTCAACGCTTTCCTCGACGCGCTGATGGTGGACGAAGACGTACTGCCTGAGCAGGTCGTATTGTTCGGGTTCAGCCAGGGCACGATGATGAGCCTGCACGTCGCCCCGCGCCGTGAGGACCCTGTGGCCGGGATCGTCGCGTTCTCGGGCCGTTTGCTGGAGCCAGACTTGTTGCCGGACGAAACCGTCAGCCGGATGCCGATCCTGTTGGTCCATGGGGATGCGGATGACGTGGTGCCTCCGCAATCGCTGCCCGAGGCCGCCGAGGCCCTGCAAGCGGCGGATTTCAAAGAGGTTTACGCCCATGTGATGAAAGGCACCGGCCACGGAATCGCGCCGGACGGCCTGAGCGTGGCGCTGGCCTTCATGCGCGACAAGCTGAGCCTGTAGCTGTGATTGCGGTTCGCCCCATGATGCCCGAGGATGTGGCCGACGCCTGCCGCATCCTCAACGATATCATCGCCACAGGTGGGACAACTGCACATGAAATTCCGTTCTCGGAGGCGCTCTTTTCACAGAGCTATCTGACCGGGGCCGATAAGATCTGCTGCCATGTCGCTTTGGACGACCAAGGCGCGGTGGCCGGGTTTCAGTGGTTGGGTACTCATGCTGCCTTGCCTGAGGATTGTGCGGATATTGCCACCTTCACACGGCGCGATCCTCCGTTTCGCGGCGCAGGGCGTGCGTTGTTTCAAGAAACCTCGAAAACTGCGGCGGCCTTGGGGTTCAAAGCGATCAACGCCACCATACGCGCGGACAATTCGCCGGGCCTTGGCTACTACGGAAAAATGGGATTCGTTGACTATTCTGTGGACTATGGCCGCCCACTGCGGGATGGCACACCGGTCAATCGAATTTCGAAACGCTTTGATCTTGGAAAGGGCAGCGCATGTTGATTGTCACTGGAACCGTCGAAGTCTCGGCCGATCATGTGGATAAGGCGGCCGAGGCTGCAAAGTTGATGGTCGCAGAAACGGTGAAAGAGCCAGGCTGCCTGATCTATGAGTTCAGCCAGGTTCTCGGCCATGCGAACCTCTTCCGGGTTTATGAAGAATGGCAGGATCAGACCGCGTTAGAGGCGCATTTTGCCACCCCACATATGGCGGCGTTCCAAGCCATATTGGCTGAAGTCGGTGTGATCTCAAGCGAGATCTATCGCGTTGTGGGTGGTGAAAAGCAGCCTTTGCGCTGACAATTTCAGGCCCAAAGGTGCCCTTCGGCAAATTCAACTGAGTTGCCAGAAGGATCCCGCACGTAGAGGGATCGCGCGCCGTTTGGCCAATCGAACTCGGCATCCAGGGGGATGTTCCAATCCAGCAGATGCTTTCGCATTGCAGCCATCTCATCCCGCGTCAGGACTAGGCACACATGCCCCGGCCCACGCGCGCCGTGCGGAGGGACAGGCAGGTCTGGGTTCAGTGGCGGCTGCTGGGTCTTTTCAGGATTGAATATCAGCAGAACAGAGGCTCCGACCCGATAAAACACGTGGCGGTCCTCAATGCGTTGTATCTTTTCCAGCCCCAGAACCTCACCGTAGAACCGTTCGGTGGCGTCCAGATCATCGACATAAAGCGCCGCTTCCAAGATGGCAGAGGGGGCCGGTATCTCGGGTGTCACCTTCATGCGGTTCAGTTTAGCCCGGCGCGTGTGGTCTGTCACCGTCGGGGGCGTCGATCCCGTTTGCGCTGAGCCGTAGCCTGTATCTGCGGCATCGGCAGGCTGTCCCAATGGCCCGTCTTGAGCCCTTCAAGCGTCCAGTCTCCCATACGACAGCGGATCAGGCGCAAGGTCGGCAAGCCAACGGCCGCTGTCATCCGGCGCACCTGCCTGTTCTTGCCCTCGCGAATCGTCAGTTCGATCCAGCTGTCCGGCACGGTCTTGCGTTCGCGGATTGGAGGGGTGCGGTGCCAGAGGTCTTCCGGCTCATCAATCTGACGTACCTTGGCGGGGCGGGTTAGGCCATCCTTCAACTCGACACCGTCGCGCAGGGCCTTGAGGGCCGCCAAATCCGGCTCGCCCTCGACCTGCACCCAATAGGTTTTGGCGATCTTGTGCTTGGGGTCTGAAATCTGCGCCTGCAGCTTGCCGTTGTCGGTCAACAGCATCAGCCCTTCGCTGTCACGATCCAACCGACCGGCGGGATAGACGCCGGGCAGATCGATGAAATCCGACAGGGTGCTACGCGGCGACTCGGCGTTTGCGCGGTCGGTGAACTGCGGCAGCACATCAAAGGGTTTGTTGAATCGAATAAACCAGCTCATACCTCCGCCATAGCCTGCAAAACACGCTGTGTGCAACATGTGGATAACTGTCATCTGTCTGTTACGGATTCGGCTTACCCAGTCTGCGACATATTGTGGAAACTCAGGGCTTGTCAGAGTTTTAACACGATATATAGTTATCTTAAGGCCGGAGCGGGTGCTCTCCGCTCTGGTGTCACAAACGGGCAGCTGAGAGCGAGGAGCGATTCTGTGATGGACGGAGACTTCAGGACCGATTTTGTAAGAGAACCGGGTATGCTCAAACAGCATCCGGCCTTGGTTTTGAATGCCGATTACCGCCCTTTATCCTACTATCCCTTGTCTCTGTGGCCGTGGCAGGAGGCGGTCAAGGCGGCCTGGTTGGACAGGGTCGACATCGTGGCTGAATATGACGAAGTGGTCCGCAGCCCGAGCACCGAGATCCGAATACCGTCGGTGGTTGTCCTCAAAGACTATGTAAAACCCAGAAAGCGCGTGGCCTTCACGCGCTTTAATTTATTTCTAAGGGATGAATTCCGCTGCCAGTATTGCGGAAGCCGGGACAACCTGACTTTTGACCATGTGGTGCCGCGCGCCGCTGGAGGGGTAACGAGCTGGCAGAACGTGGTTGCGGCATGCAGCCCGTGCAACCTGCGTAAAGGCTCCAAATCGCTACGTCAGGCAGGAATGAACCTGCGCAAACCACCGCGTCAGCCCGATGCAGAGGCCTTGCGCAATATCGGACGGAAATTCCCGCCGAACCACCTGCATGACAGCTGGATCGACTTCCTTTACTGGGATGCGGAACTGGACGAAGCTTAGGCCTTCGCCCGCCACGCGGCCAGCCAGAGCAGAACCAGAACCGCAGAAATGGCTGCGTTCCAACCGGCCATGGACAGGCCAAACATTTCCCACGGAATCTCATCGCATCGCACCAGCGGGGCGGCCATGATCTGGTTCATAAGTTCTTCTGCCGACAACCCTCCGATATCACCCGAGGTGCAGGTTGAGGGGCCTTCCCACCATCCTTGCTCGACACCCGCGTGAAAGAAGCCAATTCCGGCCGTGATCATCGCGGCCAAGGCTCCGATCAGCGGTAGCGGGTTGAGTTTTGGCAGCACCAAGGCCAGAGCGCCGATCACGACTGCAGCAACATGGGGATAGCGTTGCCAGATGCACATTTTGCAGGGGGCGAGACCGCCAATATGTTGAAACCCCCATGCACCCAACAACAGGGCCGCCGACCCTCCGGCTGCCAGGATCACGTAAGTTGATCGTTTTGTCATAGATATTTAACCGCCAGAAACCCACCAAACAGCAGGATGATGAACAGGGTGAACATAAGCCCGAGGCGCTTTTCGATGAAGTCACGGATCGGCTCTCCGAACTTCCACAGCAGGCCTGCCACAAGGAAGAACCGCAACGCGCGCGCCAGAATCGAGGTCGCAATAAAGGTGCCCAGCGGCATGCCGGTCCAGCCGGACATGATGGTGATCACCTTGTAGGGGAAGGGGGTCACACCGGCGGCGAGAACAGCCCAGAAGCCGAAATCGTTGAAGCGGGTGTTGAACTCTTCCATCGCGTCGGCCTTGCCCATGGACTCGAGAATGGGTTGACCGATGCTTTCATAGGCAAAGGCGCCAATCGCATAGCCCAGCATCCCGCCCAGAACCGAGGCCACAAGGGCAACGCCTGCAATGAGCCACGCCTTCGAGGGGCGCGCCAGAATCATCGGGATCATCAGGACATCGGGCGGAATCGGAAAGAATGAGCTTTCGATAAAAGCCACGACTGCAAGAGCCCATAGGGCATGAGGGTGCTCGGCCAGCCGAATGGTCCAGTCATACAGGGATCGCAGCATCACACTCTCACAGTCGCGTCTCAGGTCGTGACAGGCAAACCACGGGCGTGCAGAAGGGTCAACTGCCGCGCGGCCAACAATCGACTGGGCAGTGTGTTTTTGCCTCTGGACCTTCCCAGTCAGGGGCGCTAATCCAATGTCCGTGGCCCAAGTGGCGGAATGGTAGACGCAGGGGATTCAAAATCCCCCGGTAGTGATACCGTGCCGGTTCGAGTCCGGCCTTGGGTACCAAAGTAAAAACAGAGGGTTAGGGGAACCTGCTCTCTGTTTTTTCTTATTCAGGTGATGTCTTGCTACGCATGTGCTCCCTTAGCGGGCACCAAATCCGCTTTCCTCTGAATAAAATGCGTTTTGCCACGATGCGGTTCCAATGGCTCAGAAACCGCCGCGCGATGGGGAAAGATTTGAAAACAACCTCATATCTGATGCGAGAGGCGTTCTGTTGAAGGGCTGGCCTTGACTTTCAGCGTATCTGAATGAAACCTCGGACCTGTTGGGAGATATCGGAAAATCTATACAGCTGGCCCTGTTGCAATGCGGATTGATCTGACCTATCGGCACAATCCCCAATGCGGGTCCCGGAAGGGAGGCGTCAGCCTTTTCCCGCCCAAGTCATAATAATGGGAGTTCTTAAATGAAAAACAGCAGCAAGCTTAGCCTCGGCGCGTTTGTGACCGCTGCAATGATGGCGCCTGCCGCCTATGCGGAAGAGTTTATCACCATCGGCACAGGTGGCGTAACCGGCGTGTACTATCCTACCGGTGGTGCGATCTGCCGTCTGGTCAACAAAGGCCGCAAGGAACATGGCGTACGTTGCTCGGTCGAATCGACCGGCGGCTCGGTCTACAACATCAACACCATCCGCGAGGGTGAGCTGGAGTTTGGTGTCGCCCAGTCCGACTGGCAGTACCACGCATTTAACGGCACATCGAAATTCGAAGAGGCTGGCCCCTTCGAAAACCTGCGCGCCGTATTCTCGGTACACCCCGAGCCCTTCACCGTTGTGGCCCGTGCCGATTCCGGCATCGCCAGCTTTGAAGACCTCAAAGGCAAGCGCGTCAACATCGGCAACCCCGGTTCCGGTCAGCGCGGCACCATGGACGTTGTTCTGGAAGCCATGGGCTGGACTCTGGACGACTTCGAACTGGCATCCGAGCTGAAAGCGGCCGAGCAGTCGGCAGCTCTGTGCGACAACCAGATCGACGCGATGATCTACACTGTTGGTCACCCGTCGGGTTCGATCCAGGAAGCGACCACCGCATGTGATTCCGTTCTGGTGAACGTCACTGGCGACGCGATTGACGGCCTGATCGACGGCAACTCGTACTACCGTACTGCGACCATTCCGGGTGGCATGTATCGTGGCTCGGACGGTGACACCACCACCTTTGGTGTTGGCGCAACCTTCGTGACTTCGGCAGATGTGTCGGAAGATGCTGTGTATGCAGTTGTCAGCTCGGTTTTCGAGAACTTCGACGACTTCAAAAAGCTGCACCCTGCATTTGCAAACCTGAAGCCGGAAGAGATGATCGCGGACGGCCTGTCGGCTCCGCTGCATCCGGGCGCTGAAAAGTACTACAAAGAAAAAGGCTGGGTTCAGTAAACCAGACCTGAAGCAGGGTGCCCAAGGGCGCCCTGCAACTCAAGCCCGGATCGAACGGGCAAAAATAAGGCCAAAAAGGCCACATGACGGGGAGACATTTATATGAGTTCCGACACGCAATCCAACCGACCGCTATCCGAAGAAGAGCTGCAGGAGCTTGTAGCCTCCTCCGATGCCGGCGGTCGTAACCCGGTCGGTAGTGTCGGGGTATTTCTGGCGATTGTCGCCGCGCTTTGGTCGGTGTTTCAGGTCGTTTTGGCCTCTCCAGTATCAAACGTCGTTTTGCCCGGCAGCGTGGTCAACAACTCGCGCCAGATCCATCTGGCCTTTGCGATGTTCTTGGCTTTTGCGGCCTATCCGGCGCTGAAATCCAGCCCTCGGAACTATATACCCGTGCAGGACTGGATCATGGGCCTGCTGGGCGCGTTTGTGGCGCTCTACGGCTACTTTTTCTACGATAAGATCGTGAATGCAGGCGGTCTGGCGGACGACACCGATAAATGGGTCGCGCTGGGTGGGTTGCTGTTGCTGTTCGAGGCCGCGCGTCGTGCGCTTGGCCCGGCCATGGCGATCATCGCGACGATCTTCCTAGCTTATGTGTTTTTCGGCTCGTCCGAATGGGTGCCTGAGGTGATCCGTTGGAAGGGCGCGAGTCTGAAAAAAGCGATGAGCCATATGTGGATCACGTCTGAGGGCGTGTTCGGCATCGCGCTTGGAGTCTCGACGAAATTCGTCTTCCTGTTCGTGCTATTCGGGGCGTTGCTCGATAAAGCCGGGGCAGGGAACTACTTTATCAAGATGGCCTTCGGGGCCCTTGGCCACCTGCGCGGTGGCCCGGCCAAGGCGGCTGTTGTGGGTTCGGCTGCAACCGGTCTGATCTCGGGCTCGTCGATCGCAAACGTTGTGACCACCGGTACTTTCACCATTCCGCTGATGAAGCGTGTTGGTTTTAGCAGCGAACAGGCGGGCTCGGTCGAGGTGGCCTCGTCAGTGAACGGCCAGATCATGCCGCCCGTGATGGGGGCTGCGGCCTTTCTGATGGTGGAATATGTGGGCATTTCCTATGTCGAAGTGATCACCCACGCCTTCCTTCCCGCCGCGATTTCCTACATTGCGCTGGTCTATATCGTGCATCTGGAAGCCGTGAAGCGGAACATGCCCACGCTGGGCAACCGTGAGGTTCACCTCGCGCGGACCGTGGTCGGAATGCTGTCCTTCTTTATCGTCTTTGCTGGCCTGTGCTATGGCTCGCAATACCCGGTCGAAGCGGTCACCAGCATGGTTCCAACCGCCGCTGGCATGGTGCTGAGCCTGATCGTCTGTGCGGTCTATGTCGTACTGCTGTATCTGGCCGCGCAGGTCCCCGATCTTGAGCCGGATGATCCAAACGCCAAAGAGGTAGAACTGCCGGTCATCGCAGACATCTACAAAGCGGGTCTGCACTATCTGCTGCCGATCATCGTGCTGGTCTACTTCTTGATGATCGAGCAGAAATCACCCGGTCTGTCTGCCTTCTGGGCGACGGCGCTGCTGTTCGTGATCCTTCTGACGCAGAAGCCACTCAAGGCGATCTTTCGGGGCGAGAGCGAGGTCTACAACCGCTTCATCGACGGTGTTGCCGACCTCTGGCAGGGCCTGATCGACGGCGCGCGCAACATGATCGGGATCGCTTTGGCCACGGCCACTGCGGGCGTGATCGTGGGCACCGTGACACTGACTGGTGTGGGCCAGGTGATGGCCGATCTGGTCGAGTTCCTGTCGGGCGGCAACCTGATCCTGATGCTGGTGATGGTTGGTATCCTCAGCCTGATCCTGGGCATGGGCCTGCCAACCACGGCGAACTATATCGTCGTCAGCTCTCTGATGGCCGGTGTGGTTGTTGAACTGGGCGCACAGAGCGGGCTGATCGTGCCGCTGATCGCGGTACACCTGTTCGTGTTCTACTTCGGAATCATGGCGGACGTGACGCCTCCGGTCGGGTTGGCGAGCTTTGCGGCTGCGGCCGTGTCCGGCGGTGACGCGATCCGTACTGGTTTCACGGCCTTTTTCTACAGCCTTCGCACCGTCGCGCTGCCTTTTGTGTTCATCTTCAACACAGACCTGCTGCTGATCGACGTGACATGGGTCGAAGGGATCACCGTTGCCATATTTGCTACGATTGCGATTTTGGTCTTCACGGCGGGCACAATGGGTTATTTCCTGACCCATAACCGCATTTACGAAAGCGTTGCACTGATCGCGGTAGCCTTTGCGCTGTTCCGGCCAGACTTCTTCATGGACCGCATCTCACCACCCTTTAGCTCAGTCGAGCCAGCCGCCTTCGTGGAGACCATCGGAGAAACGCCTCCGGGCACCGAGGTCCGCGTTGTTGTCAGCGGTCCTGACTTCGACACGCTCGAGATGACCGACACTACCGTTGTCGTGACTGTTGGCGACGAAGAGGGCGGAGCCGCGCGCGTTGACGCCATGGGTCTGCTGCTGATGGAAGAGGACGGTCTGGTCAAACTCGAAGAGCCGCTTTTCGGTTCGCCTGTCGCGGATGAGCTAGGCATATTCGACTATTACAGCGATGACGCGGTGCGTCTGAGCTCGGTCAGCCTGCCGTCCGGTCAGCCTCCGAAACAGCTGATCTATATCCCGGCGATGCTCTTGTTGGGTTTGATCGCCTTCCTGCAACGCGGCCGGGCCGCCAGACAAGAAGAGGTGGCGGCATGACACAATCGGTTCTCTGCGCCGTAGATATCAGCAATGGTGATCTGGACAGCCCTGTATTGCAGAAAGCGGCCGCACTGGCGAATATGGACGGCGCGCAACTGGATGTGGTGACCGTCCTGCCGGACTATGGTGAAAGCTGGGTCTCGGGGTTCTTCGAGGCTGACCACCACGAAAAGGCGTTGGAACAGGCACAGGTTGAGTTGACCGAGCTATGCGTGGCGACCTTGGGCGCTGAGCGTAATGCCTCCGTCCGGCATGTCGTCGCCACCGGGACAGCCTATCAAGAGATCCTGAAAACGGCGGAAAGCGCGGGGTCGGACTTGATCGTAATCGGGGCGCACAAGCCGGACCTGAAAGACTATCTTCTGGGGCCGAATGCCGCCCGTGTGGTGCGGCATGCGAACGTCTCGGTCTACGTTGTGCGGTAGATCAGTATCCGGTCATCTCCAGATAACCGCGCCCGGCGTGGCTGCCTGAGACGGTGACCGGGCCTTCCCAGTACTCAAATCGCGTTCCCATCCACGCAACGGGGAGCAACGCCGCAACCTCAACGTCCAAGTCATATTCTGGCAGTGCGACGTTCCAGCGTATCGGCACGTCGCGCCCGGCAACCGGCGCGGTTTCAAGCGGCTTGAACGAGGCCGACCCATCAGGCAACGCCCGCGTGGTGCCATCGGCATTGATCCATGTGGCGGCCGTAAAGTCCTGACGATCGCCACGCAGGCGAAAACCCATCAGCTTCTCGCCGGTATCAAAGCTGAGAGAGAACCAATCCCAACCGCTCTGATCCTCGGCCAGTGGTTGCGAGGACCACTCACGATCCAACCACGCCTGACCGTTGACCGTGACGTCTCGGTCTGGCAGGTGCAATGTGCCTTCCACAGCGTAGAACGGTTGCGAGTAGTAGTAGCTCGCTTGTCCGTCGGCGGATTTCACCGAATAGCCAGCGTCCCCATGAAAGACCAACGGCCCTTGGGCGTTCAGCGCAAGGTCATAGCCAAAATCTGCGCCATGGGCCGTCAGGGACAGAGTATCAAAGTCAGGTCCACTCATCCGCCATTCGTCAATCCACGCCGCGAATGGTTCGGCGATGACACCGGCTTGACCCACGCCACCGCGCGACAGGCGTTCCGCAAAGAAATGGCGTTCGGGCGTCGTGACGGCCGCATGGCCCATCCAGATCTGAGGGCTCTGCCAGCCTTCGGTTTCAAAGGGTTTCAGGGCTGATCGGAACAAGGTCCATTGAATGCCATAGTCTTTCCCGTCATCGCCCTTCAGGTTGGCCGTCAAATACCACCATTCGATCCGATACGCGGGATGAGGGCCGTGATCTGCGGGGAATTCGAACGTGTAGCCGCGCTGAGGGACTTCGAATCCTTCGGCGGAACCGCCAAGCCCTGCATACCCCTGAGCCAAGGCACCGAGGGGAAAAAGAAGCAACAGGGTTATAAAAATGGCCTTAGCGTTCATTGGCAAATACTCTCAGCAAGTCGGCGGGTGGCAGCCGTAGCAGACGCAGGGCGGGCAGGGCGGCCGCGGCCAGCGCGGCAACGAGGGTCAGCAGGAAGAGAACCAGCCAGTCCCATGGGAAGACATACATGGGCAGCCGCCAACCGAAGGCCTCAACATTGATTACAGCCAGCAGCACCCAGGCGAGGATCAGCCCGAGTGGCAGCGCAAGGCAAGCCGTCATCGCGGCCAGAATGGCACTGCGCGACAGCTCCAGCCGTGCCAGTTGCGCGCGGTCTAGCCCAAGCGCCCAAACCGGGGCAATCTGGGGCAGGCGCTGCGTCCAGAGCGTCAGGAGGCTGGTGAGGATGGCAAACCCGGCAACCCCAAGTGTCAAGACATTCAGGGCTGAGGTTACCACAAAGGTCTTCTCGAAGATCGCGCGGGATTGGGCCTTCATCGCCGCTTGTTGAACAACGGCATGAGGCGCAAGCTCGAACCGCTCGCGCAGGGTCTGCGCCAACTCGGTCGCGCGGTTTGGGTCGAGCCGAATGCCGAACCGGCGCGCCTCTTGCCCCGGTGCGATTTGGTCCAGTTGCGCCATCGAAACAATCGCTTGCCCGGTCGGGTTGCCATAGTCCGAGTAAACCCCTGCGACTGGCAGTTGGTGGTTCGGACCAAGGCGTAGCACGTCACCGGGCCAAAGGTCGGCGCGTCGTGCAAGCTGTTCGTTTATCAAAACCGCATCACCCGACATGACCCGATCCCAACTATCATCTGTGCGCGCGATCAATGGCCAATACTGGCGGTAGGTCGGGTCGTCGACCACGCCATACAGGAACAACGGCCCGGTTTCATGCGCCAGTTCCACGTTGCGGATGGGGAGGGTAGCTGTGACTTGCGGCTCTAGCCACTGGGTGATCTCACGCCCTTGTTGGTCGCTTTCGGCGGTCAGGTAAAGCTCGGAGGTTAGTCGTTGATCCAGCCAGCCGACAAAGGTGAGGCGGAAGCTGGAGACCATCGTTCCCACGCCGATATTCGCCGCGAGGGCCAGCAGTAGGGCCATCAATGCGAGCGACAGACCGGGCAGTTGCGCGCGCATGTCTGCCCAGACCCATTGCGCCACCGGGCCGTGGGCGCGACGGGCGCAGAGGTTTAGCGCTACAGACAGGCTAATCGGCAACAGCAAGGCCGCCCCCGTCAACAGGCCCGCCAATAGTGCGAAACCGCCGAGGAGGCCTCCGACCGTGGTGTAAGCGAGGCCCCCGAAGACAAGCAGCGCCAAGCCGCAGTAGGCCGCTAGCCGTTGGCCTTGCCCGCTTTCGCGCCAGGCCTGCACGCCCGGGCCAGCCAATAACGGCATTCGTGACAGGCGCCAAAGGGCTTGTGCGCTCGCGATCAGAGTGCCTCCGAGCGCCATTCCTAATCCGGCCAACGCCCATGCGGGTTGGAGGGTCAATTGCCCGCTCACAGGTGCGCCGTAGAGGCCGCGCAATGTGGCGGCCACATCTGGTAAAAGCGCTCCGGCGAGGAAGAAGCCTAGGATCAAGCCGATGATGCCTCCGATCAGGGCCAGCAGGGTCAGCTCAGCCAGGATCAACCAGACCAGCCGCCGCATCGAGACACCAAGCGCCCGCAACGTTCGGATCATGCCGCGACGCTGCGCAAAAGCCAAACCGACTGTGCCGTTGACGATGAACAGCCCCACGGCAAAGGACAGCATTCCAAACGCGGTCAAGTTCAGGTGGAAACTATCGGTCAGCTGCGCGGTATCGACCTGTGAGGCGGGGCTGACCCGCTCCAACTCTGGCGCGATTTCGGACAGTGGAGGGCCCGAGCGGGGTTGGTTCGGCAGAACCACAAGGCGAGAGATTTGGCCGGGTGCGTCCAGCAAGGTTTCGGCGACTCCAATGTCCGTCAAGATCACGTCGGGTGGAAGCTCGGTCGTGATCAGGACCGGCGGCAGATCGCCCTGTGCCTGCAATAGGGTGGCCAACTCAGCCGAGGCCAGCAAGCGGCCCGGGGCCGTCAGGATATCAGCGGGATCCGTTTCGGCCTCAGCCTCGGTGATCGCAGGCAGGGCTGGATAGGCGACCATGTCGACGCCTAACACGCGCAGCGTTCGGCCGTGGATGCGAAAGGGCCCCTCGAGCACCGCTGCGACTTGCCAGCCGGCGCGGCGCAGGTCTGCATAGCGGTCCAGCGGGATCGCGCCCGACGGATCGCGCAGCTCATCGAACTGGCCGAGGGCAAGCTGCGCATCGGCACGGGCGTAGCTGGCGCGGGCCTCGGCGTTGATCGCCTGAACGGCCGACCAAAGCCCGGTTGCCAATGCGATCCCGATCAGCAGTGTAGCAAACTGCAACCAATGGCTCCGCCAATGAGACGTCAGCGCCTGTATTATGGCAGCCGTCATTGAATACGCCCACCTGCCAGATGAACTCTGCGATCCAGTTGGCCTGCGATATCTTGCGAATGGGTTACCAACAGCAGCGCGGCACCCGACTCAGTCACGAGGGACAGCATCAGATCCAGAACGGCCGCACTGGCGGTTTCATCCAGATTGCCCGTCGGCTCATCCGCAAGCAGCAGCTTCGGCCTCACGGCCATCGCGCGCCCGATGGCGACGCGTTGTTGCTGACCGCCGGACAGTCGCTCAGGGAAGCGGGACAGAAGATCGCTCAGGCCAAGGCGATCTGCCAGATGCGCCTCCCAGTCTGGATCATGACACCCAGCCAGCCGCGCGTGGAAGGAGAGGTTCTGGGCGACCGTCAGCGATGGGATCAGGTTGAACTGCTGAAACACCAGCGAGACGTGTTTCCGTCGTAGCCCGGCGCGCCCGGCATCATCCAGACCCGACAGAGCAAGACCGTCCAATGTGATCTCTCCGGCGTCGAAATGATCCAGCGCGGCCGAGAGATTCAGCAAGGTGGATTTGCCGCTGCCGCTTTCACCGGTCAGCGCCAAGGTTTGACCGTGGTCCAGCGACAGCGAGACATCCTGCAGCACAGGCCGTCCACCGGGATAGGTCTTGTGAACATGTTCAATCGACAACAGCATGATCCGCCTCGCTTTTTGTCCTAGATGTGCAACTGTTTGATCCGCTGTCCAGTGCCGACTGGGTCTTGATACGTGACATCGGCCTGTGCCCTTGTGCTTGCGGGCTGCAAAGGTCATGCTGAGACGACCTTACCGCAGCTTGATTCAGGACGTAAAAACATGACCTTGCTACATCAGATTGTCTGGGGAAGCACGTTTCTGGGCCTTTGTTTTCTGGTCGAAATCCTGCTTTTGACGTGGTGTACTGTGGTGATCATGAAGATGGAAACCAATCTGGAAAAGAGAGGCGTGTTTATGGGCACGGCGATGCCGATTGCGGTGGCTCTCGTTTTCATTGTCGCGATCCACACCATTCAGGTTTGGATTTGGGCGATCGTCTGGGTGTTGCTCGACGTTCTGCCGGATTGGAACACCGCGATTTACTTTTCCTTGGTGACCTTCACGACCCTGGGCTACGGCGACATTGTTCTGGGTGAGGCACTTCGGATTTTCGGATCTTTCGCTTCTGTGGCAGGGCTGTTGGCCTTTGGCCTGTCGACCGCTTACATGGTTGCCATGATGACGCGCGTATTTCAGGACCGAATTTTCTCTTAAAGAATAGGGGCAAAGAGCCGCGCCAGAGGGGCGCCAAAGCGGATATGGGCTGGTTGCTGGGACATTGATCGCGTTAGCTCATAGCAGTTCTCGAAATCGGCCGACAGCATCTCACTGACGGCTTCCGCCGCGCGTGGGTCGAATAACAGCGCCATTGCTTCGAAATTCAGCCGGAATGAGCGGTTGTCCAGATTTGTCGTTCCAACCGCAGCCAGGGCATCGTCGACCACAAACGCCTTTTGATGCATGAAGCCGTCAGTGTAGCGGAACACGCGCACGCCACAGTCTCGAATCTCATCGAAATAGGCAAAGGCGGCCAGCCAGGGCAGGCGGTGGTCGATCACGTCTGGTAGCAAAATACGGACATCGACGCCGCGCATGGCCGCGTGCTGCAAGGCGGTCATGATGTCGATATCCGGCACGAAATAGGGCGAGGCGATCCACAGTCTTTCCTTGGCCTCGGCGATGGCGGCAAAGAACAGCATGGCACCGGTTTCGGTGTCATCTCCTGGCCCGGTTGCCACCAATAGGGCGTTCATGTCCTGCTCGGCCTCGCTTCCTGCCCAATCAAGGTGGTCAATCAGATCCTCGTCACGCGCCCAGTGCCAGTCTTCGCAGAAAATCAGCTGAAGCTGCCGCACGATATGGCCGGTCATCTTCAGGTGTGTGTCACGCCAATGGCCGAAACGCTCGCTTTGGCCCAGATACTCGACCCCTACATTGTGGCCGCCGATGAATCCGGTTTCGCCATCAGTGATCACCGTTTTGCGGTGATTGCGATAGTTCAGCTGAAACCGGAAGTTCGGGCCACGTTGTTCTTTGGGATCGGCTACATCTATCCCGGCCTCTCGCATCGTTTCGAGATAGGTGGGAGGAAGGCCGTAGCTGCCGACGGCATCTGTCATGAACCGAACGTGTACGCCGCGCTTGGCTGCGTCGATCAGCTTTTTGTGCAGCTCTTGCCCAAGCGCATCATCCCGGACGATGTAGAACTGGATCAGGATGTAGTTTTTAGCGGCATCAATCGCCTTGAAAATCGAATCAAACGTGGCCTGCCCATCGACCAGCAACTCAGCCCCGTTCCCGCGTGAGACGGGCAGGTGGGCCAGAACCTCAAACGGACGTGGGTTGAGTGTCATAGTCGAGGGATCGGGTTTCGAATAGTCGGCAAAGGTCTTGATGCCCTCGACGACACGCTCGCTTTCCTGCCGCGCGATGCGGTAGCCGCGAAAGCGGTGGTGGCCTAGAAACAAATACATCGGTACCGCAAAGAAAGGGGCCGAGATCAGGAAGACCACCCAGCCCACTGCCCCCTGAGGGGTACGCGCGGTTTGCGCCGCGCGTAGCGAGAACACGCCTGCTGTCACGTAGAGACAAAAAACGAGGGCAGAAACAAGCAATGTCCACATAGGGTTGAGGGCCTCCGGCGCAGGTTAGTTAGCGCCAGTGTAGATGCGAGACCAGTCCTGCGCCATATCCACAATGACCCAGCCCATGTCGGGGCCTTTATCCAACCCATCAACCAAGCGCCCAATTGGGCTTTCGCGGTCATAGGCCCATTCCCGTTCCGCATCCGTGTGGTGGACAAGGACCCCAAGACGCGGACCATCACCGGCCGTGGTCCACTCCATCATGGCGAAGTCGCCGTCCGAGTTACCCCCGGCCAGAATGGGCCGCTTGCCGAGTGTGCGTTCGATGTTGATCGGCTTGCCCTCCTTGTCGTCGATAAAGGCGATGCCCGGTTCCTTGACGATGGTTGGAACACCATCGACCTGCGCATAGCTGGTGGTGCCATAAGTGCCGAGGATTTGCTCGGACGGAATGCCATAGGCCTGTTCGGCAAAGACCCGCATGAAATGAAGACCGCCGCCTGAGACGATGTAGGTCGTAAATCCCTCATCACGCAGATAGCGCAACAACTCGACCATTGGTTGGTAGGTCATCTGATCAAAGGGTAAACCGGTATCGGGGTGCTGCGTATTGTCCAGCCAATCGGCTACCGCGGTCTGAAACGCCTCGACGCTGACGCCGGAATGCGAGGCGTTGACGACCTCGATCAACGCGTCGTGACCGCCTTCTAGGATGGTAGCAAGATCACCCTCTGCGGCAGCTTTCAAGGTCGGAGTGGCCAGGATGCCTGGGTCCTGCTCAGCCAACTCGGCCAGCCGATCCATAGCAAAGATGAACTGGAAATAGACTGGCTGTTCTGCCCAAAGCGTGCCGTCATTGTCAAAGACCGCGACCCGGTCCGCAGGGGTGACATAATCCGGGCCGTCAGGGTCGGTCACGGCCTCGACAAACTCTACAATCGCCGCCTTCGATTCACTTTGCGTCCAACTGGGCAGAGGGTCCGCCAACAGTGAAAAAGGGGCGACGGACAAAAGGGCGCTTAGAACAGCGTGTTTCATGAAATTCTCGGTGGTTTTGGAATGGAAAAGGGCCGCCCCATGACGGGCGGCCCGGTATATTTGAACGCCAGTTTTAGTTGTTGGTCGGCGTTGTCAGCTTCTCCATAACCTGATCTAGGTTGAAGCTTGCCGCTTTCTGGCGCGGTGGGAATTCCTCAAACGTGCTCAGGAACGTACCGACATATTGCTGGGCGGGAACCAGGAAATAGGCCCGATCCAACAGCCAGTCATAGTAGGTGTTCGAGGTCCGGTATGCGCGCTCATACGGGTCGCGGCGCAGGTTGATGATCAACGGGATGCGTAGCTCGGTCCAGGGTTCGATCCAGGCGCGCAGTGTTGCCCATGCTTTCTGCTCTAGGAAGATCAGCTTCCAGTCTTCAAAACGAAGCGCCGTCAGGTCGCCATCGTCGGAGAAGTAGAAAATCTCTTTCCGGGGGCTTTCGGTGGACTCACCGGTCAGCAAGGGCAGGATATTGTAGCCATCCAGATGCACCTTGTAGTCACGGCCCATACCAGACGAGCTATAGCCTGCTTTCAGCTTTTCCTTGATGTCCGGATCGCCGGCAACTGCAAGGTAGGTGGGCAGCCAGTCCATATGGTGAACGATCTCGTTGGTGACAGAACCGGCCTCAATCTGGCCCGGCCAGCGCACCATCGAGGGCACACGCCATCCGCCTTCCCAGTTGGTATTCTTCTCACCCCAGAAAGGCGTCGCGGCGGCATCCGGCCACGTGTTCATGTGCGGGCCGTTGTCGGTGGAGTAGTGAACGATCGTGTTGTCGGCGATGCCAAGCTCGTCCAGCAAATCCAGCAGTTGCCCGACATGCATGTCATGTTCGATCATGCCTGCCGTGTACTCATCGGCTACACGACCCGAGATTTCGTTGGCCTTGGTGCGCATTTCGTCTTTGACGTGGGTCCGGAAGTGCATTCGGGTCCCGTTCCACCAGACATAAAAGGGCTGCCCCTGCTCATGCGCGCGGGTGATGAAGTCGATGGCGGCCGCAACGGTCTCATCATCTACGGTTTCCATGCGCTTGCGGGTCAGAGGGCCGGTGTCTTCGATCGTGCCATCTGATTTCGACTTGATCACGCCACGTGGGCCGTACGCCTCGCGGAAGGTGCGGCCATCGGCCAACACGCGATCGCCGGGATAGTCTTCGTTTTCCGGCTCTTCTTCGGCATTCAGGTGGTAAAGATTGCCAAAAAACTCATCAAATCCATGGTTTGTTGGCAGGTGTTCATCTTTGTCACCCAGATGGTTCTTACCGAACTGACCCGTCACATAGCCGTGGTCTTTCAGCAGGCCAGGAATGGTCGGATCCTCGACCTGCATTCCCAGATCAGCACCGGGAAGGCCAACCTTGGACAGACCGGTCCGGAACACGGACTGACCCATGATGTAGGAGGACCGGCCCGCGGTACAGGACTGCTCACCGTAGTAGTCGGTGAAGATCATGCCTTCTTTGGCGACGCGGTCGATATTGGGTGTCTGATATCCCATTAGGCCCATCGTGTAGGCCGAGATATTCGACTGACCAATGTCATCGCCCCATATCACAAGAATATTGGGCTTTTGATCCTGCGCCCAAGCCGGCAGGGCAAGGGCAACGGCTACAGTGGCAACAGCGACCCTGCGCACTGCACTGCGCCAATTGTTAGCAAACATTCGTGGAGGTGACATGTAGTACTCCTCAGTAAACGGGAATTAATGGCCCGGTAATTTTATCGTTAATGGCAGCGGCCGACTTAAGGAAAAGACCGCGAGCAAGGTGTTGATTGTCAGACAAAAAACTATCTATTGGTCCGAGAATCGAACAGAACTAGATTAGGCTATGAAACGTATCGAAAACTTATCATATGATCGCTTTGAAAGATACTAATGTTTGATGTTGATGAGGATATCCGAACGCTGACCCAGTCGGATTGGTTTGGCGCGCGCGGCCACAAATTTCAGAGCGATCTTATGACCTGCGCCGTTCGAAAAACCTTTGATGCGGGGGAAACGCTTTATCTCTACGGCGATGAGGCAAATGGAATTCACGCGGTTCTCAGCGGCGCTGTTCAGATCACCGCCCCGGCCGATGACGGGCAGGAATTTGTCGTTCATCGCGATGGGCGCGGGTTTTGGGTTGGTGATTTGGCGCTGTTTGCCGAAGCGCGACGCCTGATCAGTGTGATGGCGACCCAAAAAACCCGGGCCTTGTTCTTTCCCACCTCACGGGTCGAGAGGCTGGTCCAGGACAACCCGGAATACATACGCGATTTCTACGCATTGACGCGCGAGAACATGAAAACATCCCTGCGCATCATGGCCAATCTGGCCGTCACGGGCACCGAGAAACGCCTCGTTTTGCGTCTGTTGCATCTGGACGAGGGTGCTGCGAAAGCCGACGGATGGATCATCGTATCGCAAGAGGAGCTGGCCGCGATGGTCGCGGTTTCTCAACCGACCTTGCATCGCAACCTGCATCGTTTGGTGGATCTGGGTCTGGTCGAACTCGGCTATGGGCGCCTTCGCCTGATCGACCGCAGCAAACTGATTGCCAATTGCCAGAGTTAATTTAGGGGTTCAGCGGCGGCAAAGCATCCTTGTCGCGCGCGACCGCATCTTTCATTGAGGTTAGGCTTTGCAAGGCGGAACTCCAGTCTTCAGATTGATCGCGACCGGAGTACCGGGCAGCGCCGATGCGGGTCAGGCAGTCTTCCAGCTTTTCTGCATTTTTGGAGTTCCCGCCACGTGATCTCCAAAGCTCCAACGCGGTATAAGTCGCATTTAAATCATGAGCTTGTACGGCGGTCTTCAAAGCGTCTTCAGCATATCTCCGCGACGCCAGATAGCGACCACGGCGTGCCTCTCTCAAATCGCGGATGCGTGGGGAAAGAAAACGCCACACAGCTCCAATTGCGACAACGGCGATTGCGGCGAAGGCAACGATCTTCAGAACTTCATCCAGACTGGGCGGCTGCCATTTCGGCGGCGCAAGGGTCAGGTCTGTTGCGGGAACTGAGGCGGTTTCGACTTGGTTGGTCTGCAGGTTGAACCAATCGATGGAAACCTCGGGCAACTGCGCTTCACCTTCTTGCTGCGCGATATAAACGACCTCTTCCTGACGTTGGCCGGACAACACGCCACGTTCCTCGGATTCTGAAATCCGGGGTTCTTTGGGATAGGCGCGCAACAGCGGGCTTTGCTGTCGCGGTGTCAGAACCGGGATCAACAGCGGCGTTGTGCCAGAGATACGCGCAGTCAATTCGCGCGTGATGGCGTCACCGGCTTGCATGCCGGTCGGGCCTTCGAGTTTCTGCTCAAGGGTAAACCCAGTTGCGATGATCAACGGATCAAGACCTTCTGCGCCAGCCGGAATTTCGGCCGTTATCTTGACCGGAGGCAGGTCGACCGTGGCTTGAACCGGGGCACTTGTGTTGGGATCGGCATAGGTCACCGCAACCGTCTGCGCATCGAAGGTGATGTCGCCGGCGATCAACGGATACACCCTATAGCTACGCTGAACACCCGACCAAGTCTCTCCGTTCACGGTCTCACTGACCGGCCCCGAGGCCCGTTCGGGAAGGCGTACCAAGAGGTTCTGCTGTTCCAGAGAGGGAAATTCCGGCGGTTGCGGCATGAAAGTCGGCACCAGAACCTTGATCCGAACAATCGCTGGTTGGCCGACGATGACGGGCTCTTCCGGAGCCTCCACCGTGATCTGCGGAGCGGTTTCTTCGTTGCCTTGCGCGAAGACGGAAACGGGGAAGAGAAGAATGAAGAGGAGCGCGTATCTCATTCCGTTCGCACCTGATTTTCCAAAAGAAAGCGGTTGCGTAAAAAATCCTGCATGTCGGTGTCAATGGTGCTGATCCATTGCTCCGCATTCAGCGTTTGCGGTCCGTCCTTTGGTGCTTGGACCGTGGTTTCGCTACCGCGCGCGTCGTCATTGTCGAACACGGTATCGTCTGCGCCGATGCCAGCTTCCTCGCCCGTGTCAGACTGTTCCCGGGTCGTTTCGACATAGTCCAAGATAGCCTTGGAGACCTCGAGGTTATGTTGCGCGTCTGGCCAATCCGGGCGACGTTCCAGAGCGGTTTCAAACGCTGCAATTGCCGGGCGGTATTCGCGGTTTCGGATACGGGCCAAGCCTTCGGCAAAAGCGGCCTCGGCCGTGTTCAAACCGGCGAAAATCTCTGAGGCCTGTTCATATTGTCCGGCTTTGAGATACGCATAGCCCTTGTGATACGGGTCCTCAAACAGCTCGGCCGCGTCTCCAAACCGCTTCTGGTTCATCGCAATTTGCCCCTGCTGATCCGGCGTCAGGAACCAATCCCGCCATCCTTCGGCGCGCGCGCCCGCGGGCGGAAGGACGAACAGCGCCAAAAGAGCCCAGCGGATCACCCAACCTTTGCGGAACCACAAAAGCGACAGCAGCGCAGCGGGCCAGGCCAGAATCCAACCCTTGTCTTGCCAATCCAGCCGATCATCATCGTCCAGGGCAGCGGTATAGGCCGACTGAATTTGGCGTTGCAGCCGAGAGATATCCCGGTCGTCATCCGTGAACGCAACAGTCGAAGCACCTTGGACATTTCCCAGCTGCACAATCCGGTCGCCGTCGGGCAGCATGGTCAGGAAAAAAAGTTCATGGGTTGAGGTGCTTAGAGCAGGAACCTGAGATGGATCGAGATCGTCCAGAACGAACAAAACTGCGCCCGGGCTCTCGCTTTCGTCCAAAATGGATTGCGCCAGCGTCAGGGCATCAGCGGCGGCATCACCTTGTTTGGGCATCACGGCTGGCGTCAGCCCCTCAAGCAACGGGCGCAGAATGTTGGCGTCTTCGGTCAGAGGCGCGACGCGGTGTGGGGTACCGGCATAGGCGATCAGGGCGGTGCGTGCTCCAGCGCGTTCGGTGATCAGGTCGGCGATTTTGAACTTGGCTCGGTCCAGGCGCGACGGCGCAAGATCGGTGGTCTCCATGCTTTCGGTGACCTTGAGGGCGATCACCAGCGGCGCGGTATCCGCGATGAGCGGGTTGGGCGCGCGCGACCAAGTCGGCCCCGCCGCCGCGAGAGTGACAAGCGTGGCGATGATCATGGCAACGTCGATGGGATGAATTCGACGGTTCTCCTCCGCGCCGAGTTGCAAGGCGGTAGCAAGATGTGGTGCGATCCCTGCAGTCTGAATGGATTGACGGGTAGGCTTGGGTCTGATCCTCCACCACAGGAACGCCATGGGGATGAGGAGCAACAGGTAATACATTCGAATAAAATGGAAATCCGTTATGTCCATTGTCAGCTCACTCCCTTTTTTCGGCGGGAGATATGGAACCCGGTTGTGCTGATCAGAATGGCCATCAGCGCCAGCAGCAAAGGAATATGGGACAAGCTTTGCCGGGGTCGATAGCTTTGGGTTTCAACGGTTCGCGGGTTCAACTCATCAATGCGCGCGTATGTTTGCTCCAAAGCCGTCGTATCATCGGCAAAGAAATACTCTCCGCCCGTCCGGTCGGCTATGTCTTGCAGAGCCTGTAGGTCGACGCGATCTTCGCCCGAGGCATTCGGATCTCCGACCCCGATCGTGTAGATGACCACATTTTTCTCGGCAGCAATCGCCGAGGCATTAACTGGCGTCATACGGCTTGAGGTATCCGCCCCATCGCTGAGAACGATCATCAGGCGCTGGTCCACTTCGCTGGACTCGAATGTGCGAATTCCCAAGCCGATCGCATCACCAAGCGCCGTGTTTGGACCGGCCATGCCGACTTGAGTTTGATCCAGGAAGCCATTCAAACTATTGAGGTCTTCGGTGAACGGGGCTTGAATGAACGCGCGAGTGCCAAAGATGATCAGGGCCATCCGGTCGCCATCGCGTTCGGCGATGAACTGTTTCAAAACGCCTTTGACTGCATCCAGCCTCTGCATCGGCGCGCCAGAGTCAGTCTGAAAGTCGCGCTGATCCATCGAGCCTGAGATATCCAAGGCAAGAACAACATCGCGGGCGGATTTCTCGATCACAATTGGCTCGCTCAAACGCTCCGGTCTGGCGAGGGCCAAAACCAGAAGCGCCCAGATAGTGATGATACTGGCTGTTTGCAGTCTGGCGCGGTTTCGGATCACGGAGCCGGATTTTGGTTCAACACCAGCGGCTTGCGCGACTCGGCGAAAAAAGGGAATGCGGACGGAGGCCGTCTTCTCACGCCGAGGTGGGGTAAGGAAATACACCGCTGCGGGCAATGGCAGCAAGAGGAAGACCCAGGGCGCGGCGAAGGAAAACATCATGCGCTCCGATACGGTTTGTGAGACTTGACCCAATGCCGGGCCATTTGCGTGAGGTCTTCGTTCGAGTGTGTTGCCTTGTATGGCGCTTCGGTCAGCGCATGGCTTAATTCTTGGTTTAATGACGGCATATCAGAAGATTGTTTCAGAAACTTGATCCACTCGTCACCATATAGACCTGCGACCTGATCCCGAGGATATGCAGCCAAAGCCGTCCGCCGCAGCACCTCGGCGATCTTTGCTGACGGGACGTCTGGCACGGACAGCTCTGCCAGAGCAGCCCTTCGATAAGCGTTGGCGCGTCTGTGTTTGCGAACGACCGAAACCGCCGCGAATAAAACGATCAACAGCAAGACCGCCAAAACAGCCCATCCCCATGTCTGGGGTGTCATTGAAATGGGCGAAGGCTCGGGCGCGGGTTCGAGCATGTTCAGCAAGTCGACCAGAGATTTCCCGGTGGTGTCGATGCTCATCGCCGTGCTCCGCCATGTCCGAACAAGCGCATCAACTGATCCAGCGCAGGTTCAGAGGTCGTCAAGGGAACCACAGGGAACCCGTATCGGCGCGACCATTTGTGGAGCTGGGAAAGACGGTCCTCCATTGAGGCGCGGATTTTCGCGGAAAGCTCCGGATCGGAGCTGTCGATTTCGATCTGCGCGTCCCCGTCAGAGACGGTCAGTTTGAGGTCAGGCGCCAAGCTGCGCGATGCCGGATCGGCGACGTTGAACACAATCAGATCGTTCGACGCCGCAAGACGGTGGAGCAGGGATTCCGACCGGTCATCCAGCCCGTCGCAGTCGGAGAACAGGCAGATCAACCCGCTGGTTTGGCAGACACGCGCGGCCTCGGTCAGCATATCGTTCAAAGATACGGTCGGTTCCGGCGTCAGGCCCGCATGCAGGGCAGAGTTCGCTGCCGCTATGGAAGACAACAATCGCGTCAGGGCGGTCGCGCGGCGCTGAGGGCGATGTTCGGCCACGCTGGTGTCGCTGAAGACGAGGCCGCCCACGCGGTCTCCCTGACCCAATACGCGATGCGCGGCAATCGCTGCGGCCTCGGCGGCGACGACGGATTTCATATAGGCGACGGTTCCGAAGAACATCGAAACACGCTGATCGACCAGCAATAGGGCCGGGCGGTCGCGCTCTTCGGTATAGACCCTCACATGGGGGTCTCCGGTGCGGGCGGTAACCTTCCAGTCGATGGTCCGGATGTCGTCACCGGGCAGATAGCCGCGCAGTTCTTCAAAGTTAAGGCCACGTCCGCGCAGGCGCGAGGCATGGCGGCCGTTCAGGATCGACCGCGCGGGTTGACGGGGCAACAGGCTGAGCGCTCGGGCGCGGGGGCCAAGACGCACAAGCTGGTCGGCATCCACATGGATGCGCGGGTCTTTGGAATATGGCGCAGTCTGACTCATGCGGCCGGTATCCTTAAGGGTCAGGGCAACGCAACCAAACGCAACAGCTCGTCGATCACGTCATCTGCTGATTTGCCGGATCCTTGCGCCTCGAAGCTGAGGGTCACGCGATGGCGCAGCACATCATGGGCAATGGCACGGATATCGGCGGGGTCGACATAGTCGCGTTCGTTCATCCACGCGTGAGTGCGTCCGCATTTGTCCAACGCAAGAGAGGCGCGCGGGCTGGCGCCGATCTCGATCCAACTGGCCAATTCGGGGCTGAGTGCCTCGGGCGTGCGGGTGGCCTGCACGATATCGGCCATATAGCGATCCATTGCATCCGAAACGTGGATCTGTCCGATCTCGGAACGGGCATCAAAGATGGCATCCTGCGGGATCGCTGGCGGACGTTCTTTGGGGGCATCTTTGCCTGCGGCGATGTCCTCGCCACGTACGAGGCGGATGACCTCAACCTCATCCTCGACCGGAGGGTAGGTGATCTGCACATGCATCAGAAACCGGTCCATCTGCGCCTCGGGCAGAGGGTAGGTGCCCTCTTGCTCGATCGGGTTTTGGGTGGCCATGACGATGAACAGCGGCTCCATCTTGTGGGTGGTGCCGGACACGGTGACCTGCCGTTCTTCCATCGCCTCAAGCAGAGCGGCCTGAACCTTGGCGGGCGCACGGTTGATCTCGTCGGCGAGGACGATGTTGGCGAAGATCGGGCCGGGTTCGAATTTGAATTCGCTGCCTTTGTCCGTCTGTTGATAAATCTCGGTCCCTGTCACGTCCGAGGGCAGCAGGTCCGGCGTAAACTGAATGCGGCTGAACTGAGCATCCATGTTCTTGGCCATGGCCTTGACCGCGCGCGTTTTTGCCAGACCTGGTAGCCCTTCGATCAGCAGGTTGCCGTTGGCTAGAAGACCGATCAACAGGCGATCAATCACCTCGGTCTGTCCAATGATCGACTGCGCCATGCGGGATCTGAGATCCATGATCTGATTGAGTGCGCTCATAAAAATATCCCGTTCCGGCCCGAAAGGCAGGCCGTGCAGCCTAGTACCTGCAAAGGCCCGGATTCGGGATTTTCAAGTAATGAGAACATGTTATCAGCGCGGCACCGCGCAGACCAACAGGAATTCTGACTTCCTTATATTTGATTGTTTTTG
Organism: Ruegeria sp. B10; assembly: GCF_056539825.1. Classification (NCBI taxonomy): domain Bacteria; kingdom Pseudomonadati; phylum Pseudomonadota; class Alphaproteobacteria; order Rhodobacterales; family Roseobacteraceae; genus Ruegeria; species Ruegeria sp. B10. The sequence goes on from NZ_JBQFVP010000001.1 coordinate 111,129, forward strand.
CGCGGCGGCGAAACTAGCCGGAAACCGCGCCGTTGCTGTCATCCCCAAGCCTGCCATCCAGAGACATGAGGATCGCGACGGGCCTCAGCGCGGGGATGTGGCTGAAGACGATTAGGATACAGACCGTTAGGGGAACGCTCAGGAAGGCTCCGATCAAGCCCCATACGGTGGTCCAGAACATCAGGGCAAGGATGACCAGAAAAGTCGACATGTTCAGCGACCGGCCCAGCAACGCCGGATCGAGGAAATTGCCGATCAGGAACTGGATGGTGCCGCAGCCCAGGACCACCACCAGAAACGGCGCGATGCTTTCAAATTGAACCAGAGCGATCATCGCCGGGAAGATGACGGCAATGATCGACCCGATCGAGGGGATGAAGTTCAGCGCAAAGGTCAGCACCGCCCATGTCTCGGCATACTCAAGGCCCAGCAAGCGAAAAATGCTGTAGCTGATGCCAGCCGTGATTAGGCTGATCAGGGTTTTGACCCCGACATAACGTTGCAGACTGATCGAGATCGCATCCAGCATGGCCGCGAATTCTCGACCAGTTTGTGGGTTGCCGGCGGCCATCTGGATTTTCTTTCGAAACGCTAAACGCTCGGCCATCAGAAACGCAACATAGAGGCTGATCAGGAAGAACTGGTTTAACAGGGATGTCGCGCTGCCCAGCAGGATGCGGGCGACGTAGGACATGTCGATGCTGACCAGATTGTCCCGGATAAAGCGAGTAACGTCGCTGCCCACCAATCCGGCGACGCGGTTCACGGCATTGTCGAATTGCTCCTCATAGGTGCCGACGGTGCGGGCGAACTGGGTGGCCTGACTTCCGAGGATATACATGATCATGAACAAGCCAGCCAGAACGACGGTGACGCCGGCGATGTTGGCGAGCCAGACGGGGACACGCGTCAGGGCGGCGATCCGATCGCTCAGCGCGATGATCAGCACGTTGACCAGCAGCGCCATGGTCAGGGGGATCAGGAACGCGGCCCCGGCGTATAACCCCAAAACCACGAGGGTCGCGACAATACAGGTGTCACGCACCACGGGTAGTGTGGCGCGGGGGACTTCCTTGGTGGTGTTCGGGTCCAGAGGCATGTGCAAACCTGATTGAGGCAAGGTGCTTGATACGATCCTGCACAGGGCAAAGAGTTTATGCAATGCGCTCAATTATTTATATGATTGATTTTCCGCTTGGGTGACTTCTACCCGTAGGGTGCGCAGGGTAGAGTTCCCTATGTCCAGTGCTGCGAATCCCATATCAAGCCGATTGATAAAGGCGCTTTTCCTGGCCGTTCGACGCTTTGGCGAGAAGAACGGCTTTGTCATGAGCAGCCACGTCGCCATGTCGATGATGATGGCGCTATTTCCCTTTGTGCTGTTCACCGTGGCGCTGGCGGGCGCCTTGTCTCAGGGCTATGTGAACGACGAATTGATCGAGCTGATTTTCGGCGCTTGGCCACAAGATGTGGCTGAACCGATCGTCTCTGAGCTGCGCGCGGTGTTGCAGAACTCCAGCTCGGGCGTGATTACCATCGGTGGTCTGCTGGCGGTCTATTTCGCCTCAAACGGAGTCGCGGCGGTGCGGGCGGCAATGAATCAGGCCTATCACGATCAGGACAGCTGGCCGTTCTGGAAAACGCGGCTGCTGTGCATTGGTCTGGTCATTCTGGGTGGTGCTGCGATCCTGATCATCGCCGCGGTCGAGGTTGTGTTGCCTGTCTATACTCAGCTCGTTTCCGAGCATACGGATGTAGATGTCTCGAACTGGTTGTCGGTGGACCGGCTGCGATGGACCTTCACGATTGCGGTTCCGGCGGGTACGATCCTGCTGGCGCATCTGATCCTGCCGACAGGTCGCCATCGGGTGACGCAGATCTTGCCTGGCGTTGTTCTGACACTCGTTCTGCTGGGTGCAGGTGGGTGGGGGTTTTCCATCTATATCGGCCAGTTCGCCAGCTACAGCGCCACCTATGCCGGGTTGGCTGGGGCCATGGCGGCGCTGATTTTCCTGTATCTGTGCGCGGCGATCCTGATCCTCGGGGCTGAGTATAACGGCGCTCTGATGGATATACAGCGCGACGAAGAAAGCGCCCGGGCATGAGGTGGGTTTTGATCTTTGTTGCATTGGCCGGGGCCGCCAACGCGCAGTCCTATGTCGGTTCGGATCAATGCACTGACTGTCACGTGGACGAGGCCAAGGCCTGGGCAAACTCTCACCACGCGCTGGCCTGGACCGAGGTCGGGGCAGGGAAGATGGTTGCCGATTTTGATGGCACCGGCTTTGAGCATGACGGTATGTCGGTCCTGTTTGACCATAGCAGCGAGGTCCCAACCGCTCAGGTCACTGAAAAAGACGGTGTGATGACCGAATATGACGTCCACTCGGTCGTCGGCATAGAACCCTTGCAACAATACCTGATCGAAACCGATCCCGGTCGATTGCAGAGTTTCGACGTGGTCTGGGACGCGGAAAACGAACGCTGGTATCACCTCTATCCGGATCAGGATTTGCCGCCCGATGACGGGCTGCACTGGACCGGACCCTACAAGAACTGGAACGCCCGCTGCGCCGAATGCCACGCAACCGGCTTTGAAAAAAACTACGACGCGCAAACCCGCAGCTACCAGTCTCGCCAAGTTGAGATCGGCGTCGGGTGTGAGGCCTGCCACGGCCCCGGCTCGGCACATATCGATTGGGTCAATGGCCGTGTACTGCCTGAAGGGGTAGGTGAGGCCGGGTTCGCGGTGTCATGGGGCAAAGGTCAGACCGAGGCCGAAATCCAGCAATGCGCTGGCTGCCATTCCCGTCGCGAGGCGCATGAGCAGGGCAACCCTCTGCCCGGAACGCCCTATCACGACGCCTACAATCTGGCGCTTCTGCGACCGGGGGCCTATCACCCCGACGGACAGATTCTGGATGAGGTCTATGTTTACGGGTCCTTCCTGCAATCCAAGATGTACGCGCAGGGCGTGGGCTGCATGAACTGCCACGAACCCCATAGCGCAACGTTGAGGGCGGAGGGCAACGGAGTTTGCACGCAATGCCATTCTCCGGCGGGCAATCCGGATTTCCCAACTCTGGCGCGCAAGGACTATGACACCCCTGATCATCACCACCACCCCGAAGACAGCGCAGGCGCACAGTGCAAGACCTGCCACATGATCGAGCGTGTCTATATGGGCGTTGACGGTCGGCGAGATCACAGTTTCCGTGTGCCGCGCCCTGATTTGGGACTTGGGCAGGACGCCTGTACTGACTGCCACACCGACAAAGACCAGCCATGGGCCGCAACGCAAATCGAGGGCTGGTTTCCGGACTCACCCCATCGCGGCCCGCATTTCGGTTCGGTCTTCGCTCCGGTAATGGCGGGGCAGGCGGACAGTCCTGAAGGGCTACTGGCGATTGCCAACGATCCGTCTCAGGCCGGGATCGTGCGCGCAACAGCGGCGTATCTCCTGCAGCCCTTCGGCTCGCGTCAGGTGGCCGACGCCACGGCGGAGTTGCTGACGGATACCGACCCGCTGGTTCGGGCCAACGCTGTGACTTTGCAGCGCCAGGCCTCTCCCCGCGATCAGGTGCAGCGGTTGGAGCCGCTACTCTCAGACCCGCTGCGCAACGTTCGGATTTCGGCGGCGAAAGAGGTCCTGACAATCCCGCCCGAGGCAATGACCGAGGAACAGCGGATCTTGGCAGGGCAAGCCACTGCCGAGTGGCAAGGGGCAATCTCAAACCGTCTGGATTTCCCTGAAACCCATATGGTGCTGGGCGGAATGGCGCTGACTTTTCGCAACGCTCCAGCAGCCGAGCGTGCCTTTCGTGAGGTTGTGACCCTCGACCCGCAACGCGTCGAAGCCTGGCCGATGCTGGTGCAGCTGGCGCAGATCAATCGCGGGCCGCAAGCTGCGCGTGAGGTTTTGCAGGAAGGCTTGCAGCGCATTCCCAATGATCCGAACCTTCAAGAGCTGTCCCGGCAACTCGGGCCATAAGAACGGCATTTACGCGCCCGTTTCGCGCCATCATCCCGGCAGAATTCACCTTTAGACCTATGCCCGAGGGTGTCAGGCCATAAGGTCGTAAAAGGTGTCACATGTCGGAACATGTTTTGAAACATCCTGCCTCACGGGGCAGGCAGGTCTCATTGGATCAACGGATAGCGGAACTTCGGAACCGCAAGCCGGTTGACCTGAACCATGGTGAGGGGCTGATGCTGCAAGGCATTGCAGCCGCGTCGTTACGCGAACAGCGGCTGGCCGGTCAGATCGCGCTCGAGGACTAGGCGCCGCCTCGGAACCCTGTTGCAACCACGAACTTCTCGGAACTGTCCGAACGCGATGCAGGCGGTTTGACGTTTGCGACTTTTTCGAACTTTTGCTTGAGCAACTTTTGCAAATCGCCCTCGGCGCCACCAGCCAGAACCTTGGCCACAAAGGTGCCGCCGTCTTCCAATACATCAAAGGCAAAGTAAGCGGCGGTTTCGCACAAGGCCATGATCCGCAAATGGTCGGTCTGCTTGTGACCCGAGGACGCGGCAGCCATGTCCGACATGACAACGTCAGCTTTGCCGCCCAGCCACTCTTTGACCTTGAGGTCCGCGTCATCTTCCATGAAATCCAGCACATGGGCCGTCGCGCCTGCAACCGGTTCAACCTCTTGCAGGTCAACACCCAGAACATTGCCGATACGCTTGCCGCTTTTCTCGCCCAGTGCATTTACCCGTTTGACGGCGACCTGCAGCCAGCCACCGGGCGCACAACCCAAATCGACGACGCGCGCACCGGGGACCAGAAAACGGAACTTGTCATCCAGTTCGAGAATCTTGAACGCCGCTCGCCCGCGATACCCTTCGGCATTCGCACGCTTGACATAGGGGTCGTTCAACTGCCGCTCGAGCCACCGGGTCGAGCTGAGCTTGCGCCCCCGCGCTGTCTTCACCTTGACCTTCAGGTCGCGCTGTCCGCGGCCTGAGGTGTTTTTTCCACTCGGTGTCTTCGCCATCAAAACGGTCCGTCTTCCAATACGCCGTCCGCGCTCATCTGCGCATAAAGCAGTCCTTCACGCAGCCCCCGGTCCGCCACGGAAAGGCGGTCGGTGGGCCAGCAACGCAAAAGGGCCTGCAAAATGGCCGAGCCGGACATGATCAGAGCCTGCCGGTCATCCCCAATCCGAGGGTCCCGGCGTCGCCCGTGAGGGCCGAGTTCTAAATACCCACGTATGACTTTGTCAATCTGATCGCTGGTCATGCGCAAACCGTCCACCTTGGTCCGGTCATAGCGCTTCAGGCCCAAATGCGAGGCGGCTACGGTTGTCACCGTGCCGCTAGTGCCGACGATCTGAAATCCCGCTCGGGTCTGTTCGTCCTTGTAGGGGGCGAAATCGGCGAGGTTTTCCTCAAAAAACCAGCTCATCAACGCAAACCGGGCCGAGTCATCCTCAACGTCGTGAAACTGGTCGCGCAGGGTTGCGACGCCCAGCGGGACGCTGATCCAGTCGACAACCTTGGCGGCCGGGAAGGGGCTGTCGGCGGTATGAAAGCCGTTATGCAAACGCATGATCGCCGCGGGTCTATCGCGGCGCGGCACCGATGAGATGTCGATCCACACCAGCTCGGTCGAGCCGCCGCCGATATCCACGACCAGCAGTTGCTCGGTCTTGGTCGACACCAGAGGCGCGCAGGAGATAACGGCCAGGCGGGCCTCTTCCTCGGGCTGGATGATCTCAAGGTTCAGGCCGGTTTCACGCCGCACCTGCCGGATAAAATCGCGTGAGTTCTTGGCGCGCCGACAGGCCTCTGTTGCAACCAGACGCATCCGTTTGACCTTGTTGCGCTTCAGCTTTTGCTGGCAGATTCGCAGCGCCTGAACAGTGCGCGACATGGACGCCCGGGACAGGCGTCCCGTGCGTTCCAAACCCGCGCCCAACTGCACGGATTTGGAGAAACTGTCGACCACATGGAACCCGCTCCCCTTGGGTTGGGCTATCAACATGCGGCAGCTATTTGTCCCCAAATCCAACGCCGCATAGAGTGCATCTGGATCGGGTCTTGCCGGCGCGGGGCTTTCGACCGCCTTCGGGAACGCGCCCGCACCTTTGGGACGCTTGGGCGCCATTCGTAACGCCCTCCGATTTTCGAGTTAAGTTGACCCTAGGCGGGGTCTCGCCGACGCGCAAGTGATTTCAATTTTGAATTTAACGTGAGTGTCACACAGCGTTCATACTGAAATGCAATTCCCGTGCCGATCCCCATTTCGGGATTCTCTACAAGCTTACAGCCAGATACGGAGACTGCCATGAAAGATGAGCGCACCCTGTCCTTCGATGAATTTGATGAAGTCGTAAATCCGCGCCCCGAGGAATGTGAATTCGACCGTGTGGTCGAGCGCGCCTTGTCGCGACGTGGCTTTCTGGGGGGCGTTTTGGCCATGGGCAGCTTTACCGCAGTAGGCGGCTCGCTTCTGCCTACGGGTGCGCGCGCGTCAGCTGATCGGTTCTCGTTCGAGGCGATTCCGGTCTCAACTGCCGATGAGGTGGTCGTACCCGCAGGCTATAAGGCGGAAGTCATGGTGCGCTGGGGGGACCCGCTGTGGTCCGACGCGCCTGAATTCGATCCTGCGACCCGTGGCACCGCCGCCAGTCAGGAACGCGCCTTTGGCGACAATACCGACGGTCAGGATGTGTTCTTTCATGACGGCCATGTGCTGCTGGTTGTGAACAACGAATACACCAACCGTGACATCCTGTGGGGCAACAACCCGGATGCCAAGGCGGCCTCGGATGACGATGTTGCCAAGGGCATGATGGCCCATGGTGTGACTGTGGTCGAGATTGCCAACACCGACGGCGCATGGGGCATCGTCAAGGACAGCCCGTATAACCGCCGGATCACGCCGCAAACCGACATGACCATCACCGGGCCGGCTGCGGGCCATGACCTGATGAAAACCGCCGCTGATCCGACCGGCACGACCAGCAAAGGTACGTGGAACAACTGCGGCAACGGGATGACTCCGTGGGGCACCTATCTGGCCTGTGAAGAGAACTTCAATGGCTACTTCTCGGCCGAAGACGAAAACCACGAAGTCAGCGCCGAGTTGAAACGCTACGGTGTCTCCTCCAAGGATTGGGGTTATGGCTGGGCCAAGATCGACGAGCGTTTTGACGTCTCGAAGAACCCAAATGAACCAAACCGCGCCGGTTACGTGGTAGAAATCGACCCAACCGATCCGACCTCGACCCCGCGCAAGCTGACCGCTCTGGGCCGTTTCAAGCATGAGAACGCCGAATCTGTGGTCAATAATGACGGTCGGGTCGTTGTCTATATGGGTGATGATGAGCGGGGCGAGTTCTTGTATCGCTTCGTCTCGGACGGCGTTTATGCGGCAGGCGTCGATACCAACGCGCTGCTGGAAAACGGCACGCTGTCGGTTGCCAAGTTCAACGATGACGGTACCGGTGAATGGCTGGACCTGACGCCCGAGACAACCGGTTTGGCCTCGCAGGCTGAGGTCAGCATCCACACCCGTCAGGGCGCGTCTGCTGTGGGCGCGACTACCATGGACCGCCCCGAATGGGTTGCTGCCAACCCGAACGTGGCCGAGGTTTATTGCTGTCTGACCAACAACAAGAACCGGGGCGTCAAGCCGAATGCCGGTGGGGATGACACCTCGGTCAATGGTCCGAACCCGCGTGAGGCCAACAACTATGGCCAGATCGTACGCTGGCGTCCGGAAGGTGGCGATCACACCGCGTCCGGCTTTGCCTGGGATCTCTATGTGCTGGCGGGCAACCCGAATGTACATCAGGACACCTATGGCGGGTCGGACAACGTCAATGCCGAGAACATGTTCAACTCACCCGATGGTCTGAAGTTTGACAGCAACGGCCTGCTGTGGATCCAGACCGACGGCAACTATGGCAACGAAGGTGATTTCGAAGGTCAGGGCAACAACCAGATGCTGGCAGGTGACCCGGTCACCGGTGAAATCCGTCGCTTCCTGGTCGGCCCGAATGAGTGCGAGATCACCGGCCTCAGCTGGTCGCCGGATCGCCGCACCATGTTCGTGGGCGTCCAGCACCCCGGTGAGGACGGCAACAGCCACTGGCCCGAAGGCGGCGATGCCGTGCCACGTTCGGCCATCATCGCGGTCACGCGTGACGATGGTGGTTTGGTCGGCTAAGGCCGAAAACGCCCTTAAAAACAAGCCCCGGACGGTGTTACCGCCCGGGGTTTTTGCTTGTGTTGAGCCATCCTCATACAAGCGTTGAAAGTTTTGATATCTGGTTTTGTGTGAAACCCGGCTAAAACGACTGTACACCGTCATAGGCAAAAAGGTCGCTTGGAAGGCGCTGGGTGTCGAAAACCGACCTCCTTAGCCCAATATAGACGTTTAGAACCGCCCCATTGGTTAGGAGGAATCACAGCTATGCCTGACGTCACCATCGTGTACTGGCGCGACATTCCCGCTCAGGTCATCGTCGGCAAAGGCCGTCGTGGCGCAAAGCGGCAGTTGGAAGAACGGTTTGAACAGGCCATCGACCGCGCCGCCATGAAGGTGAATGCCAAGGACAGTGATGCCTACCTGGCCGAATGGCGTAAGGCCGAGCCTTTCGCGGTTGAGGGCGACCCGTCCGAGATTGCCGAAGCGCAGGCTGTGCGTCTGGAAACGGAATACGATCAGGACCGCATCAAGGCACTGATCGCGAATGACGGTTGGGCATGAGCCCGAAATCTATATGGGAGGCCGCAATGGCTTTGCTGAACTTCAAGAAACGTGATGCCGCCGAAAACGGCCCTGTAAATCCGACCGTCGAAGCCTTTCTGCAGGGCTACTCGATCGAGGTAATGCCGCGCACCGCCGAAAAGGTCGAAGATTTCCGCGCGTTGCTGCCCGAAGGCACCCGTGTCTACATCGCCCATATCGAGGGCACGCCGATCGAAGATATGGTGAAAACCGCCAAGCGCATCGCCGCCGAAGGTTACCCGGTCATGCCGCACTTCCCTGCGCGTATCATCAAGGATGCCGCGACGCTGGAGAACTGGATCTCGATGTATCAGGGCGAAGCGGGCGTTGATCAGGCGCTGCTGCTGGCTGGTGGCGTGGCCAAGCCGTACGGTGATTTCGACAGCTCGATGCAACTGTTGGAGTCTGGCCTGTTCGACAAAGCCGGTTTCAAGCGCCTGCACGTTGCCGGTCACCCCGAGGGTAACAAGGACATTGACCCGGACGGCTCGACCAAGAACGTAGACGACGCGCTGCGCTGGAAACAGAAATTCAGCGAAACCACCGACGCCGAGATGGCGCTGGCCACTCAGTTTGCGTTCGACGCAAAACCGATCATCGAATGGGCGAACGGGCTGAAAGAGGCGGGGATCGACATCCCGGTTCATATCGGTATCGCAGGCCCTGCCAAGTTGCAGACCCTAATCAAGTTCGCCATCGCCTGTGGTGTTGGCCCATCACTGAAAGTTCTGCAAAAACGCGCCATGGATGTCTCCAAGCTGCTGCTGCCTTACGAGCCGAACGATGTGATCACCGAGCTGGCCGAATACAAAGCGGCAAACCCGGATTTCAACATCACCAATGTACACTTCTTCCCCCTTGGCGGCATCAAGACCAACGCCAACTGGGCCATCAACAACGGCGGCGCTTCGGCGAAGCCGGCCAACGCTTAAGGAACGGACATGACCCGTACAGTCGTAGAATCAAAAACAAAAACCGCCGTTCTGGGCTTTGACGAACCGTTCTGCGTGATTGGTGAGCGGATCAACCCAACGGGCCGCAAGAAACTGGCTGCTGAACTGGAGGCGGGCGACTTCTCGACCGTCGAAAAAGACGCGCTGGCGCAGGTCGCTGCAGGCGCGACCGTTCTGGATATCAACGCAGGCGTCGTCTATAATTCGAACCCTAACCCGAACGAGACCGAGCCGCCGCTGATGCGCCAGATCGTAGAGCTGGTTCAGGGTCTGGTTGACGTCCCACTCTGCATCGACTCGTCGGTTCCTGGCGCGCTGGAGGCCGGTCTTGAGGCGGCTGAAGGCCGTCCGCTGCTGAACTCGGTCACCGGCGAAGAAGAGCGTCTGGAGCTGGTTCTGCCGCTGGTCAAGAAATACAACGTTCCGGTTGTTGCGATCTCGAACGACGACACCGGCATCTCGGAAGACCCCGATGTACGGTTCGACGTGGCCAAGAAGATCGTTGAGCGTGCCGCTGATTTCGGCATCCCGGCGCATGACATCGTTGTTGACCCGCTGGTTATGCCGATCGGTGCGATGGCAACCGCTGGCCAGCAGGTCTTCGCTCTGGTCCGCCGTCTGCGTGAGGAACTGGGTGTGAACACCACGTGTGGTGCGTCCAACATCTCGTTCGGTCTGCCGAACCGTCACGGCATCAACAACGCCTTCCTGCCGATGGCGATGGGTGCTGGCATGACCTCTGCGATCATGAACCCGGTTGCTCTGCCGACGACGCAGAAGAAAATCGCCGAGAAGAAAGAGGCCGTTGCCGCAGCTGGTATCATCCTGCCCGAAGGCATGGATGATGAGGCCTTCGTCCAAATGTTCGGTCTCGGCTCGACCCAGCCACGTGCCGGCAAGGAGATGGAGGCTATCCGCGCCGCCAACCTGCTGACCAACAACGACCCTCACGGCGGCGCATGGATCAAGTTCAACAAATCGCCTGAAGAAGCGGCTGCGGCCGGTGGAGCAGGCGGTCGTCGCGGCGGTGGCCGTCGTCGTCGTGCTTGATTTTCTGCGCTATCAGATCAAAGGCCGGGCCCTGCGCCCGGCCTTTTTCGTTTGACCCTGATCAATGCAGCAAGCGTAATATTGTAGAGACTGAGGCGGTCCTTTCCGCAACGATCAGGTGCTTTCATGTCCAAACATCACCCACCAAAACTGGCCGACGCAGACCTGAGTGAGAAGTTGGGCAAGAAGGACTATTTCGACAAGCTGATTGATCTGCAGGCGAAACTGGCGCGTATTCAGCAAGCTTTTCTCTTCCATGGAACCAAGGGCGTAATCGTCTTTGAAGGTTGGGATGCCGCTGGCAAAGGTGGCACGATCCGTCGTATCAGCCAGGCGCTCGATCCGCGCAGCTTCAAAGTCTGGCCGATCGGCGCGCCGCGCAACTACTATCTCAACCGCCACTATCTGCTGCGGTTTTGGGAACGTTTGCCGCCCGAAGGTGCAATCTCGGCCTTTGACCGCAGTTGGTACGGGCGTGTTCTGGTGGAACGGATCGAGAAGTTCACGCCAGAGAAACGGTGGCGCGCGGGATATCGAGAGATCAACGATTTCGAGCGCATGCTTGTTGATGACGGCACCCGGATCGTAAAGCTGTTCTTTCATATCTCACAAGACGAACAGATGGCGCGTTTCACAGAACGCCTGCGCAACCCATTGAAGCGCTGGAAGCTGACTTATGAGGATTTCCGCAATCGCGAGCGTTGGGACGAGGCCGGGATCGCCGTCGATGAGATGCTGGCGCGTACATCAACGGAGATTGCACCGTGGCACGTTATTCCGGCTAACAACAAAAAATCTGCGAGAATCAAGGCAATGCAGACCATAGTTGACGCATTCTCAAAGGACATAGATCTAAACCCACAGCATTTGGACAAACGGACTTTGGACGCAGCATGCGAGGCTTTGGATGTTGACCAATCATTGATCGACTCTCTGCGGGCGCGGACGGAGTAATCCATAAACCTCACCGAAAGGCGCTTGCAGTTCCTCAGGTGGCGATGGTATCTCAAATCTCGCGGCGGGTATGATGTAATGGTAGCCTGTCAGCTTCCCAAGCTGAACGCGCGGGTTCGATTCCCGCTACCCGCTCCAACTTCAATGTCTATTGTGAACGGCGCGCTTGCAGCAGGTTGATAACGGCCGGGACTCGCGTTCCTTCCGAAGTGAGGTACTCCTCGAACTGAAGCGCAACAGTATCGACGATCGCGCGCACATCCTCTTCGGTGCCGTTGAAATGCGCGACCACACGCGCAGCAGGTCCCACACGGGTGCAGAGCAGGGCTGCGTCTTCGACCGATAGTGGTCCGTTTAGCACCAGCGAAACCGTCGTGACCTGAACATCAACCAGCCCCGCATCGCGCATCAGACCAGCGATTCTGTCCTTGTCATGGAAGGCGAGCGGCCCAGGGGCATTGCGGTCAACTTTAGGCGGCTGACCCAGCCGCGCTGTGGCAGCGATATGCGGGGTTTTGAACCAAGGGTTGTCAGACAGACCGCCCCAAGCGGCAAAGGTCATCTGTGCACCGGTCTTCAGGGCGCGAGCCATGTTGGCGAAGGCGACGGTCGGGTCGGCAAAGAACATGACGCCGAACCTTGAGATCATCGCGTCAATATCGCCCCGCGAAAGCTCTGTGGTCTGAGCGTCGGCGTATTGAAACGAAAGGTTGCCCAGACCAGCATTGCTGGCCCTCTGGCGCGCGCGCTCTAGAAACTGTTCCGATATGTCGATTCCGCGCACCGCACCCTCAGCCCCAACAAGCTGGGCAGCGGCCAGCGCGGATGCGCCAGTGCCACAGCCAATATCAAGAATCCGCATGCCCCGTGACAGGCCAGATCGTTTTAGGACCAGTTCCAGGACGGGCTGAAACAAGGTGTCCAGCTGATCTTCATAGGTCAGCCAGCGGACACCCATTTCAGACTTGCCCCAGAACTCTTCCTGATCACCGTTGATGTTCAGCATGGCAGCCCCCTTTTGAGGGGAACTATGACCTCCGGCGGCGGCGGCGGCCAGTCTTTTCCTCATCGCCGCCACCGGTGTTAAAGGACGGTGCGGGCAGGGTGACGACCTGTGCGAGTTCCGGGAATGGGTCCGTTTTGTGCGGGATCGCGTTGGCGGCAACGAAGTGGTCCTGGAACTTCGGCTCGATGGCGGTTTCGATCTTGGTGATCTCGCGGACGACACGCTCGATCTCGGCGCGCGAGCCGATGTTGCACAGTGCAATCCGGGCGCCGGTACCAGCCGCGTTGCCCGCGCTAGAGACCTTATCGAGCGGTGCATCCGGGATCATGCCCAGAACCATCGCGTGTTTGGTCGAGATATGTGCGCCAAAGGCCCCGGCCAGAACCACGCGATCCACGCGGTCGACCTCCATCTCGTCCATCAATAGGCGCGCACCGGCATAAAGCGCCGATTTCGCCAGCTGGATGGCCCGGATATCACCTTGGGTGACGGTGATCCGAGGGCCACCTTCCGCGCTGGAATCATGGATCAGATAGGCGTGTGTGCGCCCTTCAGGAACGCAGCGTGGCGTGCCGGTTTGCTCGGCCGATCCGATCAGGCCGCTTTCGTCCAAAAGGCCGGCGATGCGCATTTCGGCCACCGCCTCGATGATGCCCGAGCCGCAGATGCCGGTGATGCCGGTGGTTGCGATGTCCTGATCAAAGCCGTCCTCATCGGACCATTTCTCGGACCCGATCACGCGGAAGCGGGGCTCCTTCGTAACAGGGTCAATCTCGATCCGCTCAATCGCGCCGGGCGCGGCGCGTTGGCCTGAACTGATCTGCGCGCCTTCAAACGCAGGCCCCGTAGGAGACGAGCAGGCCAGAACGCGGCTGGTATTGCCGAGCAGGATCTCGGCATTGGTGCCCACGTCCACGATCAGCACCAGATCTTCGGACTTGCCGGGCTCTTCCGACAAGGCAACGGCAGCGCAGTCGGCACCCACGTGACCGGCGATACAGGGCAGGATGTAGATCTGCGCGCGCGGGTTCATCGTGGTCAGGTCCATCTCACGCGCGGGCAGGGACATGCTTTCCGAAGTCGCCAGCGCAAACGGAGCTTGCCCCAGTTCGACCGGGTCCAGACCCAGCAGCAAGTGGTGCATGACCGGGTTACAAACAAATACCGTCTCAACGATCAGGCTGGCGTCAATTCCGGCTTCTTCCGCGATCGAGGTGGTCAGATCATTGATCGCCTCGCGCACGGCCTTGGTCATCTCCTGATCGCCGCCGGGGTTCATCATGGCGTAGGAGACGCGGCTCATGAGGTCTTCGCCGAAGCGGATCTGAGGGTTCATCAGGCCCGAGGATGCCTTGACCTCACCTGTCTCCAGATCGGTCAGGTGCGCCGCAACCGTGGTCGAGCCAAGGTCGATGGCGAGACCATAAAGCCCGCTTTCGTGCAGGCCGGGCCAGATTTCGATGATGCGGGCCACCGGGTCCTTATGACCTTTGTGAACGGCGACAGTGACTTCCCATTTGCCTTTGCGCAGAACCGGTTGCAGCTTCGACATCAGGGACAGATCGGCGGTGACGGCCTCGATCTTCCACTGCTCGCGCAGGGCACGTTCCAGACGCTCCAGATCGCCGGTGGGCGAGTGCATATCGGGTTCCTCGACTACGACGAAATATAGCCGCGTGGCCGGGTCCATGGTGATGGCGCGCGCAGCTGCGGCCTTGCGGACAACCTGACGGTGAACCTGACTTTCGGGCGGCACGTCGATCACAACATCACCCTGAACCGAGGCCTGACAGCCCAAACGACGACCGGGTTTCAGGCCACGTTTGTCGTCATAGCGCTGCTCGACCGCGTTCCATTCGCTCAGCGCGTCTTCCGAGACCGTCACGCCGTGCTTGGGGAACTCGCCGTAGCTAGGCGTGATCTGACATTTCGAGCAGATGCCGCGCCCCCCGCAAACCGAATCCAGATCGACGCCAAGCTGTCGGGCGGCGGTCAGAATCGGGGTGCCAACGGGAAAGTGCCCGCGTTTGCCCGAGGGGGTAAAGACGACAAGGGGGTCGGTGGTCATGGTCGGCCTGCCTTTAAAGTGTTCGCGCGTATGCCGGGGAAGATATGAGTTTATTCACAAAGGGAAAGCCCTGACAGCGGCACGTTTTGTACAACGAGCGTCGTTTTGTGACCTGCTATTCCTACCCAAGGACAAACAACTTGGGTTCTGGGGCTTTTCCTTCGGGTCAATCCATGCAATAGGGTCACCGCCAAACGGGCTTTTGCATGGGGTTTGATGATGCAGATTCGTGAGGCACTTACCTTTGACGACGTACTTCTTGTTCCGGGCGCATCTTCGGTGCTGCCTGCAACGGCAGATACGACGACGCGTGTGACGCGCCAGATTTCCATGAACATCCCGCTGCTCAGCTCGGCCATGGATACGGTGACCGAGGCGCGTATGGCCATCGCCATGGCGCAGGCCGGTGGGATCGGTGTGATCCACAAGAACCTCTCGGTCGAGGAACAGGCCCGCGAGGTACGCCGGGTGAAGCGGTTCGAATCGGGCATAGTCTACAACCCAGTGACGCTGCGCGCCGATCAGACGCTAGCAGACGCGCAGGCGTTGGTGCTGCGCTACAACTTCACCGGCTTTCCGGTCGTGGATGAGCAGGGCCGCGTTGTCGGCATCGTGACCAACCGGGACATGCGCTTTGCCACGTCGGATGACACGCCGATCAAGGCCATGATGACCTCGGACAATCTGGCGATGCTGCAGGAGCCCGCCGATCTGGAAGAGGCCAAATCCCTGATGCGCGCCCGCCGGATCGAAAAACTGCTGGTCGTTGATGGTGAGGGCAAGCTGACCGGTCTGTTGACCCTGAAAGACACGGAACAAGCCGTTCTGAACCCGACAGCCTGCAAGGACCACCTGGGACGCCTGCGCGTTGCCGCCGCGACCTCGGTCGGGGATGCGGGGTTTGAGCGTTCGGAACTGTTGGTCGACTCGGGTGTCGACATCATCGTCGTCGATACCGCGCATGGCCATTCCGAAGGTGTTCTGGAGGCGGTCAAGCGCGCTAAAACGCTGTCGAACGAGGTCCAGATCATTGCAGGTAACGTCGCCACCGCGGATGCGACCAAAGCGCTGATTGACGCGGGTGCGGATGCGATCAAGGTTGGTATCGGGCCGGGCTCGATCTGTACCACTCGGATGGTGGCCGGTGTCGGGGTGCCTCAGCTGACGGCGATCATGGACTGCGCCTCAGCCGCCGGAGATGTGCCGGTGATTGCCGATGGTGGTATCAAGTTCTCGGGCGATTTCGCCAAGGCCATCGCGGCGGGTGCGTCATGCGCCATGGTCGGTTCGATGATCGCGGGTACGGATGAAAGCCCGGGTGAGGTGATCTTGTATCAGGGCCGTTCGTTCAAATCCTATCGTGGCATGGGCAGCTTGGGTGCAATGGCGCGCGGCTCGGCGGATCGCTATTTCCAGAAGGATGCCGCCAATGACAAGCTGGTGCCTGAAGGGATCGAAGGGCAGGTGCCCTATAAAGGCTCTGCTGGAGCGGTTGTTCACCAGCTGGTCGGCGGTCTGCGCGCGGCCATGGGCTATACCGGCTGTGCCACAGTCGAAGAGATGCGCAAGAACTGCAATTTCGTCAAAATCACCGGGGCGGGTCTGAAAGAAAGCCACGTGCATGACGTGCAGATCACGCGCGAAAGCCCGAACTACCGGATCATGTGATCTGGTGATCTGTTGCAGGCGGCGCCCCGACGCGGGCGCCGTTTTGCGTTCCTGGAAAACCCGACGGAGGGAAAGATGACCCCGGCAGCCCGTGTTCAGGCCTCAATCGAGATCCTTGACCAGATTCTGGACGGCGCGCCCGTTGAAAAAGCCCTGACTGGGTGGGCGCGGCGCAGCCGGTTCGCGGGTTCCAAGGATCGCGCAGCGGTGCGGGATCACGTTTTTACGGTCTTGCGCTGCAAACGGTCCTTTGCGGCGCTTGGAGGGGCTGAAACGGGTCGCGGCCTGATGATCGGAGCGATGCGTGCTGCGGGCCAGGCGCCTGACACTCTCTTCACCGGCGAACGCCACGCGCCTGCGCCAATTGAAGCCTCTGAGCAGGGTCGGGATTTCCTGTCACTGGCCGAGCAGTTTGATATTCCAGACTGGCTCTGGCCCCGGTTTTCGGCGTCTTTGGGGGATGCAGCCAAGGAGGCCGCGGCGGCGCTGCAAAACCGCGCTCCGGTGCATCTGCGGGTCAATTTGCGCAAGACAGACGTGGAAGGCGCGGCCCGTGCTTTGGCGGCTGACGGGGTTCAAGCTGAACTCCATCCCGCCTGCGAGACGGCTCTGACCGTCGTTGAGGGCGCACGCAAGGTGGCGCAAAGCCGGGCTTATCTAGACGGTCTGGTCGAGCTACAGGATGCAGCCAGTCAGGCGGTTGTGGCGGCTTTACCGCTCAAACCCGGTCTGCGCGTTCTTGATTATTGTGCCGGCGGTGGTGGGAAATCGCTGGCCCTTGCGGCTCATCAAGGAGTCGAGGTGTTTGCGCATGACATCAACCCGAAGCGCATGCAGGACCTGCCGAACCGCGCTGGCCGCGCGGGCGTAAGAGTAACCTGCGTTGAGACCGCGGAACTAGCCGGTTTCGCGCCCTTTGACATCGTACTGGTCGATGCACCTTGCTCGGGCAGTGGCTCTTGGAGGCGCGCTCCGGCCGGAAAATGGTCCCTGACCGAAGAGCGTTTGATCGAATTGACCAAGCTGCAACGTGCGATTCTGGGTGAGGTCGCGCCACTGGTTCATCCCGAGGGCCTTCTCGCGTATGCTACCTGTTCGATGCTTCAGGACGAAAACGCGCGGGTTGTCGAAAGCTTTGTGTCGGAGAACCCCGAATGGACGGCGACGCTGCAACGGAATTGGCGTGTCACGGATGGCGTTGACGGGTTTTTCACTGCGCATCTGACAAAGTAGCCACGCAAAACAACCTAAGGTAGTTTTCGTAGCCCCTTAACTCTGTTAAGCGGGCATTAACTATTTTGGATCGTTATTGCTCTCAAAAAAGCTACCCGGGTCGTCCATGTCCGATTCTACATATCCGTTCTTCGGTTCCCGCTCGCGTAGAACGCCGTCAGCTGCGCGTGTTTTGGCGTTGGTTGGACTGGCCGGTCTTTTATACGTGGCGCCATATACGGGCCGGGTGCCTGCGGACTGGACGCAGGGCATGATCGTCGTAGGAGTCTCGGTCCTGTTTGCGACTCTCTGGATTCTGATCGGGGGCCTCTTTGCCGACAAAGCTGCTCATCAAACCCTTGACGTGCTGGCTGCTTTTGTAGATCACGACGATTGCGCAAGCGTTATTGCCGATGAAGAGGGCACTGTTCTGGTCGCCAATCCAATTGCGCGCCAACAGTTAAAAGCCGGCCCGGAGGCAACGCTGCCCGAGGCTCTGCGCTCGGTCTTCGCCAACCCGTCGAGCCTTCTACTGAGGTTGCAGACACTGGCCCAAGCAAATGGCTCAGCGGATGAGGACATCATCACAGTTGGCGAGAATATCCCGGTTTCGGTTGTTCGATTGGGAGACCATATGTTCTGCTGGCGGTTCAAACTTGGTCGCCAAGGGCAGTGGGATAAAATCGCCCTTCCCGTACTGACCATCGGTCGGGGTGGGCGATTATTAAACCTCAATACCGCCGCAAGGGCCTTTTTTAGCACGGTACCGGGTTCGATTGACAATATCTTTCCGAACGGATTGCCCCATGATGGTCAGATCTGCTCGGTCCCTGCTTTTGAGGGGGAAAGACGCGTCGCGGTCACTGGCGTATCGGCGTCGGGGGCGGAACGGCACCTTGTTTTGATGCCGGTTTCTCAGCCTGTCCAACCCGAGCATGGATCCTCACTTGCCGAACTGCCCGTCCCGATCATTTGCATGACGCCCGAGGGGACCATACTGGAGGCAAACCAGATGGCGCTGGCGCTATTGGGTGATCTTTGCCTGAATGAGACCAATATTGACCAAATCCTGCAGGGGTTGAGCCACCCGATACTGGAATGGCTGGCCCAAACGGCATCGGGCGAGGATGTCGCCCGGTCGGAATTCCAGCGACTGACGCGCGATGATAAAGAGTTGTTCGTGCAGGTCACTCTGGACCGGGTTCAGATCGACGGGAAAACCCACCTTGTCGCGGTCTTGAACGACGCAACCGAGCTGAAAACGCTCGAAGCGCAGTTTGTTCAGGGCCAGAAAATGCAGGCTGTCGGTCAGCTGGCCGGTGGGGTTGCGCATGATTTCAACAACCTTTTGACCGCGATTTCAGGTCATTGCGACCTGCTGCTGCTGCGCCATGATCAAAACGACCCCAACTACGGTGACCTCGTTCAGATCAATCAGAATGCCAACCGCGCGGCGGCTCTGGTCAGCCAGCTTCTGGCCTTTTCGCGCAAACAGACCTTACAGCCCGAGGTCCTGGACGTGCGCGACACCATCTCGGACCTCATCCATCTGTTGAACCGGTTGGTCGGTGAGAAAGTACAACTGACCCTCAGCCATGATCCTGTCCTCAAGCCCGTGCGTGCAGACAAACGGCAGTTGGAGCAGGTGTTGATGAACCTCGTCGTCAATGCGCGCGATGCGATGCCCGAGGGCGGTGAGATTCGCATCGAAACCGAGGTGCTGAGCCTGATGGAGCCTTTGCGCCGCGACCGCGCCACAGTTCCGCCTGGTGATTACATGACCGTCAAGGTGATCGACAGCGGCGTTGGTATTCCCGCCGACAAGCTGCAAAAAGTGTTCGAGCCGTTCTACACCACCAAACGCACGGGCGAGGGCACCGGGCTTGGCCTTTCCACCGTTTACGGGATCGTCAAACAGACGGGCGGATTCATCTTTGTCGACAGCGCTGTCGGTCGCGGTACCGAGTTTTCGCTGCTCCTGCCGGTTTCTGTCGAAGCGAAACCCATCGAGGTTCAGCCCGAAGATGTTCCAGACTCCAAAACCGCGCGTCAGGGCGAGGGCGTGGTGCTACTGGTCGAAGACGAAGCGCCGGTACGCGCCTTCGCAACCCGCGCGTTGCGCCTGAAAGGCTATACGGTGCTCGAGGCCGAATCCGCCGAGGACGCCCTGACCTTGCTGGAAGATTCCGACCTGAACGTGGACGTTTTCGTAACGGATGTGGTCATGCCCGGAATGGACGGCCCCACCTGGGTTGCCAAGGCCATGGATACGCGGCCCGATGTCCGGGTCGTGTTCGTCTCGGGCTATACCGAGGGCGCGTTTGGCGACTCGGGTCCTCAGGTTCCTAATTCGACCTTTTTGCCAAAGCCCTTCTCTTTGACACAGTTGACCGAGGCCGTTTTCCAGCAGATGAACTGACGGCTATTGCGCCGCCTCATAGACCGCAAAATCGGCCTTCGAGTGCTTGCGGAATGCTGCTTCGGTTTCAGAAGACAGAGGTGTTTCTGCGAGTGGTGAGACGTTCTCGCGCTGCAATGAGAATTCGTAGTTCAACCTGTTTTGTAGGAAATCGACAATTCTGTCCTGATGGTCGTATTTGAAAACATGGCTGGCCCCGACGCCATTGTTGCGGGTGCGGAAGAACTCGCTCTGACTGCCGACATCCGCAAGTTCGGGCTGAGGGGTCTGCATATAGGCCTGCACAAACGTATCAAAGCTGAGATCCCGCGTCGAATGCGGATGCCCGATGCGATCTTCGCGCCGACGAAACCTGTACCAGCTGCCCAGCCAGTCGATGGGTTCACGGACGACGGCCATGATCTCCATCTCGGTGTCGTACATTTTGCGGAACATGTTCTGAATAAAACGGTCATATCGGCGCACCGGCGCGTGTTTCAGCTCGGGCGGGTGGGTAATCACAAGGTCGGCGCGGGCACTCAAGGCCGAGTGATATGCGGTGCTTCCGGTTTTGGGGACAGATAAAAACGCAAGGCGTTCTTTATAGAAAACAAGCATTTAGTGGCCCCATATCAATCGTCGTTAAGGTGGCAGATTGGCGTAAACGGATCTTTAACACAATTGGCCAAGAGTAACTTGTGTAAGTTTTAGTTGAAATGTTCTCTTTTTGGTCCCATAAGGAACAAGAGGCGAACAAAGCAGCGATTGCCGCCCGGCGAAGGGTGTGACAAAAGGGAAGGCGACAGGACAATGGCGGATCTTCTGACGATGAGCGACAAGAAAAACGCGGACAAGCAAAAGGCGCTCGATAGCGCGCTGGCCCAGATCGAACGGCAATTCGGTAAAGGCTCGATCATGAAGCTGGGCGAGGATGCCAAGCAGGATATCGAGGCGAGCTCGACCGGGTCTCTGGGTCTGGATATCGCGCTGGGAATTGGCGGTCTGCCGATGGGGCGGATTGTTGAGATTTACGGGCCTGAAAGCTCAGGCAAAACAACGCTGACCCTGCATTGTATTGCCGAACAGCAAAAGCGCGGCGGTGTCTGTGCGTTTGTCGACGCAGAACATGCGCTGGACCCGCAATATGCCCGCAAGCTGGGCGTTGATCTGGATGAGCTGCTGATCTCGCAGCCCGATACCGGCGAACAGGCGCTGGAGATTACCGACACGCTGGTCCGGTCTGGCGCGGTTAATATGGTCGTGGTCGACTCGGTGGCGGCGCTGACGCCGAAATCCGAATTGGAAGGCGACATGGGCGACAGCAACGTCGGTGTTCAGGCCCGTCTGATGAGTCAGGCGATGCGCAAACTGACCGGCTCGATCAGCCGTTCGAATTGTATGGTGATCTTCATCAACCAGATTCGGATGAAGATCGGCGTGATGTTTGGAAGCCCGGAAACTACAACCGGTGGTAATGCTCTGAAATTCTACAGCTCGGTTCGTCTGGACATTCGCCGTATCGGCGCGATCAAAGACCGGGATGAAGTGGTAGGCAACCAGACCCGTGTCAAAGTCGTTAAGAACAAGGTGGCCCCTCCGTTCAAACAGGTGGAATTCGACATTATGTATGGCGAAGGCATCTCGAAAATGGGAGAGCTGCTGGATCTGGGCGTCAAAGCCGGTGTGGTCGAGAAGTCGGGTTCGTGGTTCAGCTACGGGGATGAGCGGATCGGGCAGGGTCGTGAGAATGCAAAGCAGTATCTGCGCGATCACTCTCGGATCGCTTTGGATATCGAGGACAAGATCCGCGCGGCCCATGGTCTGGACTTCGACATGCCGCCCGGAGCGGCCGAGGATGACGATATCCTCGAGGCCTAAGGAACGCGCGAGAGGGAACACCAGAAATCTCCCGGCGCTCCGACAGTGCTGAGAATAACTTAAACAGGGCGGTCTATCGGGCCGCCTTGTTTCGTTTGGAAGGTCAATGCTGTGGACACTCTGCGGGCACGGCGATAAACCTGCGCAGACCATTATGATTGCGCGCTGAGAGAGCCCTATGCCAACGTTGAACGACATCCGATCGACCTTTCTGAACTACTTTGCCAAGCAGGGGCACGAAGTGGTGGCGTCCAGCCCTCTGGTGCCGCGCAATGATCCGACTTTGATGTTCGTGAACTCGGGCATGGTGCAGTTCAAGAACCTGTTCACCGGTGTCGAAACCCGCGACTATCAGCGTGCTACCACCGCGCAGAAGTGTGTGCGAGCTGGCGGCAAACATAATGACCTCGACAATGTGGGCTATACGGCGCGCCACCACACCTTCTTTGAGATGCTGGGGAACTTTTCCTTCGGTGACTATTTCAAGCACGACGCGATTCCCTTCGCGTGGGAGTTGATCACCAAGGAATTCGGCATCGACAAAAACCGTCTGCTGACCACGGTCTATCACACCGACGACGAAGCCTTTGAAATCTGGAAGAAAGTCGGCGTTCCTGAAGATCGCATCATCCGCATCGCGACCAGCGACAATTTCTGGCAGATGGGGCCGACCGGACCCTGCGGGCCATGTACCGAAATTTTTTATGACCACGGCGATCACATCTGGGGCGGCCCTCCGGGATCGGCCGATGAAGATGGCGACCGGTTCATCGAAATTTGGAATATCGTTTTCATGCAGAACGAGCAGTTCGAGGACGGCTCAATGGTGGAACTCGACATGCAGTCGATCGACACCGGCATGGGGCTGGAGCGGATCGGCGCGCTGTTGCAGGGAAGCCATGACAACTACGACACCGACCTGTTCAAAACACTAATAGAGGCCTCGGCGGACGCGACCGGCGTTGATCCTTATGGCGATCAGAACGTCCACCACCGCGTGATCGCAGACCACCTACGGTCTACTTCATTCCTGATTGCCGATGGCGTGATGCCCAGCAATGACGGGCGTGGCTATGTTCTGCGCCGGATCATGCGCCGCGCCATGCGTCATGCGCATCTTTTGGGCGCGAAGGATCCGGTGATGCACCGGCTGGTGCCCTCACTCGTACAGCTGATGGGCGCTCAATACTCGGAACTGGGGCAGGCGCAGGCCTTGATCGAAGAGACTCTGCTGCTGGAAGAAACACGGTTCAAGCAAACGCTGGATCGCGGCCTGAAACTGCTGGATGACGAGGTCGCAGGCTTGCCCGACGGTGCTGCTTTGTCCGGTGATGCGGCGTTCAAGCTCTATGACACCTATGGGTTCCCACTCGATTTGACCCAGGATGCCCTGCGGGAAAAAGGCCGGACCGTCGATACTGACGGGTTCGATGCGGCCATGGCAGAGCAGAAAGCCAAGGCCCGCGCGGCATGGGCCGGTTCCGGCGAGGCTGCGGATCAGGCGGTTTGGTTTGACGTGGCCGACAGCGCTGGCGCGACCGATTTCCTGGGCTATGACACCGAAAAAGCCGAGGCTCAGGTCGCGGCGCTGATCGTCGATGGCGCTCTGGTCGACAAGATCGAACAGGGTGGCAGTTGCTGGGTCGTCGTGAACCAAACCCCGTTCTATGGCGAGGCCGGTGGTCAGGTCGGCGACAGTGGTGAGCTGCGCCGCCTTGATGCGCACGAAGATATTTCCCGCGTTGAAGACACCAAGAAATTCGCTGATGGCAAAGTCTATGCACACAAGGTGACCGTGGACCATGGCACCCTGTCCAAGGGAGACGCGGTTGAGCTGGAGGTGGATCATACGCGCCGTTCGGCCATTCGTGCCAACCACTCGGCCACACACCTTTTGCACGAAGCCCTGCGCGAAACGCTTGGCGACCACGTGGCGCAGCGGGGTTCGTTAAATGCCTCGGATCGTTTACGGTTCGATTTCAGCCATTCCAAAGCCTTGACGCTGGAGGAAATCCAAAAGGTCGAGCGTGAGGTGAATGACTTCATCCGCCAGAACTCGAGCGTTGAAACCCGGATCATGACGCCGGATGACGCGCGTGAGCTGGGCGCTCAGGCTTTGTTTGGTGAGAAATATGGCGACGAGGTTCGCGTTGTTTCGATGGGCAAGGCGCCGACTGGCAAGGGCCAGGATGGTGAGACCTGGTCCGTTGAACTTTGCGGTGGCACGCATGTCCGCCAGACCGGCGATATCGGAACGTTCGTTGTGCTGGGCGACAGTGCAAGCAGTGCGGGTGTCCGGCGAATTGAGGCGCTGACGGGCGATGAAGCCTTCCGCTATCTGTCCGCGCAGGATCACCGATTGGCACAGGTCGCGTTAGAGCTGAAAGCGCAGCCGGATGACGTTGTGTCCCGTGTGAAATCTCTGCTTGATGAGCGGAAAGCCTTGCAAAACGAAGTCGCGCAGCTGCGCCGGGATCTCGCTATGGCCGGAGGGGCTGGACAGGGCGGCGGCGCGGAAGCGACCGAGGTCAATGGCGTCAAGTTTCTGGCCCAGGCACTCAGCGGTGTGTCCGGCAAGGATCTTCCGGCCTTGATTGACGAGCACAAAAGCCGACTAGGATCTGGCGCGGTTCTGTTGATCGCGGATACAGGCGGCAAAGCGGCCGTCGCGGCTGGGGTCACGGCGGACCTGACCGACACGGTTTCTGCCGTTGATCTGGTCAAAGCCGCAGTGGTGGAACTGGGTGGCAAGGGCGGCGGTGGTCGCCCGGACATGGCTCAAGGTGGCGGCAAAGACGCGGCCAACGCAGATGCGGCGATCAAAGCCGCCGAACAGGTATTGGAGGGATAAATGACTGCTCTTTGGATCGCACATGTCACGGTGACTGACACTGAGGCCTATGGAAAATACGCCGAGCTGGCGGGGCCCGCTATCGCTCAACATGGCGGAGAATTCATCGCGCGTGCCGCGCGTTATGTTCAGCTCGAGGGGAAGGAACGTCCGCGCAATGTGGTTGCACGTTTCCCTTCGGTTGAGGCCGCGGTCGAATGCTATAACTCCGCCGCCTACCAAGAAGCGCTCGATCACGCCCGCGGGGCAAGTGAGCGCGAATTGGTCGTTGTTGAAATCTCCGATTGAGAATCAGCTGTTTCAGCCGGGTCGAATTGACGGTTTCGGCGAAAACCAGCACATGAAATTCTGCGCGGCTTCCAGTTCTTTCTTGGAGGCCGTATTGCTTTCAAAAGCAGCATAAAAACAATTAGTTGCGGCGTTTCCGCATTCTGACCCAGTCATAAATGTGGCGGATTGCCCTCAATTCTTGCCCGAAATTGCCGCGGAATGTTACGAATTTCCGCCTTTTTTACCCCTGATCCTCAACATTGATTGCGTCACCAGAGCCACTTGCGGTTAAAGTCGGAAAACTTCGACACCCTGATTGGCCGGACTCACGCGGGCAACATGGATTGAGGAACGGGTATGAAATATTCGGCAGTAGGTTTTTCGGCGGGTCTTCGGTCGGTCGCCAGATTTTCAGGGCGCTCCGTTGGGATTTGCGCTTTAGTCCTGACGTCGTTTTTCACCGCCTCTGTGGCGCAGGCGACAGAGGGCGCGTTCATCACTGCGATTTCAGCCTCTCCACCACCGTCCGGAGCGCAGCAGCTTTGCCGTCAGTACAGTTGGGCCTGTTCAGGCCAAAGAGCGGCCTCGTTGACGAGCAAGCAGGAAATGCAGATCGTCAAGAGAGTGAACTTGCAAGTCAACGCGTCCACCCGTGCAATTACAGACCAATCGCAATACAGACAGCGTGAGTTTTGGGCCTTGCCGACGACACGCGGCGGTGATTGCGAAGACTTTGCGTTGTTGAAAAAGCGGAACCTGATCAAAGCAGGAATTGATCCGAGCAAGCTTTTGATTGCGACTGTTCTGGATACGCGTCGGAACGCGCATGCTGTGTTGGTCTATCGATCAGCTCAGGGAGATCTGGTTCTGGACAACCTGACAAACAGCATCAAACCGTGGAAAGCGACCCGGTATCTGTTTCTGAGGATGCAAGACCCAAAGCGGCCGCGCCGTTGGGTTGGGGTTTACGGGAATAGTTGACCAAATCTACAGTCTGATGAGGTAAGGGCGCCTGCTTGGGCGCCCTTTTGGATTCTCGCAGTGCACAACAAACCTGCAGTTGGAATTGTGTTCTAAGCAGGATCAGAAACCTCAGAATTTGTTATGTGACGTCGCCACCTTTGCCGTCGTCGCCACCTTTGCCGTCGTCGCCACCTTTGCCGTCGTCGCCACCTTTGCCGTCGTCGCCACCTTTGCCGTCGTCGCCGCCTTTGCCGTCGTCGCCACCTTTGCCGTCGTCGCCACCTTTGCCGTCGTCGCCGCCTTTGCCGTCGGGACCGCCATCGTCACCCGGAGGATTTCCAGACGGACCACCCGTAGTACCGGGATTTCCATCAGGTTTGCCATCCCCGGATCTTTGATCAGCGAACCCTGTGGATGCGGTCGGCAAGTCCGAAAGCAGCGCGGCCAGTTGCGGGCATTCCGCGCCGGTACGGGCCAGGAAGTTGCCGAAATCGGCGCGACGCTGAATGTAGCGGATCATACCCGATGTGACGGCGTCACATTCGCAGAGGATCTCGGGCGAGCTTGCTGCCTGACGTGCCGTTGAGACGGTACATGCGGCTTGTGCGGCTGTAACGCCTACCATTTGAACGGCAACAGCTGCGGCGATTACTTTTAGTTTGCTGGAATGGATGCCCATGATGGAACTCCTCGGTACTCGTTAATCTCTGCGTCGAACTTATGCACCAAAACCAAATGGGCTTGTATGAACGACGTCACACTTTGAACAAGATTACACCTTTTTAAGGTCGAACTTGCAAGTTGGCGCCCACTTGGCGAGATTGCCAAAGGACCGAAAAAAACACAAAAATCATGAAAAACCAATAAGAAAGGCCAGCCGAGGGCTGACCTTTCCTAGAATACCATTTTTCAGGATTGAGGAAATAATGTCACAAAAATGGCATTGTTTCCCAATCGAGAACGGCGTTTTATCCGGCTTTCGCCATCCGTTTCCGCTCATGCGGGTCAAGGAATCGCTTGCGAAGACGGATTGCGTTGGGCGTCACCTCGACGAGTTCGTCGTCATCAATATAGGCGATGGCTTCTTCCAGCGAGAACTGAATGTGGGGCGTCAGGCGCACCGCGTCGTCCGAGCCGCTGGCCCGCACGTTGGTCAATTTCTTGCCTTTCAGCGGGTTCACTTCCAGATCGTTGTCGCGAGAATGCTCACCAATCACCATGCCCTGATAAACATCGGTCTGAGGGCCAACGAACATGCGGCCACGCTCTTCGAGGTTCCACAGGGCGTAAGCAACGGCCTGGCCATTCTCCATCGAGATCAGAACGCCTGCACGGCGGCCCGGGATCTGACCTTTATGTGCGGCCCAGCCATGGAATACGCGGTTCAGAACACCGGTGCCACGGGTATCGGTCAGGAACTCTCCGTGATAGCCGATCAGGCCACGGGACGGTACATGCGCGATGATCCGGGTCTTGCCGGCACCGGCGGGGCGCATCTCGACCAACTCGCCCTTGCGCGCACCGGTGATCTTTTCGATGACCGCGCCCGAATATTCGTCATCCACGTCGATCGTGACTTCTTCTACGGGCTCCAGCCGTTGACCGTCTTCCTCGCGGAACAAAACCTGCGGGCGCGAGATGCTGAGTTCGAACCCTTCGCGGCGCATGTTCTCGATCAGAACGCCCATCTGCAATTCGCCACGACCGGCCACTTCGAACGCCTCTCCGCCCGGCGTGTCGGTGATACGGATCGCAACGTTGGATTCCGCCTCTTTCATCAGACGGTCACGGATGACGCGAGATTGCACCTTCTTGCCGTCACGACCAGCCAGAGGCGAGTCGTTGATGCCGAAGGTCACGGTGATGGTCGGTGGGTCGATGGGCTGCGCAGGCAGGGGCTCTTCGACCTGAGGGGCCACCAGCGAGTCGGCAACGGTGGCTTTGCTCATGCCTGCGATAGTGACGATGTCACCGGCCTCGGCCACATCGATGGGCTGTTGGGCCAGACCGCGGAAGGCCAGGATTTTCGACGCGCGAAAGTTTTCGATCAGCGAGCCATCGCGGCTGAGCGCCTTGAGGCTGTCGCCCGCTTTCAGAGTACCGCTTTCCACACGACCCGTCAGGATGCGGCCGATGAACGGGTCGCTGCCCAAGGTGGTGGCCAGCATGCGGAACGGCTCGTCCTTCTTTTCGGCCTGTTTGGGGGCCGGGACGTGATCGACGACCAGATCGAACAGCGCGGTCAGGTCCTTGCGCGGCCCGTCTAGCTCCATATCCGCCCAGCCTGAACGGCCCGAGGCATACATGGCCGGGAAATCCAGCTGATCGTCATCTGCGCCGAGGTTGGCGAAGAGGTCGAAACACTCATCCAAAGCACGGTCGGGTTCGGCATCGGGTTTGTCGACCTTGTTCAGGACCACGATGGGGCGCAGGCCCAATGCCAGCGCTTTGGAAGTCACGAATTTGGTCTGAGGCATCGGGCCTTCAGCCGCATCAACCAATAGGACAACACCGTCCACCATGCTTAGGATGCGCTCAACCTCGCCGCCAAAATCGGCGTGGCCGGGGGTGTCGACGATATTGATGCGCGTGCCTTTCCATTCGACCGAGGTCGCCTTGGCCAGAATGGTAATGCCGCGCTCGCGTTCAAGATCGTTGCTGTCCATGGCGCGTTCCGCCACGGCCTGATTTTCCCGGAACGCGCCGGATTGTTTGAGCAGCTCATCCACCAGGGTCGTTTTACCGTGGTCCACGTGAGCGATGATTGCGATATTGCGCAGGTCCATGAGAGGTCAGCCTTTGAACGGGAAGTTGCCCGGCGCATAGCGCGGCTTGACGCAATATACCAGCCCAAACCGGCGTTCAGTGGCCTGCGGTCTTTGAAAACAGATGAATGATCAGGATTCCGGCCAATATCAGGGTCAGCCCGAGAACCGCCCACAGGTCGAGCTTTTGCCCGAACACCACAAAGCCGATGATTGCGATGAAGAAAATCCCAAGCCCGGACCAGATCGCATAGACGATGCCCACCGGCATGTATTTCAACGTCAATCCCAACAGGTAAAACGCCAACCCATAAGCAACTACGACCAGAACCGAAGGCCAGAAGCGCGAGAATTGCTGACTGGCCTGTAAGGCCGTTGTGCCTACGGTTTCGGCAAAGACGGCCATCAGCAGGATCAGGTAGGCTTTGGGCATGATCTCAACCTCTTGCATGCAAATCACGCGCGAATTCTCAACATGAAAAAGGCTGCCCCGGCAAGCACATTCGGTTGCTCGGGTGCGTGACACCACAAGATAAAGGTCGGGTATACCTGACTACGATCCGATCACTATTTATGTAAATAACAGAACAGTATTTGTTGATTTGTTTTCGAGTTTTTCAATGACTGTGTTTATTAAATACGTCGTTTTTGCTTCGACTCTTATTGCGGCGCTAGGGTGGCTTGCAGACGGGGGGTCCGTCAGTTCTGATGCAACCCAATTGTTAGTTGGTTTCTTTGTTTTGTAGTTTTGGCGTTTATCAAGATCCAAGCAGGGAAAAGGGCCTCTTTTGGCCCTTTTTCTTTTGCCTAGCCCCTCGCTGAAACCGTGAAGTAATCTGCCAAATACGGTTGCAACCAATCCCAAAGACCGGGCGCACCGCGTTCGATGGCGGGCCGTACCCGCGCTTCGATCTGAGGGTAGGTCACGGCATAATCAACCCATGAGCCGCCGCCCGTTTCCAAATTTGCGATTGGGGTTTGAAACCGATCAACAGCCTTTGCAAACCGCGCGTCTGTTGAACTGGCACTCTCAAACTCATGCCAGAGATCTGAAAACGCCTGCGTCTGATCCTGGGGTAATAGTCCGAACAGGCGTTGGGCTGCGGCCTCTTCCTTTTCGGCTTGGGCAGCGTGATCGACCTGACCGTGGATTGGGTGATCTCCGGCGTCGATCTCGACGAGATCGTGAAGCAGCAGCATGTGCAGGACGCGGTCCAACTGGACCTCAGAGTCGGAATGTTCGGCCAGAACCCATGCGTAGAGCATGATGTGCCACGAATGCTCGGCCGAGTTTTCGAACCGATCAGCCGCCATCAGGCGCGACGCGCGCATGACGGATTTCAACTGATCCGCCTCGATCAGAAACGCCAGCCTTTGAGTAAAGCTGTTGTCCTCGGTCGGCGTATCCGCCAACAGCGCAGCTGCGTGCTCATAGGCCTGAGGCAGCGTCTCACTCAGATAAGCCGCGCGCCCGGTCGCGAGGTTCTCGCGGGCGATCTCCATATGGTCGGGCCGTTTAGGCGATGCGTACAGCACCTGAAACAGGGGCTGACACCGGTCGAGCATCTTGGCGAACTTCGCGTCGGGCGTCTGGTCGGCTTCGAATTCCGTCCATAGGTCCAGAAAACCTTGGGTCTGGTCTGGCGGCAATAAACCAAACAAATCCAGAGCCGCAGCGTGTTCGGCCTTGGCCACACTCTGCCAGT
Source organism: Ruegeria sp. B10 (assembly GCF_056539825.1). Lineage (NCBI taxonomy): Bacteria > Pseudomonadati > Pseudomonadota > Alphaproteobacteria > Rhodobacterales > Roseobacteraceae > Ruegeria > Ruegeria sp. B10. Next base: position 141,614 of record NZ_JBQFVP010000001.1, read on the forward strand.
CGGTCTCGAGATGGATTGGATGGTCGCCCACGATGATCTCGACCAGATCGTGCAGCAACAACATGCGGATGACGCGATCAATTGACACATCCGGCCCGGCCAGAGGCCCCATGACCAGCGCCCAAAGCGCAAGATGCCAGCTGTGTTCTGCTGAATTCTCGGGCCTAGATTGATCCAGCAGGGTGTTTGCCCGATCCACCGTCTTCAAACTGTCCGCCTGTTTCAAAAACGCGATTTGCGCGGACAGTCGATCATTCATTGTTTTTCAATCGCTTTCAGCTTTGAGCGGTGATCTGTCAGGCGTTTGATCACGAATTGACGGGCCTGACGCTCAGACAGGCGCACGCGGATCTCGGTCAGAAAGGCCTCTTCCAGAGATTGGGAGGAGGCCGCCAGTAGTGTGCCGACCTCCATGTAAAACCGGTCATCACCGGTTTCGTCCATGACCTTCAATGTATCCTCGGCCAGTTTGGCAGCGAGGGTATTGATGGTGTCTGTCATTAGCGCGTATTCTCGGTCAGGCGGCGTTTCACATAGTCGCTGACATCGGTGATGAGCGTGTCCATGTGCTGGTCCTGGAAGAAATGATCCGCGCCTTCGACCTCATTATGCGTGATCGTGATGCCCTTTTGCTCATGCAGCTTGTTGACCAGCGCGGTTGTATCCGCCGGAGGCGCCACACGGTCGGACGAGCCATTGATGATCAGGCCCGAAGACGGGCAGGGCGCAAGGAACGAGAAGTCGTACATATTCGCCGGGGGCGACACGCTGATAAAACCGGTGATTTCCGGGCGACGCATCAACAACTGCATTCCGATCCAGGCGCCGAACGAGAAGCCAGCAACCCAGCAATGCTTGGAGTTGTTGTTCATCGACTGCAGGTAATCCAGCGCCGATGCCGCATCGCTCAACTCGCCTACGCCTTGATCATATTCGCCCTGGCTGCGGCCCACGCCGCGGAAGTTGAAGCGCAACACGGTGAAGCCCATGTTGTAGAACGCGTAGTGCAGATTATAGACCACCTTGTTGTTCATGGTCCCGCCAAACTGAGGATGCGGGTGCAACACGATGGCGATCGGTGCGTCTTTTTCCTTTTGCGGGTGGTAGCGGCCTTCCAGGCGGCCTTCGGGTCCGGGAAAAATCACCTCGGGCATGTGTGCTTTGGTCCTGTCTTTATCTTGGGCGCCGGGAAATACTTGACTGTATTCGTTGGGCACCTTAGAACGGTTCTAAATGTGATATCCTGCGCAACGCGCTGTCAGTCGGAGATACGCACTGGCGGCGGCGGCGTCAATGATTTCGCGTCCAACTTGCCGAAGGGAAATGACAATGAAGCTGTCGACAAAGGGCCGGTATGCCATGGTGGCGCTGGCGGACATTGCGCTGCAGCCCTCGGACAAGATCGTGACACTGGGTGAAATCTCGGAACGGCAGGATATCTCGCTGCCGTATCTGGAGCAGTTGTTCGTCAAACTGCGCCGGGCCGAGCTTGTGACATCTACGCGTGGACCGGGTGGGGGATATCGTCTTGCACGGCAGCCGTCGGAGATCCGCGTTGTCGAGATTCTGTCCGCCGTAGATGAGACGGTGGATGCAATGGCCAAGGGGGCCGGGGCCTCAGGCGCGTCCTCGGGAAGCCGGGCGCAATCCCTGACGAACCGTCTTTGGGAAAGCCTCAGCGCACATGTCTATGTGTTCCTGCATCAGACCAGATTGTCTGACGTTATCAAGAACGACCTCGCGCCCTGTCCGGCGGTTCCGAACCTGTTTGCCGTTGTGGATGAGTGATCCGTAGCCTCTGAGTACAAGTTTCAGAAATATCTGGGAAAAGATGACTCCATGAATCGTGTTTATCTCGATCATAACGCCACCACGCCTTTGCGGCCCGAAGCGCGGGACGCGATGATCGCGGCGATGGATGTCTGCGGGAACCCATCGTCGGTCCATGCCGAGGGGCGCGCGGCGAAGGCTTTGATCGAACGCGCACGAGCGCAGGTGGCATCGGCTTTTGGGGCTGATGGTGCGGATATCGTATTTACCTCAGGCTCGACCGAAGGCGCCGCTTTGGCTTTGGTGGGTCGAAATCTGCACGGTGCATCAATTGAGCATGACGCGGTAAGAGCATGGATTGCCGAGGATATCTTGGTTTCTTCGGACGGGATGGCCACTGTGAGCGATCCAGCGAATGCGACGCTGCAGGTTGCGAACTCGGAAACGGGTATCGTGCAGACACTGCCCAAGGGGCTGGCCGTGACCGATGCGACTCAGGCATTTGGCAAGCTGCCGATTGCATTCAACTGGATGGACGTTCAGATGGCGCTTGTGTCTGCGCATAAACTGGGTGGCCCGAAAGGGATAGGCGCTGTCGTAATGAAACGCGGTACGGATCTGCCTGCTCAGATCAAGGGCGGTGGGCAAGAGATGGGCCGGCGCTCTGGAACCGAAAATGTCATTGGAATCGCAGGGTTCGGAGCCGCTGCTGAAGCAGCAGCCCAAGATCTTGCCAATGGTGTTTGGGAGCAGGTCGAAGAATTTAGAAATATTCTAGAAAACGCCCTTGAGGCTGGTGAAAGATCACCTATTTTTGTCGGGAAAGACCAGACTCGCCTGCCAAACACGTCGTGTTTCGCGTCACCGGGCTGGAAGGGTGAAACGCAGGTCATGCAGATGGACCTGTCTGGTTTTGCGGTCAGTGCGGGCTCGGCCTGTTCAAGCGGAAAGGTCCGCGCCAGCGCTGTTCTGACTGCGATGGGATTTGATGAGGGGACGGCAGCCAGCGCAATCCGCGTGTCGCTGGGACCTCTGACTACCAAGGAAGATGTGCTGCGTTTCGCCGAAACGTGGCTTGAGAAAGAGAAAAAGCATCGCGCGCGGGCCGCGTGATCTGACGGAGGGTAGACAATGGCCGCTTTGGACCAGACCCAGGTAAAAGAGGGTGTCGATCAGGAAACCGTGGATGCGGTACGCGAGGTCAGCACTTATAAATACGGCTGGGAAACCGAGATCGAGATGGAGTACGCGCCCAAAGGCGTGAATCCAGATATCGTTCAGCTGATCTCGGAAAAGAACGAAGAGCCCGAATGGATGACCGAATGGCGTCTGTCGGCCTTCGAACGCTGGACCAAAATGGAAGAGCCGAAATGGGCCATGGTCAACTACCCTGAAATCGACTTCCAGGACCAGTATTACTATGCCCGTCCAAAATCCATGGAAGAGAAGCCCAAGTCGCTGGATGAGGTTGATCCCAAGCTTCTGGCCACTTACGAAAAGCTTGGTATCCCTCTGAAAGAACAGATGATTCTGGCAGGTGTCGAAGGCGCCGAGGATATGCCCGCCGAGGGCCGCAAAGTGGCCGTCGACGCCGTGTTTGACTCGGTTTCCGTTGGTACAACTTTTCAAGCTGAACTGAAGAAGGCAGGCGTCATTTTTTGCTCGATCTCGGAAGCGATCAAAGAGCATCCTGAACTGGTGAAGAAATATCTGGGCACCGTGGTTCCGGTGTCAGACAATTTCTATGCCACTCTGAACTCGGCTGTGTTCTCTGATGGTTCGTTCGTCTACATCCCGCCGGGCGTCCGCTGCCCGATGGAACTCAGCACCTATTTCCGTATCAACGCGGAAAACACGGGCCAGTTTGAGCGCACTTTGATCATCGCTGACAAGGGCTCTTACGTGTCTTATCTGGAAGGCTGCACCGCACCTCAGCGCGACACCGCGCAGCTTCATGCGGCCGTGGTCGAGATCATCGTCGAAGAAGATGCCGAAGTGAAATATTCGACCGTTCAGAACTGGTTCCCCGGTGATGAAAACGGCAAGGGTGGTATCTATAACTTCGTGACCAAGCGTGCCGATTGCCGCGGGGATCGCTCTAAGGTGATGTGGACGCAGGTCGAGACCGGCTCGGCCGTGACGTGGAAGTACCCGTCCTGCATCCTGCGCGGCGAGGAAAGCCAGGGTGAGTTCTACTCGATCGCGATTGCCAACAACTATCAGCAGGCCGATACCGGCACCAAGATGGTTCACCTCGGCAAGAACACCAAGTCGCGCATCGTCTCCAAAGGCATCAGCGCGGGCAAGGCACAGAACACCTATCGTGGACTGGTCTCGATGCACCCGAAAGCCAAAGACAGCCGCAACTACACCCAGTGTGACAGCTTGCTGATTGGCGACAAATGCGGCGCTCATACAGTGCCGTATATCGAGGTCAAAAACAACTCGAGCCGCGTTGAGCATGAGGCGACGACCTCGAAGGTGGATGACGATCAGCTTTTCTACTGCCGTCAACGTGGCATGGACGAAGAAGAGGCCGTTGCGCTGGTTGTCAACGGGTTCTGTAAGGACGTGCTGCAGGCACTGCCGATGGAATTTGCGATGGAGGCCCAGCAGTTGGTGGCCATCAGTCTCGAAGGGTCTGTGGGTTAAACCCAAGCTTCTCTGAAATCAGAATTTACGCGGGGGCCGTGCGCCCTCTTGCGATACGCAAAAGGACAAAACATGCTGGAAATCAAGAACCTGCACGTACAGCTTGAAGAAGAAGACAAGCAAATTCTCAAAGGTGTCGACCTTAAGGTCGAAGCTGGCAAGGTGCATGCGATCATGGGGCCGAACGGCTCGGGCAAGTCCACGCTCAGCTATGTGCTGTCAGGGCGCGATGGCTATGAGGTCACCGAAGGCTCGGCCACACTGGACGGCGAAGACCTGCTAGAGATGGAGCCGGAAGAGCGTGCCGCAGCTGGTGTGTTCCTCGCGTTCCAATACCCGGTTGAGATCCCGGGCGTCGGCAACATGACCTTCCTGCGCACCGCTGTGAACGCGCAGCGCAAAGCGCGCGGGGAAGAGGAGCTGTCGGCCGCTGACTTCCTGAAACTCGTTCGCGAAAAGGCGAAATCGCTGAAGATCGACGCGGATATGCTGAAGCGTCCGGTCAATGTCGGCTTCTCGGGCGGTGAGAAAAAGCGCAATGAAATCCTTCAGATGGCTATGCTGGAGCCCAAAATGTGCATTCTGGACGAGACCGACTCGGGCCTCGACGTGGATGCGATGAAGCTGGTCTCCGAAGGCGTGAACGCGCTGCGGGATGAGGGGCGTGGTTTCTTGGTCATCACCCACTACCAGCGCCTGCTGGACCACATCAAACCGGATGTCGTTCATATCATGGCCGATGGCCGCATCGTGAAATCGGGTGGTCCTGAGCTGGCGCTGGAAGTTGAAAACAACGGTTACTCCGACATTCTTGCCGAGGTGAACTGATGCCCTTACCGCAAGCAAAACAGACTGCAACCGAAGAGCGTCTGGCCTCACTGACGATGCCCGATCCCGGATGCACCAAGGCAGCGCGCCAAGCGGCTTTGGCCCGGGTGCGAGAAATGGGGCTTCCAAGCCGTCGCGACGAATACTGGAAATATACGCGTCCAGATACGCTGGTCTCGGCCCATGCGCCCCAGGCTGCCATTTTCGACTCGGGCGAGCCGATGGTGTTCAACGATGTCGATCGGCTGCAAATCGTATTCGTCGATGGTGTGTTCGACGCCGAAGCCTCGGATGATCTGAGCCTTGAAGGCGTCAAGATCGACCGACTGGAGGATATCTGCTGCAAAGATATCCACTGGGCCAAGGATCTCTACGGCAAGCTCGAGGAGCGGGGCCAAAGCCCGGTTCAGCGTCCTCTGGCTGCTTTGAACACCGCATTCGCGACCGACGGCGTTGCCATCCATGTAACCGGCAAACCGTCGAAGCCGATCAATCTGGTGTACCGTCACGAGTCAGAAGACTCGGACGCGATCCTGCACCACGTTATCCGTGTTGAAAGCGATGCCGAGGCCACGATCCTCGAAAATGGTCCCGCCGCGTCGCGCTTCAACAAATGCATGGAAATCGACATCGCCGATAACGGGACCTTGCACCATGTCCGGGCGCAGGGCCGCGATCACGAACGCCGGGCCGCGACCCATATGTTCACGCGCCTCGGTCAGGAATCGACCTACAAGTCGTTCACTCTGACAGCCAATGGCGTACTGACTCGTAACGAGCAGGTGGTTGAACTGACCGGTGATGACGCCGTAGCCCATGTGGCCGGTGCTTGCGTCGGAGACGGAGATTTCCACCACGACGATACCGTTTTTGTCACCCATGACGCGGTGAATTGCGAAAGCCGTCAGGTGTTCAAGAAGGTCCTGCGCAACGGCGCGACAGGTGTGTTCCAAGGCAAGATCCTTGTGAAGGAAGGCGCACAGAAGACCGATGGCTACCAAATCAGCCAGTCGCTTTTGCTGGACGATGACAGCCAGTTCCTCGCCAAACCCGAGCTTGAAATCTACGCCGATGACGTTGCCTGTTCGCACGGGTCGACCTCGGGCGCGATTGATGAGACCGCCTTGTTCTACCTGCGCTCGCGCGGGGTTCCGACGAAGGACGCCACCAATATGCTGACGCTGGCTTTCCTTGCCGAAGCGGTGGATGAGATCGAGGACGAAACACTGGCCGAAGAGATAGTGACCCGTCTGGAAGGCTGGCTTTCGCGTCACAGCTAATATGCCGGTCTCATCAGATATCGTCGCCACATACCGGGGGCCGGGGCGCGTTGTGCGCCGGCTTCTGGATATGGGGCCGCGCGAAGACCGAGCGCTAATCTTCGTCATGGCCTTTTGCGTGGTGGCGTTCATCGCGCAAATGCCCAGCCTAGCGCGTCGCGCGCATCTTGAGCAGGTCGAGTTGAACATGCTTCTGGGCGGAGCGCTTTTGGGCTCGGTCTTCATCCTGCCGCTGTTCTTCTACACGCTGGCTTTGGTGTCTCATTGGGTCGCGCGACTGGTGGGCGGGCAGGGCAGTGCCTATGGTGCCAGACTGGCATTATTCTGGGCGCTCTTGTCCTCAGCACCTTTGGTTTTGCTAAACGGACTGGTCGCCGGGTTCATAGGCCCAGGTCCGACTCAAACTTTGGTCGGATTGATTTGGGTTGCCGTTTTTGTCTGGTTCTGGTTATCCGGATTGCGACAAGCACAAAGGTCGGCTGAATGACTATACCCCCCCTGGGCCCGCTGGCGAGCCTGACGCTCAGAAAACCTGCCGAAGCGGCGCGACAGATTTTGGCCCTCAACCCAGGGCGAGAGGTTCTGTGGTTGGCATTCTTTCTGGCCGTTGTCCTCAATTGCATCGCGCAGATGGGCATAGATATGTCGATCGCCGCATCGGGTGGCCCGACTGTATCCCAGTCGATTCCGATTGTGCTGATCCGGTCTGCCGGGACGATGCTGTTCAGCATCCTGGCTTTTCTCTATGTCGGGCGTTTTCTGGGCGGAACGGGGCGTTTTGAAGATCTGATGATCCTGACGATCTGGTTGCAGTTTCTTCAAATTGCAGCGCTGGTCGCGACCCTCGCGCTGAGCTTGATCGCGGTCGCTTTTATGGCCCCTCTGATCCTGGCGACGGCCATCTACAGCCTCTACATAACGCTTCATTTTCTGAATGAGGCGCACAAGTTTGGGTCTCTGGGCAAGTCCTTTGGTGTCATATTGTTGTCGGCGTTGCTGGCGGTACCTTTTGTCCTATTTCTGAACCCGTTGGGTCCTGTCTAGAAAGGTCTCTCATGTATGATGTGCAGAAAATCCGGTCTGATTTCCCGATCCTGTCGCGGCAGGTGAACGGCAAACCCCTGACATATCTGGACAATGGCGCGTCGGCGCAGAAACCTCAGGTCGTGATTGATGCCGTTACGCGCGCCTATGCCGAGGAATACTCCAACGTGCATCGCGGGCTTCACTACCTCTCGAACCTCGCGACCGAGAAATATGAGTCCGTGCGCGGCACCGTTGCGCGCTTTCTAGGTGTTGCGGATGAGGATGAGATTGTTCTGAACTCCGGCACGACCGAGGGGATCAATCTGGTCGCCTATGGCTGGGCCATGCCTCGGCTTGAAGCGGGGGATGAGATCGTCCTCAGCGTGATGGAGCACCACGCCAACATCGTGCCCTGGCATTTCCTGCGCGAGCGTCAGGGCGTGGTACTGAAATGGGTCGATGTAGATGCAGACGGCGGGCTTGATCCGCAGGCTGTGATTGACGCGATCGGCCCCAAGACAAAACTGGTCGCGGTCACGCAATGTTCGAACGTGTTGGGCACCGTGGTCGACGTGAAGACCATCACCGAAGGCGCGCATGCCAAGGGCGTGCCGGTCTTGGTTGATGGCAGCCAAGGTGCCGTTCATATGCCGGTCAACGTGCAGGATATCGGCTGTGATTTCTATGCCATTACCGGGCACAAACTCTATGGCCCATCCGGTTCCGGTGCGATCTATATCAAATCCGAACGCATGGCCGAAATGCGCCCCTTCATCGGCGGCGGCGATATGATCAAAGAGGTCAGCAAGGATCAGGTCATCTACAATGATCCACCGATGAAGTTTGAGGCTGGCACGCCGGGCATCGTCCAAACCATCGGTCTCGGGGTGGCCCTGGACTATATGATGGATCTGGGGATGGCGAATATCGCCAACCACGAAGCGGGTCTGCGCGACTATGCCATGCAACGTCTGACCGGTCTGAACTGGCTACAAGTTCAGGGCACACGGCCGGACAAGGCCGCGATCTTCAGCTTCACGCTGGATGGGGCAGGGCATGCGCATGATGTCTCGACGATTCTCGACAAGAAAGGCGTCGCTGTTCGCGCCGGTCACCATTGCGCCGGCCCTTTGATGGATCACCTTGGTGTTACGGCCACCTGCCGCGCCAGCTTTGGCCTCTATAACACCACGGATGAGGTCGACACCCTGATCGACGCGCTTGAACTTGCGCATGATCTGTTTGCCTAAATCTCGGCCGAGCCGGTCCGTTTTCCAGTTGCACCCGGCTCGGAACAAGGTTAGCTAACGGCCAAGGCACCTGTAGCTCAGCTGGATAGAGCGCTGCCCTCCGAAGGCAGAGGCCAGAGGTTCGAATCCTCTCAGGTGCGCCACTTCTCACATACTTGATGATTTGTTCAGCCCAACCGTAGTGGTCCTTGAAACCGCTAGATGTTTGATTTGGAAATATCTTTAGCCTGAACAAGCTAGAGAAACGTTGGGTGATTGGCGCTGCTACGAACAAAGGCCGCCAATTGCAGCAGCCCGTTCCAGCAAAATTTGAGTTTTGCAACAACACTCAGGCAGACCTAATGGCCTGCCAAGTCCATCTCATTAAACGACAGCGCGCTTAGCCGCGCCAACTGCGAACAACGCCGCAATCCATATGGACAAAGTTCGAACGGTAGTATTGTCCAACACCGCCTGCACGACAGGACATGGCCGCTTTGGCCATCTGCGACACCGAGCGGGATGCGAGGCGCAGGTCAGCCGCCTGTCCCTGCATATGGAGCGAGTTCCGCGCTACCCGGCGCGATTTGGACCGCAGCATGGCGTTGGTTTGTGGCGAGCGATACCCCGACAGGAGCATATAGGGCTCATCAGCATCCAAAAGGTTGTGCGACGCCGCCATGATGTCGATTGTACGCAGATCCATCGCTTTCGACTGATCGGTGCGCCAGTCGCGCATGAAGTGGTTCACTTCTTTCACGGCGTCTTTGATATATTTGCCGTCGACCCAGTAAACCATATCAATCCGCTCTCCCGTGCGACCGGAATACATGCGGATGCGGCGGATATCTCCACCACCACGAAGGAAACCTGCTGCGTTGGAATAGGTTGGTGCTGCCGCCACGGCCGTTGCCGCGAATGCGCCCAGAAGGGCACGACGGGTAATACCCGAAGTACTGCTCTTGGTCATTTTTGTTTCGTCCCGTACTGTTCCTGCCTGCGCACGATGTTACGCGCGCTGTATTAATATTTTCCCATCCCAGATGGCGAATGTATGGCACAGTTGGAATCGTCGGCCAAGAAGTCTTTGGAATGCACCTTTGTTAGGGGGAATTTTCGGCAGTTTTTTGCGCAGGTGATGCAAATGAGTCGTTTTATTGAGCAACTGGGTGTTTTCGGCATCGGGTAGATGCAAACGCGCATCAGGGTGCAAGAGAAGAAAAAAGGTAAGGTATTTGTGAATAGACAAGCCCAATGGCTGAAAACCATATATAGATATAGCTCCGGCGGACATCGCATAAGTTATTGAAGAACCAAGGCCATCCCATGCTCTCAGTGTTACGGACCAGTTCCAGCTTTGTTTTTACCGCCTGTTTTCTGGCGACGGCTTCTATGGCGAACGCGTCATCAGGCGAAGGTTCGAACACGGCGTTCCGGATGGCGGTTGCCGAGAATACCTCGCCCTCTGATCAGATTGCTGAATTTTACCGCCGAAATGGCTTTGCCCCTCTATGGGTCGGCGATACAGCAGAACACGCCAAACGCCGTGCGGCGCTGATCAAAGCACTTTCCGAGATCGAGCGCCATGGATTGCCCGCTGCATTTGACGTGCAGGCCCTGGTCGATCAGATGGCTGAGGCGCGATCAGTTCGCGACTTGGGCACGATCGAGGCTAAACTAAGCCGTGTCTTCCTGACCTATGCAAATGACATCTATTCCGGCGCCTTGCGGCCAGCCAGTATTGATGATGGCCTGGTGCGCGAGGTTAAACGCCGTGATGCAAACCAGCATCTTGAGGCACTCAACGCCCAAGGTGCAGCGTATTTTGAAACTCTGATCCCAGAGACCGCCCAATATCGCGCCCTGATGAAGCAAAAGATCGCGTTGGAGAACCTGATCCGCCAAGGCGGGTGGGGGCCGACCGTTCCAGTGGCTAAACTGGAATACGGCGATACCGGTCCGAATGTGATCAAACTGCGCAATCGGCTTGTTGGGATGGGTTACCTTAAGCCCACGGCCAGTCCAGAATTTGATGACGACCTGCTTGCGGCCGTTCAGGCGTTCCAAACAGCACACGGACTGGAATCGGACGGTGTGGCAGGACAAGGTACCATCACCGAGCTGAACCGACCGGCTTCGGACCGTTTAAAGGCCGTCTATGTCGCCTTGGAGCGGGAACGTTGGCTGCCGCGCGATCGGGGCGAGCGGCATATTTTGGTCAATCAGGCCGACTTCTCGGCAAAGATCGTGGATGACGGGCTGGTCACGTTCGAGACCCGCGCTGTGATCGGCAAAAACGTACATGATCGCCGCAGCCCGGAATTCTCGGATGAGATGGAACATATGGTGATCAATCCCAGCTGGTATGTGCCACGCTCGATCATCACCAAGGAATACCTGCCGAAACTGAAATCGAACCCGAACGCGGTGGGCCATATCCAGATCACGGACCGCAGTGGTCGTCAGGTCAATCGAGGGGCCGTCGATTTCACCCAGTTCACCGCACGCAACTTCCCGTTCGCGATGCGCCAGCCGCCCAGCAAAAGCAATGCGCTTGGGCTGGTGAAGTTCATGTTCCCCAACAAGTACAACATCTATCTGCATGATACGCCTCAGAAATCTCTGTTTGCACGTGAAGTTCGGGCGTTCTCCCACGGGTGCATCCGCCTGGCGCAACCTTTCGAGTTCGCCTATGCGCTGCTGTCCAAACAGGAAGAGGACCCCAAGGCGTTCTTCCACCGTGTATTGAATACCGGCAAAGAAACGACAGTGAAGTTGGACAAGCAAGTGCCCGTCCACCTGATCTACCGCACCGCCTACATAGGACCGAAAGGTGAAGTTCAGTATCGCCGCGACGTCTATAACCGCGATGCCAAAATTTGGGACGCGCTGCAAAAGGCAGGGGTGGCCCTGCCGGACGTTCAGGGGTAAGCACTCAGGGTAAATCCTGCCCAAGAGGACGCCCGCTATGCAGTTCACCATCCAACAGATCGCCGACAGCCTTGGGGCCGAGTGTCAGGGTGAAACAGACCTGACAATTCTGCGGGCCGCTGAACCGGGTGATGCCGGACCAACCGATCTGGCGATGGCAATGTCCCCCAAATATGCCGAAACGCTTTCGGGCGGTGAGGCCCGCGCGGCAATGCTGTGGGAAGGCGCGGATTGGCAAGCAATGGGCCTGCGCGCTGCGATCTTTGTTACGCGCCCCCGAATGGCGATGGCTGGTATCACGACAATGCTGGACCGGGGGCAGGGTGTTGAACCGGGTGTTCACCCCTCGGCTGTGATCGACCCGGCGGCCGAGATTGGTGAGGGCGTTTCGATCGGCCCGCTGGCCGTTATCGGCGCGCGGGCGAAGATTGGCGCGGGATCGGTGATCGGTCCGCACTGTACAATCGGAATGGACGTGGTGTTGGGTGAGCAAGCCCATCTGCGCGAAATGGTCAGCATCGGTGCCCGTGCGCAAATCGGAGACCGCTTCATCGCCCAACCCGGCGCGCGTATCGGTTCCGACGGGTTCAGCTTTGTTACTCCTGAGATTTCAGGTGTTGAAAACGCGCGTAAGACGTTGGGCGATCAGGGCGATGCGAAAGCGCAAAGCTGGCTGCGTATCCATTCTCTGGGCGCAGTGGAAATCGGGAACGATGTCGAGGTCGGCTCTAACTGTACGATCGACAATGGCACGATCCGAAACACGCGGATTGGCGATGGTTCGAAGCTCGATAACCTTGTGCATGTGGGGCACAACACGCGCATCGGGCGCGATTGTTTGCTGTGCGGTCAAAGTGGATTGTCCGGCTCAGTCGATGTCGGAAACAACGTGGTTCTTGGCGGTCAGACTGGCGTGGCCGACAATGTTTTCATCGGTGATGGCGTGATCGCGGGGGGCGCCACTAAGATCCTGTCAAACGTACCAGCCGGACGTGTGGTCATGGGCTATCCGGGCGTCAAGATGGAAACCCATACTGAGATCTACAAGGCTCAACGCCGCTTGCCGCGCATGGCTCGCGACGTCGAGGCATTGAAAAAGGCTGTTTTCAAACAGTCTCCGAGCGATTAAATCATCCTCAGATTGATAACCAGGGGATCAACATGAGCATCAGCGACCGCGTCATCGCAATCATTGCAGAGCAGGCCGTTCTGGAGCCATCGGATGTCACACCCGAAAGCACACTTGCGGATCTGGGCATCGACAGCCTGGGGTTGGTCGAAAGCATCTTTGCCATCGAGGAAGAGTTCGACATATCGGTTCCCTTCAACGCCAATGAGCCCGAGGCGAATGATTTCGACATCTCGAACGTAGCCGCGATTATTGCCGGCATCGAACAGCTTGTGTCGGAAAAGGTCTGACCCGAAACAATGAAACGGGTTGTCATTACCGGGGCGGGAACCATCAACTCGCTGGGTCATTCGGTCCCCGACACGCTTGAGGCCATGCGCGAAGGGCGTTGCGGTATCTCGGATCTTGAATTCCGCGATGTTGACCGTCTGGCGATCAAGATCGGCGGTCAGGTGCGGGGGTTCGAGGCCGAAGGGCGTTTTAACCGCCAGCAGATGTCTCTCTATGATCGGTTCACGCAGTTCACCCTAACGGCCGCGAAAGAGGCGATCGACCAGTCGGGCATTCAGTTCCACGGCGAGCTCGCGGCGCGTTCCGGCGTTGTTCTGGGCACGGCGGGCGGAGGTGTCTCGACCTGGGATGACAATTACCGTTCGGTCTACGAAGACGGCAAGAACCGGGTGCATCCCTTTGTTGTGCCCAAGCTGATGAATAACGCGGCGGCCAGCCATGTCTCAATGGAGCACAACCTCAAAGGTCCCAGCTTTACCGTTTCGACGGCCTGTGCATCCTCGAACCATGCCATGGCACAGGCGTTTCAGATGGTGCGCAGCGGAGCCGCGCCTGCGATGATCACCGGTGGATCGGAATCCATGCTGTGTTTCGGCGGTGTAAAGGCCTGGGAAGGTCTGCGCGTGATGTCGAAGGATGCCTGCCGCCCCTTTAGCGCCAACCGCAACGGGATGGTGCAGGGCGAGGGTGCCGGTGTCTTTGTGTTCGAGGAATACGAACATGCCCGCGCCCGCGGCGCAGATATCCTGTGTGAGGTTGTGGGATTCGCCATGTCCTCGGATGCGTCCGATATCGTGATGCCCAGCAAGCAGGGTGCCGCACGAGCGATGGCCGGCGCGTTGGCGGATGCCAAGCTGAACGCCAGCGATGTGTGCTATATCAACGCGCATGGCACAGGCACTGCGGCGAATGACAAAACAGAATGCGCCGCCGTGGCGGATGTGTTTGGACCGCATGCGGATGATCTGATGATCTCATCGACGAAATCCATGCACGGCCACTTGATCGGAGGCACCGGAGCGGTGGAGCTTTTGGCCTGCATCATGGCGCTGCGGGACGGCGTTATCGCGCCCACCATCGGTTATGAAGAACCTGACCCGGAATGTGCGCTGGACGTGGTGCCAAACGTCGCGCGTGAAGCTAAGGTCGACGTGGCGCTCAGCAATGCGTTTGCGTTTGGCGGGTTGAACGCAGTCTTGGCGCTCAAAAGCGTCTGAACTGCAAAGAAAACCACCGCCACAAAGCCGCGGCGGCGATCTCTATTCGCAGCTGACTTAGTTGACGTTAACGGCCAGCCCGTCAAAGCCCGAAGTGAAGCCCGACAGGGACATTTCCATTGTTATGACCTGATCGGGGAAGCGTGCGGGAACCAGCGAGAAGGTCGCTTTGCTGCCCGCTTTCATCGCGTCAATGTCACCCTGGCTGAGGCCCAGCTGCGCGACACAGCCAACAGGCAGACAATGGTGGTAGTTGTAGAGCTTGCGCGGTGCGCCGTCGATCGACAGGGCCAGTTGCGCTTGTAGCAGGGTCTCCAACGGTACGATTACATTGGCCCATGCAACAGCCGCTCCGCCTTCGGGCAGCTTTCCGATGGACACTTCTGCAATCGGATCACCCTGAGGGCCGTTCAAAACCTGAACGATTGCACAGGGATCTTCGCCTTCCGGCGCCTTGATGCAGGAGACATCCCAATCGCCAGATTCTTCTTTGACAAATTGCTCACCTACACGCGGGCCGGATTGGCCCAAATCGAGGCCCGCGCCCGCATCGGCCCCGGCGCCTTCAGTGGTCGTGCCTTCGGAAGTCGTTTCCTGCGCGCTAACCGCTCCACACATCAGAACGGCTGCCAGAGTATTAAACGAGAGGAGTTTCTTGAACATGAATGCCTCGGTTTGCTGTTTGTTTTGCCTCATCTAGCATCCTTCGCTGCGGCTGTCAGTCGCTAACCGAATGGCTGAGATCAATGTGAGCGTTTTCTTGGGCCAAACCCCGCTCAAGAACCAATACAGGAAAAAGAAAAGAGGGCTGGTGGAGCAGCCCTCTTCCCAAAATTTTTCTCCCCGTCGGACTGGCCGACTTAGTTATGCGCAGACGTTACGAAAGGGGGAAGCAGGGGTCAACCGCTAACAGAAAAATTTAATGCACTAATCAGCACAGTTTTAATCGTCCACTTCCGTGAAAAAAGCCGTGCCCGAAGGCACGGCCAGTCGACAGGGAGGAAGTGCCCCCTTCGCAACCCGGGGCCACAAAGGGAACGAATAGACTATGGCAGCCAAAGGTTAAGTTTGTATGCTGGTTGCGGATCAGTGAAAAAAGGCTGCAATTACATGGGTAAAGAGATTTTTCTGGGCGGTGCGGGCGAAGGATACGCAACTCCGCAGGGTCTGACGCTGAAATACGCGAACCGCCACGGGCTGATCGCGGGGGCTACGGGGACGGGCAAGACGGTCACTCTCCAGATCCTGGCCGAAGGATTTTCGCAAGCGGGCGTACCTGTTTTTCTGTCGGACGTCAAAGGAGACCTGTCAGGCTTGGCTCTGGCAGGCAGCGAAACCCATACGTTGCATCAGGCGTTTACCGAGCGCGCGGAACGGATCGGCTTTACTGATTTCTCCTACGCCGCATGTCCGGTCACATTCTGGGACCTGTTCGGCGAACAGGGTCACCCGGTCCGAACCACTGTCACCGAAATGGGCCCTCTGCTGCTGTCACGCCTTATGGAACTAAGCGAGGCACAGGAGGGGATTCTCAACATCGCGTTCCGAGTCGCTGATGAAGAAGGGATGCCGCTGCTGGATCTCAAGGATCTTCAGGCGCTTCTGGTGTGGATTGGTGAGAACAGGGCGCAGCTCTCGCTTCGCTATGGCAATGTCTCGACGGCCTCTATCGGAGCCATCCAGCGCCGTCTTCTGGTGTTGGAAAACCAAGGCGGCACCAAGCTGTTCGGAGAACCCGCGCTGGATCTGGCCGATCTGATGAGAACGGATGAAAATGGGCAGGGGATGGTGAACATACTGGCCTCGGACAAGCTGATGGGCGCGCCTCGGCTCTATGCCACGTTCCTGTTGTGGCTGCTGAGCGAACTATTCGAAGAACTGCCCGAAGTTGGTGATCCGGAGAAGCCGAAGCTGGTCTTCTTTTTCGACGAAGCGCATCTTCTGTTTGATGATGCGCCCAAGGCACTGGTCGACAAGGTCGAGCAGGTCGCGCGCCTCATCCGTTCCAAAGGGGTTGGAGTTTACTTCATTACGCAGAACCCCGCCGATATTCCCGAAGACATTTTGGGACAGTTGGGCAACCGGGTACAACACGCGCTGCGCGCCTTCACCGCGCGTGACCGCAAGAATCTGCGTATGGCGGCGGAAACCTATCGCGAGAATCCCGCCTTCGACACCGAGGCCGCGATCCGAGAGGTGGGCGTTGGTGAGGCCGTAACCTCAATGCTGCAGAAGAAAGGCGTGCCGGGGATTGTCGAGCGGACGTTGATTCGCCCTCCCGGGTCGCAGCTTGGGCCGATTTCGGGATCTGAGCGCCAGGGTATCCTGCAAGCCTCACCCATGGCGACCAAATATGACACGCCGGTCGATCGCAAATCGGCCTTTGAGATCTTGCAAGCCCGCGCTGACGCTGCCGCCCAAGAGGCCGAGGCCGCGGAGGCGGAAGAGATCATCGAACAACAATCCCCGATGGAGCGCGAATACAGCTCGGCGCGCCGGTATTCAGGTAGCCGGGTTGGGCGTTCAACGTCTCGGGTGGTGCGTAAGAAAGACACATTTGCAACGGCGATGAGTGAGGCCGTCATCAAAGAGCTGAAGGGAACAACCGGCCGTCGCATCGTGCGGGGTATTCTGGGCGGGTTGTTCCGAAATCGATGATCGGAGGCGCCCAGCACAGGGCGCCAACCGGCTTACTTCAGGCGGCGCTGGCCTTCCTGACGGCAATAGGCATCGGCTTGTTTAACCGACATCTTTGTGGCCGGGAAATCAATTGCTCGGTCCCAGGTCACACGATCATGTCGGTAAAGCTGACAGGTTACGACGCCCTGCGGAGTGTTAACCTGAACAGGAGTGGTCTCAAGGTCTTCGGGCGACGGAATACAAGCCGTCAGCGCGGCCAGAACCGGCAGCATGACAACGGCTTTGGTGATCAGTGTTTTCTTGGTCAAGTCGGATACTCTCATCAATTGAGTGCGAATGATCGTAGAGATCGGTCGGGTTTCTTCTGAGCAAAGGCCGGACCCCAAAAGTCCGAACTACGAGCGGTAGCCCCGTGTACGCGGAAACCTCTTTAGAAATCAAGAAGCCGCGCCGGATGAGGGGCGCGGCTTCTGTATTGTGATCGTGATGCGTCTATTTCTCGGGGATCAGCCCTCGGGGGCTGAATCTGAGGACAATCAGCAAGACCAGTCCCATAGTAAACAACCGCATATGCGCAGCACTTTCGATCAGATGCGCCTTCAGCGCACTTCCATCTGGCATGCCCGAGGTAATCAGGTTCATCAGCCACAGGCCCATCGGCTCGACCTGGACCCACAGGAACCAGATCAGGAACGCACCCAGCACAGCGCCAAAATTGTTGCCCGACCCACCGACGATCACCATCACCCAGACAAGGAATGTAAATCGCAGGGGGTTGTAGGTACCCGGCGTCAGCTGACCGTCCAGCGTGGTCATCATCGCGCCCGCGATACCGCAAATGGCAGAGCCAAGAACAAAGATCTGCAGGTGGCGGCGGGTGACGTCCTTGCCCATCGCCTCAGCCGCAACCTCATTGTCGCGAATGGCGCGCATCATCCGGCCCCATGGGCTTTTCAGCGCCATCTGCGCCATCCACAGCAGCACCAGCAGAACGATCAGGAACAGCAGCGAATAGCCCAGCTTGACCGAAAGGGTCGAGGCGATCACCGGATCAAGCCCCAGCCAGTCCGCCCGCGCAAGGAACGAGGGGTCTTGCTGCAGCTCAACCTCATAGCCGACCACGGGTGAAGGGCGCGGGATGCCGTAGACGTTCTTGACACCACGGGCCAGCCAGTCCTCGTTCTTCATGACGGCAATGATGATCTCGGCAATACCAAGGGTCGCAATCGCCAAATAGTCCGAACGCAAACCCAGAGCCGTCTTGCCGATCAGCCATGCGGCCCCTGCGGCCAGTAACCCTCCGGCAGGCCAGGCAAGCAAGACCGGCAGGTTCAGACCGCCAATATTGCCGGCAACGGCCGGATCAATTGCCTCGATCGCCGCGACGTTCGGGTCAAAGATCGCACGGTAAACAAAGAAACCGACGATGAGGATTCCGACGATAGCCAGCGTCCGTGCGCGTCCCTTGGGCATCTTCTGCGCAACCATGACGGTTGCAACAACTGTCGCGGCCCCCAAAAGAAGCGCCAGAATGACGCCATAGCCGCCTTCGGACCATGCTCCGGGCGTTGGTGGGGTCGAGATCAGGACAACCGCCAGCCCGCCCAAAGCCACAAAGCCCATGACGCCAACGTTGAAGAGGCCCGCAAAGCCCCATTGCAGGTTCACACCGATCGACATGATGGCCGAGATCAGCCCCATGTTCAGGATCAGGATCGCCGCGTTCCAGCTTTGCGTGAACCCGGTCAAAAGGATCAGCGCGCCAACTGTGACGAAAAGCAGGGTGTTCTTGGTGACCTCGCTCATACCGATTTTCCTTTGAACAGGCCCGTGGGCTTAAACAGAAGCACGATCAGCAGGATGGCAAAGCTGACGGCGAATTTGTAATCGGTAGAGAGGAACTGCACCAATCCCGACGGTTCCAGATTTTCCGGAGCCAGATAGGTCAGCACCTTCTTCCAAGCGTATGTGATAGTCACCTCGGAAAACGCGATGATGAAGCCACCCGCGATGGCGCCCAGAGGGTTGCCCAAACCTCCGACGATGGCTGAGGCAAAGATCGGTAGCAGAAGCTGGAAATAGACAAAGGGCTTGAAGCTCTTGTCGAGGCCATAAAGCACGCCCGCCGTGGTCGCCAGTGCGGCCACGATGATCCAGGTGATCATCACCACGCGTTCGGGGTTGATGCCGGACAGCAGCGCAAGATCCTCATTATCCGAATAGGCGCGCATTGATTTGCCGGTGCGGGTTTTGTTCAGGAACCAGAACAGGGCGGCCACAGCGATCACCGCCACAACGACCGTGATGGCCTGAGAGGTCTTGATCGCGAGCCCTTCGTTCAGCCCGGTCCATTCCTTGAAATCCCGCGCCTTGATCAGAAACCGCGCGCCGTCCGAGAACCGCTGATCGTCTGGCCCGATGATGAAGCGGACGATACCATTCATGATGAACATCACGCCCATGGACACGATCACCAGAATAACAGGTTTGGCCTTTTGTTCCCGGTAGAAGCGATAGACCAGCCGGTCGGTGATCAGCACCAGAACGATACAGCCCAGAATGGCAAAGGGCAGGGCAAGCAGAGCCGTCGGCAACGGCCCGAAACTGACCCCTGCGGCTTGCAAGCCCCACGTGACCAAAACCGCGATCATAGCGCCAAAGGCCATGGTGTCGCCATGAGCAAAGTTCGAGAACCGTAGGATGCCATAGATCAGCGTCACCCCTAAAGCCCCCAGCGCCAACTGGCTGCCATAGGCGATTGCGGGAACAAGGACGAAGTTGGAAAGCGCCACAAGGGCGTTGAGGAAGTCCATTAAAACTCCTGCTCGCATTTACCAGAGAACGCGCGTCGTCCGTTGTTAGCTTTCGTATAGTCGGCATAACGCAGCGGTTGGGTTAATAAGGTCACGGTTAGATCGGTGGTCGAAGTCTTGGTCACATACATATACTCATGTTTTTCGTCTTCGATCCGGAACGCCATCAGCAAGTCGCTTCGTGAAACGGCCGTCCACTCTTGCCCATCAGACAAGCCAATTTTGGAGGTGATATCACCGGCCTTGGCGATCTGATCGACTGAAAAGTCACCATAGTTACTTTCTATAAGCTCGGGCGGGGTGCCTAACAGCTCAAGCATGAGTTCCCCACCTTCACAGTTTTGCACGCCTGCGCAGGCCTCTTGTAGAATGCATGGCGCCGCCCAAGCCGTACTGCACATTGAGGCAAATGCGATCGTCATTGCGGACCTCACCTCACCCCCCCAAGAAACTCTTACGCACTTCGGGATCGGCCAGAAGTTCCTTGCCCGTACCGGTATAGGCGTTCCGCCCCTGAACCAGCACATATCCCTTGTCCGCGATCTCCAAGGCCTGACGGGCATTCTGTTCGACCATCAGGATCGGCAACCCGGTGCGCGAGACCTCGATGATCCGATCAAACAACTCATCCATCACGATGGGCGAAACACCGGCAGTCGGTTCATCCAGCATCAGCACTTTCGGCTGAGTCATCAAAGCGCGGCCCACGGCGACCTGCTGGCGCTGACCGCCTGACAGTTCTCCGGCCGCCTGATGGCGTTTGTCGCGCAGGATGGGGAACAGCTCATAGACCTGCTCCATCGTGTCCGAGAAATCGTCTCGGCGGATAAAGGCACCCATCTCAAGGTTCTCTTCCACCGTCATCGAGGTGAAGATGTTTGAAGTCTGCGGCACAAAACCCATCCCACGCATTACCCGATCCTGCGGCGTAAGCGCGGTGATATCCTCGCCGTCCAACCGAACCGCGCCCGAGCGCACATCCAGCATGCCGAATACGGCCTTCATCGCAGTGGACTTGCCCGCACCATTGGGCCCGACGATGACCGCAATCTCACCCCGGTCGACGGCGATGGTGCAGTCGTGCAGAATGTCCGGCCCCTTGCCGTAGCCACCCGTCATCGTGTCGCCGATCAGAAATGGCCCACCATCGACCTTTTGTGTCGCGCCGCTTTTGCGATGGGCCGGGGTCATGGTGCCGACGCCATGCGTGTTCGTGATCGACGCGTCCTTGTTGCCTTTGTCGTCGTGATAAGGATTATCGCTCACGCCCCGGCCTCCAGCTTGTCTTTGTTTTTCAGGCCGGTGCCCAGATAGGCCTCGATCACGTGTTCATTGGCTTTGATCTCGTCCAGGGTTCCCTCGGCCAGCACCTTGCCCTCGGCCATACAGATGACCGGATCGCAGATTTTGCCGATGAAATCCATGTCATGCTCGATGACGACGAAAGTATAGCCCCGTTCCTTGTTCAGACGCAGGATCGTGTCGCCAATGGTCATCAGCAGGGTACGGTTCACACCCGCGCCAACCTCATCCAGAAACACGATCTTGGCGTCGACCATCATGGTGCGACCAAGCTCCAGCAACTTCTTCTGTCCACCCGAGACCTGACCCGCCTTATGGTCGGCCAGATGCTCGATTGTCAGGAACTCCAGTACCTCATCAGCCTTGGCCCGAAGCGCGCGTTCCTCATCAGCAATCCGTTTGCGACCGAACCATGTGTTCCAAAGCGATTCCCCGGATTGCGCGCCGGGCACCATCATCAGGTTCTCGCGGCAGGTCATTGACGAGAACTCATGCGCGATCTGGAAGGTACGCAGCAGGCCCTTGTGAAACAGCTCATGCGGGGGCAGGCCGGTGATATCCTCACCATCCATCACCACCTTGCCGCTGGTCGGCGGCAAGACACCCGCGATCACATTGAACAAAGTGGTTTTTCCGGCCCCGTTCGGTCCGATCAGACCGGTGATCGAGCCCTTTTGGATTTCCAGCGATGCCCCGTCCACCGCATGAAACCCGCCGAAATGCTTATGCACGTCTTCGACGACGATCATCTTTTCCCCTAGCCGCCGTTTTCCGGCGTTGTTGCCACATCCCTGTACGAATGGTGCGGGCTTTTGTCATTGAAACAGCCCGGACACAAGGCCCGGGCTGCTTGTTTTTATGACTGTTAACCTTGGATCAACGGAAGTTGACGGTTTTGTTCTCGCCGTCGGTAACTTCGATCTCACGGTAGGATCCCGCGCTTTCACCGGGGCCGATCAACTCAACACCGGAGGCACCGACATAGTCGATCTCCTGACCGGCAGCGAGCAGTTCCAGACCCTTGGCCAGTTCACCCGGGTAGATCTTCTCACCAGGTTCGTTGGCGACGTCCATGATCTTGGAGCCATAGTCCGCCGGGTTGGTCGAACCTGCGGCCTGCATGGCCAGCATGAACAAGGCAGCAGCGTCATAGGATTCAGGCGAGTAGGGCGACGAGCCGTCGAAACCCACCGCTTCGGCCATGGCAAAGTACTTCTCAGCACCTTCACCACCCGAACCGGCGATCTGACCGAACGAGCCGTTCAGGTCCGGACCGACATTGGCAGGCAGCGAGTCTCCGATCATGCCGCCGGGCAGACCGAACGTGTCGAACGCTCCGCTGTCCAGAGCCGACTGGATGATGCCCAGACCACCTTGGTCCAGATACCCTGCAACGACCAGAATGTCGCCACCGGCTGAGGCCAGCGCGCCAACTTCAGCTGAGTAGTCGGCCTTCCCGTCTTCGTGCGCTGCGACGATGGTGACTTCGCCACCCGAGGCCTCGAACGACGACTGGATCGCATCCGCCAGACCCTTGCCGTAGTCGTTGTTGGTGTAGGTCAGAGCGATCGAGCTGATGCCGCGATCGTTCAGGATGTCGGCCATCACCTGACCTTCACGCGCATCCGACGGCGCGGTGCGGAAGAACAGGCCGTTGTCTTCCATGGTCGACAGACCGGGCGAGGTGGCCGATGGCGAGATCATCACCATGCCATTCGGAATCGCGACGTTCTGCAGGATCGCGCCGGTGACGCCCGAGCAGTCACCGCCGATGATGCCAGCAACACCGTCTGCGATCATGCGCTCGCCGTTCGACGTGGACAGGCCGTTGTCGATACAACCGGTATCCGCGCGTGTTGCGGTCACGGTTGCTCCGTCTAGTAGCTTGCCGGATTCGGTGACTTCGGCCATCGCCATCTCGGCGCCGGAACCCATAGCAGGCGCCAGCGATTCAATCGGGCCGGTAAAGCCGAACAGAACGCCCAGCTTGACGTCTTCGGCCATTGCGGTACCCGCCAGCAGAGCGGAGGCTGCAGTTGCAGTCAGCAGCTTTTTCATATGGTTACTCCCTATTGTGAACGTATTCGTTCTGCGCATGACCCTAGGCAAGCAATCCGGAAAAGAAAAGTCCTAACGCAATCGTGTTTTTGCGCTCCATAATCCTATTTGTTCTCATGGTGATAACGCTGTCAGTCCGAAAGGAAGACCCATGACGCACAGAGCCTTTGCGATTCTTGCCTTGATGATCAGCGCAGGTCTTGCCTGCGCTGAGGAGCTTGAGACATCCCAAGGTCCGGTTCAGATCGAGCCGATGATCGAGGGACTGGATGCGCCCTGGGCTGTAGGCATCCTACCCGATGGATCGTTTTTGGTGACCGAACGGGATGGCGATGTGCTTTATGTGTCGGACGGGAAACCTCAAAAAGTGAAGGGGGTTCCGAAAGTGGCCGCCAGAGGGCAGGGCGGCTTGCTGGACGTGACCATCGCGAGGGACTTCCCACAGACGCGCGAGGTTTTTCTGACCTTCTCGAAACCTCAGAGCACTGGAGCTGGCACCGCGCTGGCCGTCGCGCGACTGTCGGAGAACGGCAAACGCCTGACCAACACGCGTATCCTGTTCGAGGCCACGCCGGGAGGCTCGGGCGGGCGTCACTTTGGCTCCCGGGTGGTTGAGGCGGAAGACGGCAGTTTGTTTGTCACCATCGGGGATCGGGGGGATCGACCGCAGGCTCAGGACCGCTCAAACACTATCGGGTCGATTATCCGCATTAATCGGGATGGCTCGGTTCCTGCAGACAACCCGTTTGTCGGGCAGGCGAATATTCGGCCCGAGATCTGGTCCTACGGTCACCGCAACCCTCAGGGTGCCGATCTGGATGCTCAGGGGCGTCTTTGGACGTCTGAACATGGCGCGCGCGGAGGGGATGAGGTCAACCTCTTGCAACCGGGGCTGAACTACGGTTGGCCCGTCATTTCTTATGGCAAGCACTACTCGGGCAAGGCGATAGGCGAAGGCACTGCCAAAGAAGGGATGGAACAGCCGCGCCACTATTGGGACCCCTCCATCGCGCCCTCGGGCTTGATGGTCTATTCCGGTGCGCTCTGGCCGGAATGGAAAGGCGACATCTTCGTGGGATCGCTGAAGTTTGACTATATCTCCCGGCTGGACGGCAACCCGTTGCGCGAGGTCGAACAAATCAAAGGCCCCGAAACAGAGCGGGTCCGGGACATCGTTGAGGCCCCGGACGGGTCGATCTGGTTCATTTCCGTAGGCAATGGAGCGGTTTTCCGGCTTTCCCCGGATAGGTAGATCAGTGCTCGCCCTCCTTGACTGATGTCCAGAAACCGAGCTTGATTCTGCGCTAAGAAACCATCTGAGGGTACGGTCCATTGTGCGACTTTTCGATTGAAATGTGTGACAGGCTGCCAGATCAGGGTGAGTTGAACGGCATCCTGTCCCAATATTATGCGTTGATCGTTGAGCGCATGACGGCCATGGGGTTTGACATCCATCCGGCTGCGCCGCAAAGCGCGCTGGCCGAGTTTTGGGCACACTCAGAGGACTATCTGCCGCCAAACGGGTGCCTGGTTCTGACGCGAGACAGCACGGGTAAGATCATCGGCTGTGGCATGATGAAACGGCTGGATCAGGACACCGGCGAATTGAAACGCGTGTTCGTGACCGAAACCGCGCGCGGCACAGGTGCGGGGCGTGCCATGATACAAGCCCGAGAGGAGGCGGCCCGCACACTGGGGTTAAAACGCCTTGTGGCTGACACACTTACTCCGAATGTCGAAATGAGGGACCTGTATCCGAAACTGGGATTTGTCGAACTGTCCGAACCCATTGAGACGACGACCTATCTGGATCAGCCCATGCTCAGGCCCCATCTGCACTATTTTGCAAAAACTCTTTAGCCCGCGTCAGACGGACAGCCGCCCCGATTGAGCCCCACGCTCACGGTAAGGCGTGGTGTTGTAATGCGCCCGGTAGCATTTCGAGAAATGGCTCGGAGAGGCAAATCCGCAGGCCAGAGCTACGTTGATCACGCTCATATCCGTCTGCATCAGCAGGTTGCGGGCTTTGTGCAAACGCAACTCCATGTAGTACCGCTTGGGTGAGCGGCTCAGGTAGCGACGGAACAGACGCTCCAGTTGACGGGTCGACATGCCGACATCCTTGGCCAGAATCGAAGGCGAGATCGGCTCTTCAATGTTCTTTTCCATCATCAGAATGACCTGGCTCAGCTTTGGATGCCGGACCCCAATTCGGGTGGGCGTAGACAAGCGCTGTGTGTCCTGATCTGTGCGGATCGAAGAATAGATCATCTGATCGGCCACGGCGCTGGCCAGACCCTCGCCATAGTCATTCGCGATCAGTTTCAGCATAAGATCAATGGATGAGGTGCCCCCCGCGGTGGTCATCCGGTTGCCGTCGACCTGAAACACGGATTTGGTCAGTTCCACATTGTCGAACTCTTCAATGAAGCTGTCCGAGTTTTCCCAGTGGATGGTCGCTCGCTTACCCTCCAGCAGCCCCGCCTTGGCAAGCGAATAGGCAGCCGTACACAAGCCACCGATCCGCAGCCCTTTGCGGGCCTCGCGCCGCATCCAGTTCAGGATCTTCTTGGTGGTTGCGGTTTTTACCTCGACCCCGCCACAGATCAGAACGATGTCATCGCGCTGCAGCTCGATCAGGTCCTGATCCAGCTTGAAAGTCGTACCTGCCGAACAGGTAATTGTATCGCCACCTTCACCGATCAAAGACCATGTATAGACAGGCTTATCAGCCATCCGATTGGCAATGCGCAGGCTGTCCAGAGCCGACGCAAAGGACAAAAGCGAAAATCCATCCAATAAGACGAATACAAAATTGATCGGCTTGTCGACGTTACCGTCGACTTTGACAACTTGGCGTTGTTCTTGCATGGGTTTTTGTCCTTGATTCGGTGGCCGATGCGCCTTGGGCGCGCATGATTTGACAGATACCATGATCAAAGCTTGTTTACGACGTCAAGAGCCGCAAATCGGATATGGTCTCTCTTCCCGGCTTTTTGTATAGAGACCACCTGAATACTATCAGCGGAGATCAAGGCTATGACCGAATGGCAAAAATCGAACTGGCGCAACAAGCCCCGGGTTCAGATGCCAGACTATACCGACGCGGCCGCGCTGGCCAAAGTCGAGGCGCAGCTTTCGCAGTATCCCCCGCTGGTCTTTGCCGGTGAGGCGCGGCGTCTCAAGCAACATTTGGGTGCCGCCGGTCGCGGCGAGGCTTTCCTGTTGCAGGGCGGGGATTGTGCTGAAAGCTTTGAACAATTCAGCGCGGATGCGATCCGTGACACGTTCAAAGTGATGCTGCAAATGGCGATGGTTCTGACCTATGGCGCCAAAGTGCCGGTGGTCAAAGTGGGCCGCATGGCCGGCCAGTTTGCCAAACCGCGCAGCGCACCGACCGAAGTTGTGGATGGCGTTGAGCTGCCCAGCTACCGCGGTGACATTATCAACGAGTTGGACTTCACACCCGAGGCGCGGATTCCGAATCCGTCCAAGATGCTGCAGGCCTACACGCAGGCAGCCGCCACGCTGAACCTGCTACGTGCGTTCTCGACCGGTGGTTTCGCCGACATGAGCCGCGTGCATTCCTGGACTCTGGGCTTCACGGATGAACAGGACGTTCAGAAATACTCCGAGATCGCCGACCGCATTCAGGACACGATCGACTTCATGGGCGCGGCAGGCATCACCGCCGAAACAACGCATGAGTTCTCGACCGTTGAGTTCTATACCAGCCACGAAGGGCTGCTGCTGGAATATGAAGAGGCGCTGACGCGTCTGGAT
Source organism: Ruegeria sp. B10 (assembly GCF_056539825.1). Lineage (NCBI taxonomy): Bacteria > Pseudomonadati > Pseudomonadota > Alphaproteobacteria > Rhodobacterales > Roseobacteraceae > Ruegeria > Ruegeria sp. B10. The sequence goes on from NZ_JBQFVP010000001.1 coordinate 168,563, forward strand.
TCGACATCGGGCAACTGGTTGGCAGGCTCGGGTCACATGATCTGGATCGGCGACCGCACCCGTCAACCCGACGGCGCACATGTGGAATTCTGCCGTGGCGTTCAGAACCCGATTGGTCTGAAATGTGGTCCGACGACCACCGCCGAAGACCTCAAGGTTCTGATGGCCAAGCTGAACCCCGAAAACGAAGAGGGTCGCCTAACACTGATCGCTCGCTTCGGTGCAGGCAAGGCGGGTGAGCATCTGCCGCGTCTGGTGAAAGCAGTCAAGGAAGAGGGTGCCAAGGTCACTTGGGTCTGCGACCCGATGCACGGCAACACGATCAAATCGGCCACCGGGTACAAAACCCGCCCGTTCGATTCGGTCCTGCGCGAAGTGCGCGACTTCTTTGGCGTTCATCAGGCAGAAGGTACCATCCCCGGCGGTGTGCATTTCGAGATGACCGGTCTGGACGTCACTGAATGCACAGGTGGCGTACGTGCCGTGACCGAAGAAGACCTCTCGGACCGGTACCACACTGCGTGCGACCCGCGTCTGAACGCGTCGCAATCGCTGGAGCTGGCCTTCCTCGTCGCCGAAGAACTGACCAACCTGCGCCGCGACCGCACCAAGCGCGAAGCAAGCTAAGGTTCGAACAATCAAAGAAAACGGCGGGTCCTTGGCCCGCCGTTTTTCTTTGGGTCAGTCGTCGCGCGATGCAACCAGCCTGAGGTGCCCTTTGGGGCGCTTGAACTCTGCCTCGTCCTCGGCAAAGCCCTCAGCAAAACCGTCTGTGACTTCCAGCTTTGGCTTGGCCGGGGCCTGAACCTCGCTAACCGGCTTGATCCGAGTGTCTTGGATCGAGAAGCGGCGCGGGGTCGCTCCGATCGCGCCGTCACTGACCATGACGCCCATGACGCGGCTGACATCTCCCAGATCGCTTTTCAGCGGCAAAAGCAGCATACGCGCCTGCATCCGGGCGCTCCCGAACGCGCCGCTCGACACCATATCCAATTCGGCAATGGCTGGGTTGGCGAAGACCTGCTCCAGAACATTCGTGGCGGTCTTACGCGCCTCGGGGTCGAAAAACGCGGTCAGAGGCATGCCGCGCACTTCCATCCCGGCCAGCTTGTTCAGGTGGCTGCCCGCGAGGCGAAACCGGGCCAGACCGGGAGCAATCCGCTCAAGGATGAAGGTATATTCCAGGATATTCTCAAGCCCGCGCGGATCAATCTGCGACCGCATGGGCACCCCATTGCCGTCAAGCAACGCGGTCCAGTAGGCTTCGGCCTGACGGATCGGTGAGAGGCTGCGCCCGCTGTCAAAGCGATCCATTGCGACAATCTTTCCAAGTTTGGACTTCGAGCCAGTCCCAAAAAAGGTTTTCATTTTCATCACCCTAGCGCCTAATCACCGTCATTTTCATAAAATGCAACATATCGGAGGCATTTTCGGCCGAACGACCGAGCTAGAGACATGATTGACACGGGTTGAGTCAATTTTGGAGTAATTCTTTAACGAATGGTTAACTTCTGTCGGACAGAGGCGGTCTCAGCAAACTCTTGCCCTGCACCGGGCAATGGCATTAGGTGCGGCAGACACGAAGACTGACAGCGATGGAAAGGGCAGTGATGATCAAATCCATGACCGGGTTCGCCTCGGGCAAGGGAGAGTTCGGCCCCCATAGCTGGACATGGGAGCTGCGCAGCGTGAACGGCAAGGGGCTGGACATACGCATTCGCGTGCCCGACTGGCTGACAGGGCTTGAGGCCGCGTTGCGGGCCGTTCTGTCCAAATCGCTGAGCCGGGGCAATGTAACCCTGTCGTTGCGGATCAGCCGGGACGAATCCCAGCCGGATCTGGCGTTAAATTCGATTGCCATGTCGGCGGCCTTGGATGCCTTGCAACAGACACAGGCCATGGCCGAGGCAAGGGGGATTGCACTGGCCCCCTCCAAGGCGAGTGACCTACTGACCCTCAAAGGCATGCTGGATGCAGGTGCCGAGGCCGACGATCCGGCGCCGCTGGTCGCGCAGATGACTACCGAATTCACTCCACTCTTGGCGGCGTTTCTCGACATGCGTCAGACCGAGGGCGAAGCTCTGGCCGCGATCCTGGCGTCTCAACTGGATCAGGTCGCGGAGTTAACCGCGAAGGCCGCCGAACTGGCCAAACAGCGCAAGGACAAGATGGCCGAGGCGCTGCGCGAAAACCTCGCCCGCGTGCTGGACAACGCCCAAGGGGTCGAACCTGAGAGAGTGGCGCAAGAACTCGCCCTGATCGCCGTCAAGGCAGATATAACCGAAGAAATCGACCGTCTCAGCGCCCATGTCACCGCCGCGCGGGACCTTCTGGCGCAGGATGGCGCCGTTGGCCGCAAGTTGGATTTCCTGATGCAGGAGTTCAACCGCGAGGCCAACACCCTTTGCTCCAAGGCGCAAAGCGCTGATCTGACCTCGGTCGGGTTGGAGTTGAAAGCGGTGATCGACCAGATGCGCGAGCAGGTACAAAACGTTGAATAACAGTAGGAAGAACTGACATGGCAGATCGCCGCGGCCTCCTTATCATCCTGTCCTCCCCTTCGGGCGCGGGTAAATCCACCTTGGCCCGCAGATTGATGGCCTGGGACACCGACCTCGAATTCTCGATCTCGGCCACAACCCGCGAACCACGTCCGGGTGAGGAACATGGCCGCGAATACTACTTCTTGTCGGAAGACGAGTTCAAACAGCAGGTGGCCGATGGGCAAATGCTGGAACACGCTCATGTCTTCGGCAACTTCTATGGCTCACCCGCCGGCCCGGTGCGCGAGTCCATCGAATCCGGCAAGGATGTCTTGTTCGACGTGGACTGGCAGGGCGAGGTGCAGATCCGCAACTCGGACCTCGGCAAACACGCGCTGTCGATCTTCATCCTGCCGCCTTCGATCCCCGAATTGCGTCGCAGATTGGAAAGCCGGGCTCAGGACAGCGCTGATGTGATCGGCAAGCGCATGCTGAAAAGCTGGGATGAGATCAGCCACTGGGGATATTATGACTATGTGCTGGTGAATGACGATCTGGATTCGACAGAGGAAAAGCTGAAGACCATCGTCAGCGCCGAACGTATGCGTCGTATTCAGCAACCGAAACTGCAAAACCACGTCCGCACCCTGCAGATGGAATTCGAGGAGCAGTCATGACGATCTACGCGCTGGGAGATCACACGCCCCGGATCCACGAAGACACTTGGGTCGCACCGGACGCCAATCTGATCGGCAAGGTGGTGCTGGAAGAGGGCGCCTCGGTCTGGTTTGGCTGCACGATCCGGGCGGATCACGAAGAAATCCGCGTCGGCGCGGGCAGCAATGTGCAAGAGAACTGCGTCATGCATATCGACGCGGGTTTTCCGCTGACCATCGGGGCGAATTGCACAATCGGACATAAGGTTATGCTGCATGGCTGCACGATCGGGGAGAACTCTCTGATTGGAATGGGGGCGATCATTCTGAACGGGGCTAAGATCGGCAAGAACTGCCTGATCGGAGCAGGGGCGCTGATCACGGAAAACAAAGAGATCCCCGACAACTCGCTTGTCATGGGGTTTCCGGGTAAGGTGGTTCGCCAGCTGGATGAGGCCGCGGCCCAGCGGATCACGCTCAGCGCGCTGCACTATCAGCAGAACATGCGCAAATTCAGGGACACCCTGAAACCGTTGGCTTAAGTGGCAGGAAATCAATCAGACATGGCTGAAAACCTTCTGGAAGAATACGTGTCGGCCATTCCGATGCCCGCGCTTCTGGTCGACCAAACCGAACGGATCATCGCCGCCAATACCGACGCCAAAACCCTGCTAAGCCAGAACATCACGGGCCGCCACTTTGCGACGATCCTCAGGCAGCCTCAGGTCATTGAGGCGATTGAACAAAGCCTCCGCAGCAAGGGTCCGGCCAAAACGCGGCACCTTTCAAATGATGGCGCGCAGGATACGACCTTCGAGGTGATTTGCCGCTATATGAACGGGATCGGCGCGGTGTCGGGCGGAGCGGTGCTCACGATCTTTCAGGACATCACGCATCTGGAACAAGCCAGCCAGATGCGTCGCGATTTCGTCGCCAATGTCAGTCATGAACTCCGCACGCCTCTAACCGCCTTAATGGGCTTCATCGAAACCCTGCGGGGTCCGGCCCGAGATGACGACGCCGCGCGTGAGCGATTTCTGCAGATCATGACGGATGAGGCAAACCGCATGAACCGCCTTGTCGGCGATCTGCTGTCGCTCAACCGGGTGGAAAGCGAGGAACGCGTGCGCCCGAAAGAGGAAGTGGAACTGACAGGTCTGCTGCAATCCACACTGAACTCTATGCGCCCTCTGGCCGATGATGCCGAGGTGGTGCTGACGCTTGATGCGCCTGAGGATCCGGTGACCATGACCGGTGACAGCGATCAGTTGCGTCAGGTGTTTACCAACCTGGTCGAGAACGGCATCAAATATGGCGGCAGCGGCGGCAGTGTCGAGTTGCGCGTGACCACCTCAGAGAGGGATACGGCCATGCGAGGTCCGGCGGTTCGGGTGCAGATCATCGATCGGGGGCCTGGCATTGATTCCGTTCATCTTCCGCGACTCACGGAGCGGTTCTATCGCGCCGACAGTCATAGATCGCGCCAATTGGGCGGAACCGGGCTTGGACTCGCGATTGTGAAGCATATCGTTAACCGTCACCGAGGGCGCCTTCGGGTGGAAAGCGATTTAGGAAAAGGCACTGTTTTTACAGTGATTTTGCCGCGCTGATGGGCGAGTTTCCGTAAATCCATCATGGCCGTGCCAAAAGTTTTATGACATCAGGACGCAAGAAAAACCCGGCTTGTCATAAAACTGTTACGTACCTGTCACAAAAGCCTTACGCACGGGGCCTAGTGGTTCGCGCAAGATCATCATGGGGGTGATCAAAAACCCAATTCTCAAGGAGACTGAGATGTCCTTTGTAAAACTGTCGGCATCTGCGCTGGCAATTGCTGCCGTTTCGGCAACCACTGCTGTAGCTCGTGACAACGTTCAGGTTGCTGGTTCGTCAACCGTTCTGCCTTACGCATCGATCGTCGCAGAGCTGTTTGGTGAGAACACCGAATTCCCGACACCGGTTGTTGAATCGGGTGGTTCGTCGGCCGGCCTGAAACGTTTCTGCGAAGGCGTTGGCGAGAACACCATCGACGTTGCAAACGCGTCGCGCGCTATCCGTGAGAAAGAAATCAAAGCCTGTGCCGAAAACGGCGTGACCGACATCATGGAAGTCCGTATTGGTTACGATGGCATCGTCTTTGCAAGCCAGCAGTCTGGCCCTGCCTTCAACGCGTTTGAGCCTTCGGACATCTTCAACGCTCTGGGCGCAAAGGTTCTGAAAGACGGCGAGATCGTCGACAACCCATACAACACTTGGGCCGAGTTCAACGGCGACCTGCCTGACGTTGAAATCGCAGGCTTCATCCCCGGCACCAAGCACGGCACCCGTGAAGTGTTCGAAGAAAAAGTTCTGCTGATCGGCTGTGAAGCAACTGGCGCCATGGAAGCGATGATCGCTGGCGGCATGAGCGAGGATGACGCGGAAGATGCATGCTTGGCTGTTCGCACCGATGGCAAATCGGTCGACATCGACGGTGACTATACCGAGACCCTGGCCCGTATCGACACCAACCCGAACGGCATCGGCGTCTTCGGTCTGGCGTTCTACGAGAACAACACCGACAAGCTGAAAGTTGCGACCATGTCGGGTATCGCACCATCGACCGAGACCATCTCGACCGGTGAATACCCTGTATCGCGTCCGCTGTTCTTCTACGTGAAGAAAGCCCACATCGGCGTGATCCCTGGTCTGAAAGAATACGCTCAGTTCTTCGTCGCTGACGAAATCGCTGGCCCGTCGAGCCCGCTGGCCAACTATGGTCTGGTTGCCGACCCTGAGCTGGCAAAAACTCAGGAAGCGATCAACAACGAAGTGACCATGGGTTCGGGCAGCTAAGCCGATCTATGGATGAATGTTTGGGGCGGCGGATCTCGCCGTCCCTTTCTGCGACTATAGCCCAGTCAAGAATAGTGGGGATATGATGCCGATATTTTGGCTTGTTCTGATCGTTTTGGCGATCGCTGTGCTCGGCTATGTTCTGGGACGGGCCCGCGCAATTCAAAGCGCAGGAGGCGAACCGCGAGACTTGCATTCGCTGCCAGCCTATTACGGCGCAAATGTTCTTTTGAAGACGATTGTCCCGGCTTTTGGCCTTCTCATTATCTGGCTGCTGGTTCAGCCGTTGTATGTGAACTCGAAGGTCTCGGGCATGATCCCCGATACAAGCGTCAAAGAGGGTTCTTCCCTTAGCTTGGTCATGGCCGAGGTGCGTCGCACGGCAAGCGGCCTGCAAGCAGCTGTATCGCAGGGGAATATGACCGAAGCAGCCGCTAGTGACCCCCAAGCCGATCTGACCGAAGTGACTCAGAATTTGAAAGATGCGGGTCAGGTGGTTACATCCGATATCACCCAACCGGTGTTAAACGCGGCACAAAGCCATCGCGCGTTGAATGCAACCGGATATGGAATCATGACCGTCGTGGTTCTGGTGGTGGCGCTGATTGGTGCCGGGGCAGGCTGGATGCAAACCAAGGCGGACTATCGCGCCCGCAACGTTGTTGAGCAGGGTGTGCGCTTTCTGCTCCTAGCGGCGGCCTCGATTGCTATTCTGACCACTGTTGGCATTGTTCTGTCTCTGGTTTTCAATACGTGGGAGTTTTTCAAGCTTTACCCAGCGCCAGAGTTCTTTTTTGGCCTGACCTGGTCGCCCAGCTTTTCGGGCCGGGGCGGGTTGTCGGAACTTGGGATCATCCCGCTGCTTTGGGGCACGCTCTATATCTCTATCGTTGCTCTGCTGGTGGCTGTGCCGATTGGGCTGTTTGCCGCGATTTACCTCAGCGAATATGCATCGCCCGCTGTGCGCTCTGTTGCCAAGCCGTTGCTGGAGGTTCTGGCGGGCATTCCAACCATCGTATACGGCTTGTTCGCCCTGCTGACCGTCGGTCCTCTTTTGTTGGACGTCTTTGGTGACAACGGATTGGGCTGGATGAAGGCGGGTACGGCCGTGATGACAGCCGGTCTGGTGATGGGCATCATGCTGATCCCCTTTGTGTCGTCGCTGTCCGACGATATCATCAACGCCGTGCCACAAGCGATGCGTGACGGGTCCTACGGCCTGGGCGCTACGCAGTCCGAGACCATTCGTCAGGTGGTTCTGCCTGCCGCGCTACCGGGCATCGTGGGTGCGATCCTGCTGGCAGCCTCGCGCGCTATTGGTGAGACCATGATCGTGGTTCTCGGGGCAGGGGCAGCCGCTCGGCTTAGCCTGAACCCGTTTGAGGCGATGACAACCGTCACCGCAAAAATCGTAAGCCAGCTGACCGGCGACGCAGACTTTGCCTCGCCGGAAGCGCTGGTTGCCTTTGCGCTTGGCATGACACTGTTCGTCGTCACGCTGGGCCTGAACGTCTTTGCCCTTTACATCGTGCGCAAGTACCGGGAGCAGTACGAATGACCGACGCAAGCATGCAAAACCCAGAAACGGGTCGCCAAGCTGTCTCCCTGACTGCGTATGATGCGCGGACCCGCAAGCGCGCCAAGGCAGAAAAACGCTTCCGTGCCTATGGTATCGTCGCGATTGCGACCGGTCTGTTCTTCCTGATCGTCCTGTTCGCATCGATCCTGTCCGAGGGTATTCCAGCCTTCACCCGGACTGTTGTCAGCGTTGACTTCACCTTGACCCAGCAAGAGCAGGAAGAGGCTGAAAGCACGCTGTTCAAGACCAAAGCCTATTCGGACCTGTTCATTGCAGCCCTTAACAAAGAGCTCGACGAAAGTGGTCTCCAAGTCGATTTCGACGAAGCGGCAATCGAGCGTCTGCTGGGTAAAGTTGGCGGAACCATTCGAACATTCTACGCAGAAAACCCGGACAAACTGAGCGAGCCTATCGAGTTTGATCTAGCGGCCTCAAGCCGCGTTGATGGATACTTTAAGGGCCGGGTGTCGCGCGACACCATGCAAGATAGCCGCTTCCTCCAGAAAAGCGATCTGGATCTGGTCGACGCACTTAAGGAAGCGGGTATCATCAAACAGGTTTTCAACTGGCCGTTCATCACCGGGGCAGACTCGGGCGTGGACAACCCTGGCGGCGCCGGCATCGGTGCTTCGGTTGTGGGTTCGTTCTTCATGATGCTGGTGGTTCTTGCGCTTTCGCTGCCAATTGGCGTAGCCGCGTCGATCTATCTGGAAGAATTCGCGCCGCAAAACAGGTTCACCGATCTGATTGAGGTCAATATCTCGAACCTGGCTGCGGTTCCTTCGATCGTGTTTGGTATCCTTGGTCTGGCTGTCTTCATTCAATTCATGCACCTACCGCAATCGGCCCCGCTGGTCGGTGGCCTGGTGCTGACCTTGATGACCTTGCCGACGATCATCATCTCGACCCGGGCGTCGCTGAAAGCAGTTCCGCCGTCGATCCGTGATGCCGCACTTGGGGTAGGGGCTTCCAAAATGCAGGCGGTGTTCCATCACGTTCTGCCGCTGGCCGCGCCCGGTATCCTGACCGGCACAATCATTGGTCTGGCGCAGGCGCTGGGAGAAACCGCTCCGCTGTTGCTGATCGGGATGGTGGGCTTTGTTGCCCGCGGCTACCCAGACGGATTCCTTGCCGGGTTCACTGAACCAAACTCAGCCATGCCTGCTCAGATTTACACTTGGGCTGCGCGCGCAGACGTTGGGTTCTACGAAAAAGCTTGGGGCGGGATCATCATCCTTTTGATTTTCCTGCTGACAATGAACATCATCGCAATCATTCTGCGCCGCCGCTTTGAACGCCGCTGGTAAGAAGGGCAGACCCATGAACGACATGTCACGAGTGGAGAGACAAGTGGATACCAATGAAATCAAGCTGGAGTGCCGGGACTGCCAAGTCTTTTACGGTGACACTCACGCCATCAAAGATGTGAATGTCGATATCGAAGACAAGACTGTCACAGCCTTCATCGGTCCGTCGGGCTGCGGTAAATCCACGTTCCTGCGCTGTTTGAACCGGATGAACGACACAATTGATGTTGCGCGGGTTGAAGGCAGCTTTAAACTGGACGGCGAAGACATCTACGACAAACGCGTTGATCCGGTTCAACTGCGCGCCAAGGTCGGGATGGTGTTCCAGAAACCCAACCCGTTCCCGAAGTCGATCTATGACAATGTGGCCTATGGCCCGCGCATTCACGGTCTTGCCAAGAACAAAGCGGAACTGGATGAGATCGTCGAGAAATCCCTGCGTCGCGGTGCGATCTGGGAAGAGGTCAAGGATCGTCTGGACGCTCCGGGCACCGGCCTGTCTGGCGGTCAGCAGCAGCGCTTGTGCATTGCGCGCGCGGTGGCGACAGAACCCGAAGTTCTTCTGATGGACGAGCCTTGCTCGGCACTGGACCCGATTGCGACTGCTCAGGTCGAAGAGTTGATTGACGAACTTCGCGCTCAGTATTCGGTGGTCATCGTGACCCACTCGATGCAGCAGGCCGCGCGTGTCAGCCAGAAAACAGCCTTTTTCCACTTAGGTAACCTGGTCGAGTTCGGCGAAACAGGACAGATTTTCACCAACCCGGTGGACCCGCGCACCGAAAGCTACATCACCGGCCGGATCGGCTGAGCACAGGTATTCCGAAATGAACGATTCAGAACAACATATTGCCTCTGTCTTCGACCGCGATCTCGAAGCGATCCAGGCACATATCATGAAGATGGGCGGTCTGGTCGAAGCCGCGATCATGGGCGCCGCCCGCTCGCTGGAAACACGGGACGAGGAACTGGCCCAGCAGGTGCGTCAGGGCGACAAGGCCATCGACGCGCTCGAGGATATCATCAACGAGGAAACCGCCCGCCTGATCGCCCTGCGCGCACCGACGGCCAGCGACCTGCGTTTGGTGCTTTCGGTGCTGAAGGTCTCAGCCAACCTTGAAAGGATCGGCGACTATTCCAAGAATATCGCCAAGCGGACCACTGTGCTGGTGAACTCGGGCGAGATCAACGGCAGTGCCTCGGCGCTGCGCCGGATGGCGCGCGAAGTTGAGGTCATGCTGCGCGACGCGCTGGATGCCTATATTCAACGGGATGCCGAACTGGCCGCCGATGTCATCGACCGCGATGAAGAGGTGGACCAGATGTATAACGGCCTGTTCCGCGAATTCCTGACCTTCATGGCCGAGGATCCGCGCAGCATTTCGTCCTGCATGCACCTGCATTTCATCGCAAAGAACATCGAGCGCATGGGCGACCACGTGACCGCGATTGCCGAACAGGTTGTGTATCTGGTCACCGGCGAGCGCCCGACCGAGTCGCGCCCCAAGGCCGACACAACGTCGCAAACCGTCTAGGAGACGCCTCCCATGTCTGCAGATCAACCAACGGTTCTGGTGGTCGAAGATGAGCTCGCCCAGCGTGAAGTGCTGGCCTACAACCTCGAGGCCGAAGGCTTTCGCGTCTCGAAAGCCGCCAGCGGTGACGAGGCGCTGTTGTTGGTAGACGAGGACAGCCCAGACATCATCGTTCTGGACTGGATGATGCCCAATCTCAGCGGGATCGAGGTCTGCCGACGCCTGAAAACACGGCCAGACACCCGCTCTATTCCGATCATTATGCTCTCGGCGCGGTCGGAAGAGGTCGACAAGGTGCGTGGCCTTGAGACCGGTGCAGATGACTATGTGGTCAAGCCGTACTCAGTCGTGGAACTCATGGCTCGCGTGCGCACCCAATTGCGCCGCGTACGCCCAGCCACGGTGGGTATTCGTCTGGAATTCGACGATATCATACTGGATTCCGAAACTCACAAGGTCAGCCGTGGCAGTCATTCGCTGAAACTGGGTCCGACCGAATTCCGCCTTCTCAGCACCTTCATGGAAAAACCCGGCCGGGTCTGGAGCCGTGAGCAATTGCTGGACCGGGTCTGGGGCCGCGACATCTATGTCGACACCCGTACGGTCGATGTGCATATCGGCCGTTTGCGCAAGGCGCTGACCCAGCATGGCGGGAATGATCCGGTGCGGACCGTGCGCGGGGCAGGGTACGCCTTGGGATAGAAAGGGAAGGGGGTGCGTATCCCCCTACCTATGACATTTACTCATAATCGGGTGTCAAACTCTTGCTGTTTTTCCTCGAAGTGCCACGTTACTGTGCAGCAACTTCAGACAGACCGGAGACACCCGATGAACGCCCCTGCCACCAAACCGACTTTGCGCGCAAAAGATGCGCCGGATCTGGGTAAGTTTGCCTGGGACGATCCGTTCCGTCTGTCCGACCAGCTGTCAGAAGATGAACGCATGATCGCTGACAGCGCACGCGCGTACGCACAGGAAAGGCTTCAGCCGCGCGTCACCGCCGCGTTTCAGAACGAAGAAACCGACCCCGAGATTTTCCGCGAAATGGGCGAGATGGGCCTTCTGGGCACCACGATCCCCGAGGAATATGGCGGTCTCGGCAGCGGCTACGTTTCCTACGGCCTGGTCGCGCGTGAGGTTGAGCGCGTGGACTCCGGCTATCGCTCGATGATGTCGGTCCAAAGCTCGCTGGTGATGTACCCGATCTATGCCTACGGGTCCGAGGAACAACGCCGCAAATACCTGCCGAAACTGGCTTCGGGCGAATGGATCGGCTGTTTCGGCCTGACCGAGGCGGATGCCGGGTCGGACCCCGCCGGCATGAAAACACGGGCCGAAAAGATCGACGGCGGGTACCGCCTGACCGGCACCAAGATGTGGATCTCGAACGCGCCAATCGCGGATGTCTTCGTGGTCTGGGCCAAGTCAGACGCGCATGACGGTAAGATCCGCGGGTTTGTTCTGGACAAGGGTCAGGCTGGTCTGTCTGCGCCAAAGATCGAAAACAAACTCAGCCTACGGGCGTCGATCACCGGAGAAATCGTGCTGGATGGCGTCGAGGTGGGCGAGGGCGCTTTGCTGCCTCATGTGCAAGGTCTGAAAGGCCCGTTCGGCTGTCTGAACCGCGCGCGGTATGGGATCAGCTGGGGCGTGATGGGTGCAGCCGAACATTGCTGGCACGCAGCGCTGCAATATGGCCTGGACCGTAAACAGTTCAACAAACCGCTGGCGCAAACGCAGCTATACCAACGCAAACTGGCCGACATGCAGACCGAGATCGCTTTGGCTCTACAAGCAAGCCTGCGCGTCGGTCGCCTGATGGATCAGGCCGAAGCGGCGCCCGAGATGATCTCAATCGTCAAACGCAACAACTGCGGCAAAGCGCTGGACATCGCGCGCATGGCACGTGACATGCACGGCGGCAACGGTATCTCGCTGGAGTTCCAGGTTATCCGCCACATGGTCAATCTGGAGACTGTGAACACCTATGAGGGCACTCATGACGTTCACGCTCTTATCCTTGGACGTGCGCAAACCGGGCTGCAGGCTTTTTTCTAGGTCTTAAAGGCGGTTAGGTGTAGGGTTCGATCTAGGACGATACTAATCTGTAGTACGTGTAATTGGTATTATGGTAAACAATATGGCCGCCAGTCAAACCCAACCACCGAGGATAACGATTTGGAACTCAGCGGAAAGACAGTTGTCATAACCGGCGCCGCTGGCGGTATTGGCAAAGGTCTTGCTGAGAGGTTCTCTGCAGATGGCGCCACCGTTGTCTGTTCCGACATCGACAGAGCAAATGCGCAAGCCTTGGCGGAGGAAATCGGCGGGCACGCATTTCCGTGCGACGTCTCCAGCGAAGCGCAGATCAAAGCCCTGATCGAGCATGTCGAGGACGAGATCGCTCCGATCGACCTGTTTTGCGCCAATGCTGGAATTCTGACGCTCGGCGGTTTGGACGTGCCAGATGAAGACTGGAACCGCATTTGGGACATCAACGTGATGTCTCATGTCTGGTTGGCGCGTCACCTTGTTCCACGGTTCGTCGCGCGCGGCCATGGCTACATCATGATCACCGCGTCGGCTGCTGGACTATTGAACCAACCCGGCGCGGCGCCGTATGGCGTCACCAAACACGCGGCCATTGGCTTTGCCGAATGGTTGGCGTTGACCTACAGCCACAAAGGTTTGAAGGTTTCGGCACTATGCCCACAAGCTGTTAGATCCGAGATGACACGCGGTCACGAAACCTCGGTCGCGGCTATTGACGGCATGCTCGAGCCGGAGGATGTCGCACAGGCCTGTGTGGACGGTATTCGAGCCGAGCAATTCCTGATCCTGCCGCATCCCGAAGTCCTTCAATACATGCGACAAAAAACGGCCGACTATGACCGATGGCTGCTCGGCATGAATAAATTAAATCAACAGTTTATAGGCGACCCTTAAGAGCGGCCACTTGGTCGTCGCATCAATCCCTCTTGCGCAACTGACGCCACCAGAACGCCATCCTCGGAATAGATGGAGCCGCGATTGAAAGACCGCCCCTGCCCCGTCCACGGTGATTCCATCACATAGAGATGCCAGTTTTCAAAACGCACCGGCGCGTGAAACCACAGCGCGTGATCCAGGCTTGCCGCGTTTACCTGACCCGTGAACCAGCTCAGCCCATGTGGCCGCATGCCGGAACTCATCAGACTCATGTCTGAGGCATAGGCCAAGATCAGATGCTGTGTTCGGGGATCCGTTGACGCCGCTCCGGGCATTCGAAACCAGATCTTGTTCTGATCGTCGGAAATTTCAGGTCGAAATGGGTCGAGATGGTCTACTTCGCGCACTTCTATTGGCCGCTCGCGCAACAATTCTTTTTTCATCTTTTCAGGGACTTGATCCACATACTTGTGGCGTAGTTCGCTGCGCGATGGATGGGTTTCTGGGCTCTCAGAAGACGGCATCGGATGCTGATGAGACCATCCTTCATCCTCAACATGAAAGGATGCAGACATATTGAGGATCTGCTTGCCATGCTGGATCGCAACAACGCGCCGCGTGGTAAAAGACCCGCCGTCTCTGGCCCGATCCACTTGATAAACAACGGGAATACTGGGGTCACCCGGACGGATGAAATAGGCATGCAAGGAATGGCAGAGCCTGTCATCGACCGTTCTGTAAGCCGCTGCCAGTGCCTGCGCGATGACCTGACCGCCGAAGATACGTGTCGGTGTCTCACCGCCCGATCCAGTGCCCCGGAACAGGTCAACCTCAAGCCGTTCGATGTTCAGAAGGTCCAGAAGAATACGCTCAGCTTCGGTCATGGGTTGCTCGATCTTGTTCATTTGGGGGATGAGGTACCAACACCCGCGCCATCAATCAATCACCGCACCCAAGACCAGAGCCTTGAGTTCGGCGCGCGATGGATAAGAGCTGGACGGCGACAATTGAGTGAAGAACACAGTCGTCAAATCCAAGGACCGGTCAATCCAGAAATAGGTCGAGGCCATACCACCCCAGCTGAAATCCCCGACAGACCCGGGCACGCCGGTACGACCCGGGTTCAGCACGACAGAGCCGCCCAATCCGAACCCCATACCTTCCATCGGTTGTTCCGCAAAACTACTAGGGCCCATTGAGGCAATGTCGTCGGGTAAGTGATTGATCATCATGAAATCTACCGTCTTCGGGCCCAATAGCCGTTCGCCACCGGCCTGCCCTCGGTTCCGTAGCATTTCAGCAAACCGGCTATAGTCGTCTATCGTTCCGACCAAGCCACCACCGCCCGAGAACGTGGTTGTGACCTGGAACGGAGAAGATCCCGCTTGGTCCACAAGCCTGAGCGTATCCTCGGACTGTTCGGCCGAGTTGAGGTCCATCGCGTCACCGGCCAGAGGCGTATAGAGCGACGCAAATCTATCGCCAGCATCTTTCGGGGCCACAAAGCCGGTCCCTCGCATACCGAGCGGCTCAAATATCTCCTGCTGGAAGAACCGGTCCAACGCCTTTCCCGAGACGACCTCGACAACGCGACCTAGGACGTCGGTGCTGACCGAATACTCCCACCGACTTCCCGGTTGAAACGCCAGAGGCAGCTCGGCGAGATCGCTTACTCTATCCTTTAGAAGCCCTTGATTTGGTTTGAAGATCATATCCCGCTCGTCCATCGCCGATGGCAGAAGACCGGGATTGAATGGGTAGCTGAACCCGCTCGTGTGGGTCAGAAGCTGATAAAGAGTCGGCGGCGGCGCGGCTTCGGTCTGATCCAACCGTTCGGCATTGGGAACCAATGCCTGAGGCGCGACAAATTCGGGCAGATACGCGGACAAAGGCGCGCCAAGGTGTATCAATCCGCGCTCGACCAGCATCATCACCGCAACTGAGGTGATCGGTTTGGTCATCGAGTAGATACGGACCAGCGTGTCACGCTCGAACGGCAATCCTGCTTCGATGTTGCGCTGGCCGCAGGCGTGGAAAAAGACCTCCTGCCCTTTGTGTTTCAGAAGAACCGAACTGCCGGGATATTTTCGTTGATCTACATAGCGTTGCATCCACGGGCGAATGCGATCCAACCTGTCTTGATCCCACGTTACCGGCATTCCAAAGTTCCCTCTGCCCTAGGCGTCCAAAGCCGACAAACCATGCTGCGCGAAGAGCGGCACGTAGTCACCGAACAGTTTCGCTCGGCCCGGGTCCGATGCGTTGCCGTCCAGTGCCCGTTTATAGACGCCCTGCAGAATGGCGGCCATTCGAAAGAAGTTAAAGGCAAGATAGAAGCCAAAATCCTTGATTTCCGGTAGCCCGCGCCGCGCGCAATATTGCTCGATATAGTCTCTATCACTGGGCAATCCGAGGGATTTGCGGTCAATTCCTGCCAGCCCCCGCCCTTCTGGACCCGGAGGCAACTGCCACTGCATGATCACCGCAGCAAGGTCGGCGTAAGGGTGGCCGATCGTCGACAACTCCCAATCCAGCACGCCGATACACCGGGTGCCGCCGCGTTCAAACATCAGGTTGTCGATCCGGTAGTCGCCATGCACAAGACTGCGCTGACCATCGTCTTCGGGCAAAGCCGCCTCCAACCCTGTGATCAGCGCATCCATCTGAGCGATCTTGTTTGTCTCGGACGCGCGGTACTGCTTCGTCCAGCGCGCGATCTGACGTTCGAAGTAGTTCCCACTTGGGCCATAGTCGGCGAGGCCCACTGCGTCGATATCAACAGAATGCAGCGCGGCCAGCACCCGGTTCATTTCATCCATGACGGCGGTACGTGTCTCGTTGCTTTCACCGGTCAGGGTTGGTTCCAGGAAGACACGACCCTCAAGATGTTCCATCACATAGAAAGCGGACCCTATGACCGAGGTATCTTCGCATAGAAGAAACATATCGGGCACCGGGACGTCACTGTCTGCAAGCGCCTGTTGCACACGAAACTCACGCTCCACTGCATGCGCGGATTTCAGTAGCTTTCCCATAGGCTTACGGCGCAGAACGTAAGTCCGATCCGGTGTCTCAAGTGCGAAAGTCGGGTTGGATTGCCCTATATCGAACTTGTGGGCCTTCAGAGGGCCGCGATACCCGGAGAAGTTTGCGGCAAGGTAGGTATCAACGGCGTCCAGATCCAATGGGCTTTTCGTATTCATCGTCAAAACGCTTCGGCAAAGATGTTGCCTGCTGTGACCACGTTGATGCCTCCGGACACGGGGATGACGGCTCCGGTCACATAGCTGCCCCCTCGCCCACACAGAAACAGCATGCAGCCAGCGATGTCATCATCACGCCCCACACGGCCCAGAGGAACCGATTTGCCGACCTTCTCGCGCGTTGCCTCATCCGCAGTTGCAAAGGCTGTCATGCGCGAGACGAACGGGCCGGGTGCCAGAGCGTTGACGGTGACGTGGTAAGGCGACAGTTCCTTGGCCAGGATTTTGGTTAGATGCAGGACGGCCGCCTTGGAGGCCGAATAGCTGTATGCCCCGTCGCCCATGGGAACCTCACCCATGACCGAGCCGACATTGACCACCCGCGCCGGGTCCTCGGCAGTGCCGGATTTCATGAGCAAGGGCAGTAATTTCTGCGTCAACTCAAACACACCCGCGACGTTGACGGACATCACTTTGTCCCACGCATCATGAGGGAATTCACCTAAAGGCGCCCCCCAGGACACACCGGAATTATTCATCAAAATATCCAGGCGTTCCGTCCGTTTATTGATCTCAGCAACGACTTCGTCGATTCCGTCTTTGCTGCCCAGATCCCCAGCAAACCCCTCCGCACTGCCGGGGGCACCCAGCGCGTTCAGCTCCGCCGCGACGGCCTCGCAGGCGTCACCTTTGCGGGAGGCGATCAGCACATGCGCTCCGGCCCGAACAAGCGCTTCGGCGGCCATGCGGCCAATTCCGGTGGCACCGCCCGTGACCAGAGCCACCTTTCCATCCAAAGAAAACAGGGTTTCCAGGGTCATGCCGCACTCCTCGCTTGTCGTTGGGGAAAGAGGGTGCGCCGTTGACAGCGCGCGATCCCGCCCCAAAATTCCATCTGCAAGGATAACAGGAACAATGAGGGCAACATGCAAGCATTACTCAGCGTCGCAGCGGGTGGACCGGAGACTCTGGAATTGACCACCCTGCCCGATCCGACCCCGGGCCGCGGAGAGATTCTGGTTGGAATAAAAGCCGCCGGGGTGAACTTTCCCGATACGCTGATGATCCGCGACCTCTATCAGATGAAGCCACCGCGGCCCTTTGCCCCCGGCGGCGAAATCGCAGGTGAGGTGCTTGCGCTTGGCGAAGGCGTTGAGGGGTTCGAAGTCGGAGATCGCGTACTGGCGCTGACCGGTCATGGCGGCTTTGCCACGCATCTTGCGATGAAAGCCAAGGACGCAATCAAGTTTCCCGATACCATGCCCTTTGATGAGGCGGCGTGTTTCATCTTCACCTATGGCACCTCCTACCATGCACTCAAGGATCGGGCGGCCCTTCAACCGGGTGAGACGCTGCTGGTTCTGGGAGCTGCAGGTGGTGTCGGATCGGCGGCGATCGAGTTGGGCAAAGCCATTGGCGCGCGAGTCATCGCTGCGGTTTCCATGCCAGACAAAGCTGAATTCTGCCGCTCAATCGGAGCGGATGAGACGATCCTGTATCCCAGAAACCCGGACAAGGACGCTCAGAAAGCTTTCTCAAAAGATATCAAGGCACTGGCGGGCGCCGAGGGTGTCGATGTCATCTATGATGCAGTGGGCGGAGCGTATGCGGAACCCGCGTTGCGAAGCATTGCGTGGAAGGGGCGATATCTCGTCGTCGGGTTTCCGGCTGGCATCCCCAGCGTACCGCTCAATCTCGCGCTGCTGAAAGGATGCCAGATCGTTGGCGTCTTCTGGGGGGCCTCCGTCTTTCGGGAGCCTGACGCTCACGCCGAAAACCTAAGCGAATTGTTTGACTTATACGCCGCAGGTAAAGTCAAGCCCCGCATCACGGCGCGCTTCCCCCTTTCCGAGGGCGCGGCGGCAATCGAGCTGCTTTCTCAGCGCTCCGTTCTCGGAAAGGTTGTGGTCACAATGGACGATACCTAACTGGAACGGGTTGCATCAAAGGCATCTTTGTCAGTCCACTCGCCTCATTGGAGCATTGTCCGGTAGACATCCCCACCAAATGCCGTTTAAGAAACGAATATGGGGACGGAGATTTATGAATAAAATTCTTGTGTTGAATGGCCCGAACCTCAATCTTTTGGGCACCCGACAGCCTGAGGTTTACGGCAGCACCACCTTGAAAATGGTGGAGGAGCAATGCGTTGCTCATGGCACGTCTATCGGGCTTGAGGTTTCGACATTTCAATCTAATCACGAAGGTGCGCTTATTGACGCCATCCATCAGGCCCGTGGCACGCAGAACGGTTTGGTTCTGAACGCAGGCGCTTATACCCATACGTCGATTGCCCTGATGGATGCGATTGCCTCGGTGGAACTGCCTTTGGTCGAGGTTCACTTGTCCAACATCCACGCGCGGGAAAGCTTCCGCCACAAGTCCTACATCGCGCCGGTTGCCGTTGGGCAGATTTGCGGATTTGGTGCGCTGAGCTACGTTTTGGCGCTGGATGCCTTGGCGGCGCATCTGAAATCAGGGGACGTTGCATGAAGCTGAAGGAATATCTTCGCTTTGTCAGCTATTCCAGAACCTTGGAAGAGCTTTGGGATGCCCATTGCCGGCAGATGGCTATATACGGTTTTGACCGGCTCATTTATGGCTACACTCAATATCGTACAGCCACGTCCTTAGGTGACCCTGAGGATTTTGTCATCCTCAGCAATCATCGACGTGAATATGTTGACGGTTTTCTCGGCGACAGCAGGTATTCCAACGCTCCGATGCTGCAATGGGCTTTGAACAACGATGGCGCGGCAAGCTGGGGTTTGATTCAGGATTTGGCCTCGAACGGGGAACTCACTCCCGAGCAGCAAAAGGTTGTGGATTTCAACAAGTCGCACAACGTGCTTGCTGGATATACTGTCAGCTTCAACTCGGTCTCGGTGCGGTCCAAGGGAGCGATCTCGCTATCGGCCGAAGAAAACCGCAACCAGGACGAGATTGACGACATGTGGGAAGAGCATGGCGAGGATATCCTTCTGATGAACAACATCGCTCATCTCAAGATCCTGACCCTGCCCTACACACCGCCGAATCGGTCGCTCACCAAACGTCAGCGAGAGGCGCTGCAATGGGTCGGTGATGGCAAAACGACTCAGGATATAGCCCTGCTGATGGGGCTGACGGCGGCGACAGTAGAAAAACACCTGAGGCTGGCACGCGAATCGCTTTCGGTCGAGACGACGGCCCAGGCCGTTCTGAAAGCCGCCCTACACAACCAGATGTATGTTATGGAAGCCTGACCACAAGAGATTGACGCCAAACCGCGTCAATTTACCTTAGGTAAGGAAATCATGACTTCCCATCTTCACGGGAAAATTGCAGAGTGATACCGTTCCGTGAGTGGTGGCTTTAGCCAAGGAACATTCGATTGGATCTTTGCAATACCAGAGCTCTCCAATCACTCTGACTTTTGGAGCGCCTATTCGTCCGCGTACCGACGTCGGAATTTTGGAGGGTCCCGACCATCCCCATCATGCGGGGCCCTCCATTCACCTTCTGCTTGAACAGACAAATCCATCTCTGGCACAAAAAAACCGGCCACGTTCGACGTGACCGGTTCTGAATGTAGTCAGGCCCCGCAACCGGGGCCTAGAGCAAAGGCTTAGCCTTGTGCCGCTTTGGCGACTTCTGCAGCGAAGTCTTCTTTTTCGACCACGATGCCTTCGCCAACTTCCAGACGGATGAAGCCGGTGATGGTTGCGCCTGCTTCTTTGGCCGCTGCTTCAACGGTCAGGTCAGGGTTAACAACGAAGGACTGGTTCAACAGAGTGGATTCAGCCACGAATTTCTTCATGCGGCCTTCGATCATCTTCTCGATCACCTGCTCCGGCTTGCCGGACTCGCGGGCGATGTCCATCTGAACCTGCTTTTCTTTCTCGACAACAGCCGGATCCATGTCGGCCTCGGACAGAGCTGCCGGGTTCACAGCTGCGATGTGCATCGCAACCTGCTTGCCGATCGCTTCGTCACCACCGGTCAGAGCAACCAGAACGCCGATTTTACCCATGCCATTGGTGGCCGCATTGTGAACGTAAGACACAACGGTGTCGCCCGACAGTTTCGACATGCGGCGCACCGACATGTTCTCGCCGATGGTGGCGATCTTGTCGGTGATGGTGTCTGCAACGGACTTTCCGCCCAGATCAGCAGCCAGCAGAGCTTCGACATTGTCGACGCCTTCAGCAGCGTAGGTGATTTTGCCGACCATTTCCTGGAACTCAGCGTTCTTCGCAACGAAGTCGGTTTCAGAGTTCACTTCGACAGCAACACCATTGCCACCGTTGACGTGAACAGCAACCAGACCTTCTGCTGCGGTACGGCCCGATTTCTTGGCCGCTTTGGCCAGACCTTTGGTGCGCAGCCAGTCAACGGCCTCGTCCATGTTGCCGCCGGTTTCGGTCAGGGCTTTTTTCGCGTCCATCATGCCTGCGCCGGTTGCGTCGCGCAGTTCTTTAACCATTGCTGCTGTGATTGCCATCTTTTGGCTCTCCTCAATTCAAACGGAATTGGGGCAGGTCATACCCTGCCCCATGTGTCAATTACGTGACGGGCAGCTTACGCTTCGGCCGGAGCTTCAGCTGCTTCTTCTGCAACGACTTCTTCAACCGGTGCTTCTTCGAAGGCACCCAGGTCAACGCCTGCAGCACCCATCTGAGCGGTCATACCGTCCAGAGCGGCACGAGCGGCCAGGTCACAATACAGCGAGATCGCGCGGGCTGCGTCGTCGTTGCCAGGGATGATGTAGTCAACGCCGTCGGGCGAGCAGTTGGTGTCGACAACAGCCACAACCGGGATACCCAGCTTGTTGGCTTCTGCGATGGCCAATGCTTCTTTTTTGACGTCGATGACGAACAGCAGGTCAGGAACGCCGCCCATTTCACGGATACCGCCCAGCGAAGCCTGCAGCTTCTGCTGGTCACGCTCCATGCCCAGACGCTCTTTCTTGGTCAGGCCTTCTGCGCCCGCTTCCATGGCTTCGTCTATCTGGTTCAGACGGTTGATCGACTGGGAAACGGTTTTCCAGTTGGTCAGCGTGCCGCCCAGCCAGCGGTGGTTCATGTAGTACTGAGCCGACTTTTCAGCCGCTTCAGCGATCGGACCAGCGGCCTGACGCTTTGTACCAACAAACAGAACGCGGCCACCTTTTGCGACGGTGTCACGAACAGCTTGCAGAGCCTGGTCCAGCATCGGAACGGTCTGGGTCAGGTCCATGATGTGGATGCCATTGCGCGAGCCGTAGATGAACGGGCCCATGCGGGGATTCCAACGCTGTGTCTGGTGACCAAAGTGAACGCCAGCTTCTAGCAGCTGACGCATGGAGAACTCGGGAAGAGCCATGCTATTTTCCTTTTCCGGTTTACGCCTTGGCGGGGGTGAAAGAAGCGGATGCTCCAACCGGCGGTCTTGATGAGGATGTCTCCCTCAAAAAGCCCAAACCCCGCCTGCGGGTTTGAATGGCGCGCGTATACGGCAGGTTGGGATGCAGCGCAAGGGCCAATCGCCCTTATTTTTCAAGCCGCGCCAAGCTGTGCGCATGACGGACGGCCTCTTCGCAATGCGCAGCCAGCGCTTTGCGGTTTTCAAAGTCGCTGACCTTGGCTGGCGCATGATAAATCAGCTCGACCGCCCCCTGCCTGCGCGCACCGAGCGTCTTCAACAAATGCGGGCCGAAATCCATGTCGCCCCACCAACCATAAAACCGGTCCGGTTCACCCACAGGTGCGTGAAACACCACCGAGACCGGCTGAACATACATGAAATCTCGCAACTCGTCCGCGAAGAACGCGGCAAAGAGCGTTGTTTTAAATGGCAAAACCCTGAGGCCATCGGTCGAGGTTCCCTCCGGGAAAAACAGCAACTTATGCCCCGCTTTCAGGCGAGTTTCGAACACAAGCGTTTGTTCTTTTGCCTTCTTCCGGTCGCGCTCGATAAAGACAGTTCCGGTTGCACGTGCCAACCAACCAATACCTGGCCATTTCGCCACCTCGGCCTTGGATACGAAATACACCCGTTTGCGGGCGTTCAGCGCAAAGATATCCAACCAAGAGGTGTGGTTGGCCACCACTGCTCCACGCTCCACCATCAGATCTCCGGACGTTCGGAAACCTATGCCCAGAATGCGAAAGGCGTTGCGGCAAACAAATTGGGTGATGAACGGCGTGATCGGTCGACGAATACCGAATAAGGGGAGTTCGATCAGGCGTATCGCCAACAAGATGATCAAGCCACCAAAGACCAACAGTGCTAAAGGTACACCACGCAAGAAAACCAATACCCACCCCAAAACGCCAAGGTGAATAGCATCCGGCGCGTCGTCACTGTTCCAAAGCGGATCACTCACGGCTTTAGGCTCCGCCATAGATGCGCTTTTGCCGCTCGTTCATCCGCGCGGTATCTAGGATCAAGCAGACATCGGTGGTGTTAAAGCTGTGGTCGATAAAGGCCCCCTCGCCCACAAACCCGCCCAAACGCAGATAGGCTTTGATCAGCGCGGGAACCTGCACCATGGCTGCCCGGCGGTCGAGGTCTTCAGGTGCCACGAGGTTCATGGATTGATACACATCCGGCTGCGCACGCACCCGCAGATCTTCGGGCGCTAGATGGTTGTGATACAGCATCGACAAGGGTTGGGCGAGCGCGGTGACATCGGTGCCGTGAAAGCTGGCAACACCGAACAGAACCTCGATCTCACGCTCGGTGACATAGGCCGCCAAACCATTCCACAGGTGATACATGGCCGTGCCGCCGCGATAGTCCGGATGCAGGCAGGATCGGCCAAGCTCCAGCAGCTTGCGACCGCTCTGCTTCAGAACGGTCAGATCGTATTCGTCTTCGGAGTAAAACTGGCCCAACTCTGCTGCACGTTCGCCCGGTAACAGCCTGTAAACGCCCACAGTCTCCCCGGTTTGATCGTCGATCGCCAGCATGTGATCGAAATACGGATCGAACTTGTCCTGCTCCAGTCCAGCATCGTGATCGACCATCTCTCCGCCACCACCTAGTTCGCGTACAAACACGTCGTAGCGCAGGCGCTGCGCGGCGCGCAGGTCCTGTTCGGTTTCAGCGAGTCGGATGGTGAAAGAAGGGCCTGAATCCGGCATGTCGTTCCTTGAAGTTGCCTCCGGCTGATAGCGCAGCTGTTCCCCCAAAGGCAATACAGGTCCCATCTGGCGTCTGGCGTTAACCTTTCCTAAACCAGTTTCACGGATCAAAGACCGGCATCAAGGCGATACGCGATCCGTCGATTACCACTTTCCCCTGCTCGCGGAAGTTCACGGTAATCTTGCCCCCGATATTGGACTGCACCTGTCCAACGCCCCAATCGGGGAAATCGGGGTGGCGGACGAACATGCCCGGTGCAAGAATGGCATTGAGGTCTGTCATGGGGGCTCCGGTCCGGTGGCAGATACAGCAGGAGGTACGCATGGGCGCCACAGACGTCAACCTGGCCGAGCTGATTGGCTCGCGCATTTGTCACGATCTGATCAGCCCGATCGGGGCCATCACCAACGGGCTAGAGCTGTTGGATATGGTTGGCGCGGTGCAAGGCCCCGAGATGGAGCTGATCTCGGGCAGTGTCGGCAGTGCTGGCGCGCGCATTCGGTTTTTTCGCGTGGCCTTTGGCTCGGCCAGCGACCAGCCATTGGGGCGCAGCGAGGTCGCCGAGTTGCTAAAAGACGTGGAACGAGCAGGTCGTGTGCGGGTCAACTGGAACCTGACCGAGGCTGTGCCACGCAATCAGGTCAAACTGGCCTTTCTGGCCCTTATGTGCTGCGAGAGCGCGATGCCGTTTGGTGGGCAGGTCGATATCTCGACCTCTGACACCAGTTGGCAGGTGACTGGGACGGCCGATAAACTGAACATTGACAATGACTTGTGGAAGAATGCTGCCACGGGCAACTTCGCCAACAAACTCACCCCTGCGCAGGTTCAGTTTGCCTTGCTGCCGGAAACGGCGGCGGCCATGGGGCGGCGGGTTGCGGTCGAGACCGGCACAACCCGCGTCACCCTGAGGTTCTAGGCTCGGGTTGTACCGTTTCCGCGCACCAGATATTGAAAACTGGTCAGTTGTGCTGCACCGACAGGACCTCGTGCATGCATTTTGCCCGTGGCAATTCCGATTTCAGCGCCCATTCCGAACTCACCGCCATCCGCAAACTGCGTTGACGCATTGTGCATCAGGATGGCGCTGTCCAACCGCTGGAAGAAGCGGGCCGCAGCCGCGTCATCCTCGGTCATGATGCAATCGGTGTGGTTCGAGCCAAAGTGCTGGATATGCGCAATGGCGGCGTCAATGTCGGCGACAGGTTTGGCGGCAATGATGCTGTCCAGAAACTCTTTGCCCCAATCCTCAGAGGTGGCTTGGGTGGTTCCGTCGACGGCCAGAACACCTTCGGCATGAACCTCGACCCCTGCGGCCAAAAGCGCGGCAATCACGTCGCGCCCGAGGGTTTCGGTCACACCCTGATGGATCAACAGACACTCTGCCGCGCCACAAATACCGGTACGCCGGGTCTTGGCGTTCAGCACCACGTCCAAGGTCTTTTGCGGGTCGGCGGCCTTGTCGATGTAGATATGCACGATGCCTTCTAGATGGGCGAAGACCGGTACACGCGCCTCACGCTGAACCAGCCCAACCAGCCCTTTGCCGCCCCGCGGAACGATGACGTCGACATAGTCAGTCATGGTCAGCAATTCCTGCACCGCCGCGCGGTCACGGGTCGGCACGAGTTGAATTGAGTCCTCAGGCAAGTTCGCGGCCTTCAGACCTTCGACCAGACAGGCGTGGATGGCGGTGGAGGAGTGAAAACTCTCGGATCCACCGCGCAGGATCACGGCATTGCCGGACTTCAGGCATAACGCGCCAGCATCGGCGGTTACATTAGGGCGGCTTTCGTATATCACCCCAATGACACCCAACGGCGTGCGCACACGCTGAATATTCAGGCCCGAGGGCATGTCCCACTCGGTCATCACCTCGCCCACCGGATCGGTCTGATCAGCCACCGTTCGCAACCCATCGACCATGCCCTGAATGCGGTCCTCATCCAGCATCAGACGGTCCATCATGGCGGGGCTCAGGCCCTTTTCACGTCCGAACTCCAGATCCTTCTTGTTGGCTTCGATGATCTGAGCGCGATTGGCCCAGACGGCCTCAGCCGCCGCGATCAGCGCTGCGTGCTTACGCTCCGCCGAGGCAAAGGCCAGCTCGCGCGCTGCAGCTTTCGCGCGTTTACCCAGATCGGCCATCAGAGCGGGAATATTGTCGAGATCCTTCATAACCTTAGCCTTTCTGCGCCTTTATAGCGCCAAATCATCCCTGTGGATCAACGCTGCGCGACCAGGATAGCCCAGCGTTGCCTCAATCTCTGAGGATTTTCGCCCTTTTATCGCGTCAGCCTCTTGCGCGGTATAGCGGCTGATGCCCTGCGCCAGTCGACGCTCTTGCAGGTCAAGAATGGCGACCGGATCGCCGCGTCCAAAATCACCGGTCACTTCGACGATACCCGCAGGCAACAGGCTTTTGCCATTTGAAAGCGCCTTTGCGGCGCCATCGTCAATCGTGATCTCTCCGCGCGGTTTCATAGCCGAGATCCAGCGCTTGCGCGCTGCATGCGGATCAAGCGTCGCCGTGAACCACGTTCTGTTCGCGCCATTCTCAAGAGATTGCAATGGGTTGAGCGTCGAACCTTCAGTGATCGCCATATCGCAACCTGCAGCCGTCGCCATCTTGGCCGCCATCAGCTTGGTCTTCATGCCGCCCTTGGAGAGGCCTGAACCGGCGTCTCCGGCCATCGCCTCAATCTCGGGCGTGATCTGGTCGATCGTGTCGTAGCGCGTGGCCGAGGCATCTTCGTTCGGATTGCCAGTATAGAACCCGTCCACATCCGACAGAAGGATCAACTGGTCCGCACCAACGGTTACCGCGATCTGGGCGGCCAGCCGGTCATTGTCGCCGTAGCGGATCTCGTCCGTGGCAACAGTGTCGTTTTCGTTGACGATGGGCACTACGCCGAGGCCCAAAAGCGTCTCAAGTGTCGCGCGTGAGTTCAGATAGCGGCGACGATCCTCGCTATCCTCGAGCGTCACCAGCACTTGAGCCGTGGTGATCTGGTGCGGGGTCAGCGCCTCTTCGTAAGCACGCGCCAGACGGATCTGACCAACAGCAGCTGCGGCTTGAGATTGCTCCAGAGCCAACGCCGCTGCAGGCAGGCACAAAACACCCCGACCCAAAGCGATTGAGCCAGAAGACACCAGAATCACATCCGTGCCCTGCCCTTTCAGCCAGGCCACGTCCTGAGCCAGTGATTTCAGCCAATCCGAGCGTAGCTGCCCCGTGTTCCGATCCACCAGCAAAGCGGACCCGATCTTGACCACCAGCCGACGGGCTGCGGTCAGGGTTGCCACGGCGCGGCCTCCTCGGCAGGTTTCTGGCGCAGGCGGTTTTCGTCGATCTGAGCACGGAGGGCGCGCAGCACTTCGGTCACGCCCAGATGCGCGACACCTGACATCGTCATGACGGGGCCGCCAACGGCCTCTTCCAGCTCGGCCTTGGCCAAGTCACGTTCTTCATCATCCAGCGCGTCAACTTTGTTCAAAACCGTGATCCGAGGTTTGTCGGCCAATTCTCCGCCATAAGCCTCAAGCTCATGGATAATGGTGCGGTAGTCTTCGGCCACGGTTTCCGAGGTGCCATCGACCAGATGCAGCAACACGGCGCAACGTTCAACGTGACCGAGGAACCGATCTCCGATCCCGCGCCCTTCATGCGCCCCTTCGATCAGGCCGGGAATGTCGGCCACCACAAATTCCACATTGTCCACGCCGACCACGCCCAGATTGGGGTGCAGAGTGGTAAACGGATAGTCGGCGATTTTAGGCCGCGCGTTCGAAGTTGCGGCCAGAAAGGTCGATTTGCCGGCATTGGGCATGCCCAACAGGCCAACGTCCGCGATCAGTTTCAGCCGCAGCCAGATGGTGCGATCAATGCCCGCCTGCCCCGGGTTGGCTCGACGCGGTGCCTGGTTGGTGGCCGACTTGAAGTGGAGGTTGCCAAAACCGCCATTGCCACCTTTGGCCAGCAGAACCCGCTGCCCGACCTCGGTCAGGTCGCAAATCACGGTCTCTTCGTCCTCATCGAGGATCTCGGTCCCGACGGGAACGCGCAGGATGATGTCGTCACCATCCTTACCGGTGCGTTGCTGACCCCGGCCCGGTTGTCCGTTCTTGGCAAAGAAGTGCTGCTGATAGCGGAAGTCGATCAGGGTGTTCAGCCCGTCCACGACCTCGGCCCAGACAGACCCGCCTTTGCCGCCGTCCCCGCCATCAGGTCCGCCGTATTCAATGTACTTTTCGCGTCGGAAGCTGACGCAGCCGCCACCTCCGGCCCCGGACCGGATGTAGACCTTTGCTAGATCGAGAAATTTCATGGTCTGTCCCCTACTGCAAAGGCCCCACCGGCCACAAGTCAGAGTTTCTTTGTATAGGTCCAGGTGGGCACATTCGCGTCGCGCGCCACCGAATAGCTTTCCGCATCGCCCAGATACTGGAACCCGCAGTGGGTCAGTACCCGCGCTGAGGCCGGATTGTCCTGAAACACGCTGGCGAACATATTGGCGTTCTCAAGCGGGTTGGCACCGACCAGGGCCTCAACGGCCATCGAGGCAATGCCCGTATTCCAATAGACAGGCGCAACCCAATAGCCAACCTCGGACTGGTTGCGATCAAGCCGCTGCAGAGAGATCAGGCCGATCAGCTCGGGCCCGCCGTCCTTGGTGGCATCCATCGCCCAGACGTCCTCATCCCGGTCTTCCGCCATCGAGCGGGTCACGAAGGCTTCAATCGAGCCCGGCGGCAACGGGTGCGGGATCGACGTGGTCATCCGCGCCACACGCTCATCGCCTGCGTAATGTTCGATAAGCCCCATGTCCGACCGACGCAGAGGGCGCAGATCGAACCGCTCGGTTTCGATGACCGGCTGATTTATGATTGCTTCAAGTTTCATGAGTGCGTTCCTCCTCCGAACAACACAAAAAGTACGGACGCAACAGTCAGACTGGCGAGCGTCCACATCAGATATTTTTCCGCAGGCCGACCTTCTACCACATGGGCGATCCGGTCCCCTGCAAATGTCCAGATCGGGTGCAAAACGACCTGGCAGAACAACAAACAAAGAGCGATCGTGAGCGTCGCCTCAAAACTGGACGTCCCCGCCGCAACAAACCCCGTGAACCCTGCAATGATCATTGCCCAGGCCTTGGGGTTCAGCGGATGAACTATGAGCCCAGACAAAAAGCCCGGTGCTTTCCCATCTGCAGTTGCACGAGACAGCCTTAGATTGGCGATCTTCCAGGCCAGCCAGCAAATATAGGCAGCAGAAGCGTATTTCAGCACCTCAAACGCCAGCGGAGCCTGATCGGCAACCTGCATCAGACCAAAGCCCACAGGCCAGATGATCAGCTGCTTGCCCAAAACGACCCCGGCCACAAAGGGCAACGCGGCGCGAAAGCCATAGCGCGCACCTGTTCCCATCAGGACCATGTTGGCCGGTCCCGGCGTACCGACCTGTGAGGCGGCAAATATGAGAAAGCTAGTAGTTGCGACGGGCATTGCTGTTCTGGATCACGACTGCGTTAAAACGAAAAAGGGACCGGCATTTTCTGCCGGTCCCCCATGAATTTTTTATTAAACCTTCTGGGTTTCGGCTTACTCTGCGGCCTCCGCCACTGGCAGGACCGAAATGAAGGTGCGGTTTTTGAGTCCCTTGTGGAACTTCACAGCGCCATCAACGGTTGCAAAGATGGTGTGATCTTTGCCCATGCCTACGCCTTCGCCCGGCCAGAACTTGGTGCCGCGCTGACGTACGATGATGTTGCCTGCGATGGCCGCCTGGCCACCATACAGTTTCACGCCAAGGCGGCGACCAGCTGAGTCGCGACCGTTACGGGAGGAACCGCCAGCTTTTTTATGTGCCATTCTCTCTCTCCTTAGCCTTGAGCCAGCTCTTTGGCTTGCTCAACCCATTCGGGCTTCACTTTGATGGTGTCGATAGCAGCAATCTGCTCGTCCGACAAGGCGGCCAGAGCGGCAAAGCTCTCGATACCGGCTTCAACCAGCTTTTTGGCAGCGGCAGGGCCAACACCGTTCAGCTTGGTCAGATCGTCAGCGGCAGCAGCGGCGGGTGCCTCTGCTTTGGCTTCCGCTTTTTTGGCAGGCTTTGCAGCAGGTGCCGCTTCGCCAGCCGGAGCAGACCCGGTTGCAGCTTTGATGCCCGACTTGTCAGCGCCCGACGAAAGGATGTCGGTGATTTTGACCAGAGTCAGCTTCTGACGGTGGCCAACGGTACGCTTCGAGCTGTGCTTACGACGGCGCTTGACGAATTTGATGACCTTGTCACCTTTGATCTGTTCGATCACTTCGGCCTGTACGCCTGCGCCTTCAACGAAAGGTGCGCCAACAACCGGAGCGTCGCCGCCCAGCATCAGAACATCGTTGAATTGAACTTTTTCACCTGCGTCGGCAGCCAGTTTTTCAACGCGGAGCACGTCGCCCGCCTGAACCTTGTACTGCTTGCCGCCAGTCTTGAGGACCGCAAACATGCGTCTTTCCTTTTCTAACCCGCGTTCTGTGGTCCCCTACCGGGCGTTTTGGGCTTGAAAGCCACCTCGAACAGCGCGCCCTGTTTGGGCTGTGTGGAAGACCCCGTGAA
The DNA here is from genome assembly GCF_056539825.1 of Ruegeria sp. B10. NCBI lineage: Bacteria > Pseudomonadati > Pseudomonadota > Alphaproteobacteria > Rhodobacterales > Roseobacteraceae > Ruegeria > Ruegeria sp. B10. Next base: position 198,803 of record NZ_JBQFVP010000001.1, read on the forward strand.
GTTTCAAAGGGTCATATAATAACGACACCCGGCGCGGAGAACCGGCCGGGATGCGCGCTTATCCACATAATGAAAGGCAAAGTCAACACTCAAAACTGGTCAGAGATCAGAGGATTGCCAAACCTGCGCCACCGCCGCACCCAGACTGTACGAGATCCCATCAAACATCTCGTCAAACCCTTTGAACAGGGCCGCGTTCAGGGCCTGCCCGGTCTCGGTTCGAGAAAACGCGATATTCTCGCGCATCTCGACCTCATCCAGCGGTTGATAGGCCAGAAGCAGAAAGGAATACAACCATGTGGTCGTCTCCGCCGTCACAGTTTCTTTCTGCGCCAGCAACCCATCCAGAACCTCTTCGTATTCGGCCAAACTGTCGCCGTAGAGCCCTAGGAAAAAGTTGTAATCCGCACTCAGCGAGCCTTGGACATTCTGGTCAATCAGGTCGTTCGCGCGGATATATTCCTCGACCAGTTCGAACCGGGGCGAGGCGGGTTCCGTGCCCTCATAGGCCTCGTTCGCCATCTCTTCGATTGCCTCATCTGCAAAGGCTTTGCGGGCCGAGTTCTCCAGCGTCACGATCGTCTGCCCCAGATCGCTTTCGAAGAAAACGATTGCCTGGTCCATCTGCTCCTTCGTCATGCCCTCGGCGAAGGCTTCGGTCAGACGAGACTTCATCCAAGAATGGTTATAGATCTCTTGAACCTGATCGTGAAACAGAGGGCCTCCGTCACCGTCCAGCAGGCTCTCTTCGAGTTCCTGCTGATGGACCATGCCTTCGTCGATCAGAATTCCTACAACCTGATCCAGCTTCATGGCATGCGCCAGCCGATTGGCCCGCTCATTCGCGACAGCTGGCAGCGCGCAGAGAAACGCCACCACAAAAGCAAGTGCCAGACGCATCAGATATCCTGAGCCGGATGAAGGTCTGCCATCCGGGCTGCCAGAACCTCGAACCGCATCGCCATGATCTCATATTGGATCGCGTTCAGAAGCTCATAGACCTCTTGCATCAATGGCTGTTCAAGCGCCTCGGCATAGGCCTCGACCTCTTCGTCCGAGAAATCCTGATAGGTATAGGCAGCCCCTGCTAGCGCTGAAAGCTGCAGAGCTTGACGCATCCCGGCCTCATTCTGCCGCAGCATCAACCGCAACTCATCCGCGTCCAACTGCAGGTCGATCACGCCAGACGCGCTGGCCGCCAGAAGAAACCGCAATTGGATCTCCTGCAGGGCACGCAACGAAGTCCCGCTGGCATCAATCGCATTGTTCATCCGCTTGAGCTGCTCCACACGGGGCGAGCCATCCTGCACAAGGCCAGCAACAATTTCCTGTCCCTCCTGCTGTTTGGCCTCTTCATCCTCATTCAGATGCGCCGCGTTTTCGACCTCAACCAGCCTTTGCCCCAGATCCGAGGCATAAAACTCGACCGCATGGGCCAGCGCCTCATCGCTCAGCGTCTCTTCGAGAATCGAGACCGCCGTTTCATGCATGAGCTCGGTATCGAACACCTCTTCGGTCAGACGGGTCCAGTCGGATCCGAAGCCATCGGGATCAATGCCCAGCATTTCAGGGGCGGAGCCAGACGCTAGCGCGATACTCTCCAGCGCCACATCAAACCCGGTGGTATTGAGGAAGGCTTCGATCCGGTCGCGATTGGCCGCAGCCGAAGAAACAGGGATCAAAACAAGTGCGACAAGCAGCGCGAGCAATGGGACAACAGAACACTCAACTCGATTTTTCATGACTATCAGCCTAGGTGTTTTGTTGCGGCAGGCAATGGAAAATCCAAGGAATGTGATTTCTGGGAATTTTCTGCTTGCACCCCTGAGCGTTCCTCACTAAATCCCCCCCTCACAGACCCCCGCGGAGAGGTGCCGGAGTGGTCGAACGGGGCGGTCTCGAAAACCGTTGTGGGTGCAAGCCCACCCAGGGTTCGAATCCCTGTCTCTCCGCCATTATTTCGCGACCAGTACTGTACCTGAATACATTCTCGTAGCCCTACTCACGACCGAGTGCACTTGTCTTGAACAACAGATGGGTCTGCTTTCAGGTAGATCAAAATAGTTTTTCATTTTCTTTCCCCAAAAAAATCTACTGAGACCAGCATCCTCATTCACGATAGCTATTTCGGCCCATAGCCGACATCTGCCACCCGTCTCGATGCTGCGGTTGCAACCCGCTTTGCCGACATTCGCTGCGACAGCAAAATTTGGGCGAGCCTGAATTCACAGATCGCGGACAAATCCGCCACTCCGTTCGCCGAGGACATGGCGGCAATCAGCAAACCGGACATTCAATCCAAGACTTTGCTATTCCGGCTTTGCGGACAACGTAACCTTGGCAAATGTCTGCTCTTAAATGAGTTGTTGCTTTCTTAACCTTTGCCCTGTAGGTGAGTCGCAACGCCGCGTGTGGATGACCAGATCAGCGGCAAAGTATTCTCGCCCATGATTCCCAGATCGTTGTCTTGAATAGCTCCTTGAGAGCAACGAAACGACGGCGGCTATTTCATACGAGCTTCCCAGTAGATTAGAGAGACCAAGTGCCGATAGCGGTGAACCGCGTTTATGGCACGAGACCAAACGCTTTTGACGACATTTGACACCCTCGGCCTTGCCGAGCCCATCCTGAAGGCCATCAAGGCTCAAGGATATTCGACCCCTACGCCCATTCAGGCCAAGGTCATTCCGCTGCTGCAATCTGAGCGCGACGTGATCGGCATTGCCCAGACCGGCACAGGAAAAACCGCCTCATTTGTATTGCCACTGTTGCATCGGATTGAGCGTGAGAGATCAAAACCCGCTCCGAAACAGTGCACGACATTGATCCTGACGCCGACGCGCGAGCTTGCGGCGCAGATCGTGGACAACATCCGCGCTTACAGCAAGTTCAGCCAGATCACGGCGACACTTGTCGTCGGTGGCGTACGCCCCGGCAGGCAGATCAAGGCTCTCAGCGGCGGTGTGGACATTGTGGTGGCAACACCCGGACGCCTGCTCGACCACCTTGGCACAGGCGTTATCAACCTGTCCGCAACCAAAGCCATTGTGGTGGATGAGGCTGATCAGATGCTGGATCTGGGCTTTCTGCCCAGCATTCGCAAGATCATGGCAAAACTGCCCGAGGCTCGCCTGACGGCACTGCTTTCGGCAACAATGCCGGGGCAGATCAGAAAACTCGCTGATGACTTCCTGAACGATCCGGCAGAGGTTCAGGTGGCGGCTGTTTCAAAGCCGATTGAACGGATCGCGCAGAGCGTCCGGCATGTGGCCAAGCAGGACAAACGCCGTGTATTGGCAGACATTCTGTCGGACAAGGACGTGCATCGCGCCGTTGTTTTCACGCGCACCAAACGCGGGGCTGACAACGTCTGCAAGTATTTGTTTGCCGCCGGGATCAACTCCGCATCCATTCACGGGAACAAAAGCCAGCCTCAGCGCGAACGCGCCATGGCGGGGTTCCGGACAGGGGCGACCACCGTCCTTGTGGCAACCGATATTGCGGCACGGGGCATCGACTTCGACGATGTGTCTCATGTGGTGAATTATGAGCTTCCGAATGTGCCGGAATCCTACGTGCATCGCATCGGCAGGACCGCTCGCGCAGGCAGAACCGGCACCGCAATTTCACTGTGTGATCGCGAAGAGATGCCCCTCCTGCGGGATATCGAAAAGCTGATCGGCAACAGGCTGCCAAATGGCGATGAAACGCAAGCCGAGCCTGCGAAACGCAGTCGGGTTGCACAACCGCAAAAGCCCTGTGCTGCCAAAATTGCACCGTCGCCAAAACCGCGAACGGTTGGTCACGCAACGCGTCAGCGGAACGGGCACCAAAAACACAAGATCGACCCCGCCCAAGCGCAGGACGGTCTTATGCGAATGCTCTCCAATATTGGTGAGTTCACCCAACCTGCTGCCTAACGCAGCAAACAGCCCCGGCCAATCCCGGCGGGCGCACATGTCATTGAAAGGATAATCTCATGACGACCGGAACAGTAAAATGGTTCAACGAAACTAAAGGCTACGGCTTCATCGAATTGGATAACGGTAGCGGCGACGCATTCGTGCACATCAGCGCGGTTCAGCGCTCCGGCCTCGACAGCCTGAAAGAAGGCGCAAAGGTCGGCTTCGATCTGAAAGAAGACCGGATGCGCGGCAAGACGTCCGCCGAAAACCTGCAATTGCAGTAAATTGCTTTTAAGCAACTCCACTCAGCGGCCATATTGGCCGCTGAGTGGTAGATCCTGAAATCGCAAACACTGTCTTTCGCTGCTTTTCGAAGCAATGGCGCGATTGGATCTGTGTTTCCTACCCCCCTTTAGTGAACTTCATTGCAGTGGATATCTCCACCCACCCCGCAGCGAAGACAATGATGAAAGGGGTAGGTCGATGCCCAGCGAACGCGCCACTTGTGCCCAAATATCCTGCAAAAAATCCGCTTCATACCGTCACCCTTTTTGATCATCTTCAAATTCCTGCAATACTTTTTTACCCAACGCGGTGATGCGGTATGTTGTACCTTGTCTGGATTTTGGTGAATCTCGCGTAGCCAGTCCTTCCGAAACTAAGCGTTCGAGCTGAAATGTAACTCGGTCTTCGACATCGCCACTGACCAGCGACAACGTGTGTCCGCCTGATATAACCAGGGTTTTCAGAGCGGTAATGTCACTACGCGATCTCATGGCAACGCCTCTCCTTGACTGCGCTTTCGGGGTGGCTATCCGCCGATACGAACCCCTGCGACTTCACAACAACTACACTATACGGAGATGCGTAGAACGGTGCAGAGAATTTGTTAGGCCGGCTTGCATCTGCGGAATTCACACGAACTCCAACATCCATTCCGAGCAAACAAAGTTCAATGGCCGAAATGCACCGATTGCTCCGGTTAGAACACTGCGCGGCATTGGTCAAAAAGGGCTCCCTGCCGACATCAGAGGCAACGCAGTATCAGCTGTCGCATGGCGAGAGGATACATCACGGACGGCCCAAAGGAGACATCCAGTGCACCCCTCGGATGCTGCGGCTGCTGACCGCGTTCCTGCCGTTCGCTGCGCAAGCGAAATATGGGCTTTGGTGAACTCACGGTAAGCTGACTTTGCCGTCTTTCGATCTGGAGCCTTCGCTAAAGCAGCACTTGCTCGCGGTCGCGGCGTACTTATTGTTGCGTCGCGGCAAGTGTCACCAATCAGGTCATTCGCAGCCGTTGTATTTGCGTTAACGGGAACCGTACCTTCGCCGCGGCTCGGTCGGACGAGCAAGACGCGGGATATGGCAAGTATTGAAACATTGGTTTTTGCTTCGTGTTTGAACTGATTAGAAACGAGACGCCAATTTTGTGTCTTCTTGCTGTTAAGCTTTTTTGACGAGCATAATCTTGTTTTTCCGATACGGGACTTTACGCTACTGCCGAACCCGATAGCCGGAAGCAATGATCCGGTTAATGAGAAAGGCGACGGCCTGGTGCATATCCTTTTCATCGTTATTGCCGACCGCTGTTTCGTGGGCAGCAGCTGCGTCACGCAGAACTCCCACAATTTCATGTTCGGGCAGGAGCTCACGATCTTTGATTGCAAGCAAAAGCGCTTCACAAATTGAGAGTGCGGCCATTCCAGAGTGGTCTTGCCGGTCAGCCATGGTAGACGTCCTTTTTTAACAGGCGTCCAAGCAAGGAAGCGCCACAATGAATTGCATCATACTGGCATAGATTGCTGTATACTTAACTGATCGAAAGCAGTCTTGTCGTCGGATAGTTTCGCGAGCTGCTCATCGATGAAGGAAGAACACTTGCGCACTATCAAAAACAGTCCACTCACCCGAAAGCTTTCAAACTTCGTCGCTCTGACTGAGGTTGAACTTGCGGCATTGGCACGCCTGCACAAGCGTCGCAGAACCTTTGAAGCCGGACGTGACCTTGTGCATCAAGGGCAATCAGAGCAGGCTGCCTACATTCTGGCCTCGGGCTGGGTTTGTTCCTACAAAACCCAGACTGACGGGTCGCGTCAGATCGTCGATTTCCAAATACCGGGTGACTTTCTGGGCTTGCGAAGCGTTCTGCTGCACACCTCGGATCACAGCATAGAACCAATCATGGAAATCCAAGCCATTGAAGTAGTGGTGGATGATCTCCTGGAAGCATTTGCGCAAACGCCCCGGCTGGCGACAGCAATTCTTTGGGCGGTCTCTCGAGATGAAGCGATGGTGGTTGAGCACCTGGTCAACATAGGACGGCGAGATGCGGGTGAGCGCATGGCGCATTTTCTATTGGAACTTGGTGTGAGGCTGACTCAGGTCGGGATGGCAAGCAAGACGGGATACGCCTGCCCACTGACACAATACCACCTTGCCGATACGCTGGGACTGAGTGCCGTACATGTTAATCGTGTCCTACGGCAACTGCGGGAAAAGGGGCTGGTTACTTTTCAATCCGGGCAAGTGGTATTTGATGATTATGACGGACTGGTGACGTTGGCCGGTTTTGACCCCACTTATCTGGATCAGGCCGGGCCACTGTTGAAGCAATAAGTTCACCCCTTCAGCGATGCCGGGATTTTGATGATAGTTGCCTGGTTAGAGACGCCATTCGCTTCGGCAGATTTGGGATTTCACTGAAAAAGAAGCGCAAGATAAATACAGTCCGATTGCGGTACTGGATTTCCTGCGCTTCTCAAATACTCGTTAAGAACACGCCAGCAAATATCCCGCCAACACACATCACGTTGCAGGAATCCAAACATCGTTGCACTGACGCAGGTTAGTCAATTTTTGGCAGTACCTGATCCTCGGGCACTAAATGCATTTGAGATTCCAATAAAATCTCAGGTCATTGGCCGCAGACTAACATCGATCAGCGCGCGTCTGCCATTTGCACATTATTCTAAATTACAACGCCAGTACTACCGCGGCGCTTACGAGCGTGTACCGCGGCAGACTGCGCGGGGAAGATCCAACAAACTATATGGAGGACCAAGGTGAGCACGAGATCGTCCAGTTCTTTGGTGACGTTTTCAAATCCGTTCTCTTTGTCCGGCTACCCGGATGAACTTCCTGCAGGCGAGTATGAAGTAGTTGTTGAAGAAGAACTACTCCAGGGCCTGAGTTTCGAAGCATATCGAAGAACCGGAACCTACCTGACCGTTCAGGGCAAGGGCAGCAAGCCAGGCCGCACAGAAATGCGCCCAATTGACCCAGAAGATTTTGAACTGGCGCTCAAGCACGACCAGACCTTGGCTACATCTAACAATGACAGCGATGCGGCGCTTTCCCCGCAGGAGGAATAGATTATGAACACGCCCGAATGGCTTAAACCCGGAATCTACGGTGCCCTGATCGGAGGGGTTTTCGTAGGCGTCGTTGGATTTTCTTGGGGTGGATGGATGACCGGCGGTAGCGCGGACAAGATGGCCAACGCCATGTCCCGCGACAATGTAATCGCTGCGTTGGTTCCGGTCTGCGTCGACATGGCGAGAACTGACGCCCAACGCGCCGAAAAACTGACGACAATCAAAGAAGCTTCGTCTTTCAAGCAGAAGGATGCCGTCATGGCCGCTGGCTGGGCAACGGTACCAGGATCCCAAACTCCAAACAAAGATCTGGCGCAGGCCTGTATTGAGGGGCTGAACCTGGATGAATCGTAACTCAACAACTCAACTTTCGGACGACGCCGTTTGCACCAGGACAAATAGAAAAAATCAGCACTGGTTTTGCTCTCACTTCATGACTGCGTTGTTTGTTGCCGTTTTCAGCTGCTTGGTGGGCTCCTTTATCTCATCAAGTCCCGCATCGGCCGAAACAAATTCGATCCCGGATAACGCGCATCCCAAAAAGTATGGCGACGGTTGGGAATGCGATTTGTCCTATCGGTTGGAAGGCGAAGAATGCGTGGCCATTGTCGTGCCGGGAAATGCCTACCCCACAAACAGAACCTACGGCTCAGGGTGGGCATGTATGCACGGCTTTGTTGCAGTTGGCGGCACCACATGCACTGAAGTGATTGTGCCTGAGGGTGGATATCTCGATCCATCAGGTGAGAGGTGGCGGTGCCTGCGTGGATACACAAGAGTAGACGATAGCTGCCAGAAAATCGTGGTGCCGGATAATGCTTACCTGACGAACAGCACTTATGGATCTGCATGGCGTTGCAACCGTGGCTACGAAATAGACGGAGAAGCATGCGTGGCAGTAGCGGTGCCGGAAAACGCTTTTCTGAACGCATCAACCAGCGGGCGTCCCTGGACATGCGAGCGTGGGTACTTTGAGCGCGACGGACGGTGCGATGCCGTCTTTGTGCCTGAAAATGCTTTCTACGATGACGCGATCCATGGAGTTGGATGGAAATGCGAACGTGGCTACGAGGCGTCCGGTGATCGCTGCAATGCAATCGAGCTACCGGCAAATGCCCATATCGACCGATCCGGCAATGGGTGGCAATGCCACAAAAACTATCATCGATCAGAAGGGCTGTGTGTTCTGAACCAGTGAGAATTCAGACAGAAAGCCCACTTTCCCAAACTTCACAATTTTTGCCCGTCCTTACCAAGGACGCGCGTTTCACACTCTAAAAAGGAACAAATATGAAACCCGTACCCCTTGCGTCGGATGCCAAGCAGTTCGTTGCCAGCGATGCGCAAAAGCTGGCGCCTGAACAAGCAGTTTTTCCAGAGCTTCACCGCAAGACACTCGTGACAGATACACCGTCTGCAATTGTGTATTGCGAAGGAAACTTCGCAAAGATCGATGGCAAGACGGCTAATGGTCTCGTTCGACATTCACAGGCCTATCGCGTTCTTTCGGTGATCGACAGCACGTATGGCGGTTGTGACAGTGGCAAAGTGCTTGATAATATCGCAAATCAGGTTCCCATCTTCGATGATCTTGATGCCGCCGTCGCTAATGAAGCTACGATCCCCGACACTTTTATTTACGGAATGGCGCCGGCCAGCGGCAGAATGTCCCTTGAGGATCGCGAAGTTGTTGTGGATGCGATAACGCTCGGAATGAACATCGTCAGTGGGCTGCATGAATTTCTTAGCGATGACAAGGAGCTCGCCGGATTGGCCAAAATTCACGATGTCACGATACGCGACATTCGCAAGCCGCGGCCAAATCCCGACCTGCGCCTGTTAGATGGCAGTATTGGAGACGTCCAGGCGATCCGCATCGCGGTGTTCGGCACCGATTGTGCAATTGGAAAGCGTACAACCGCGACAATCCTGACAGGCGCACTTAACGCGCATGGGATCAAAACAGTTTTGGTCGGCACCGGCCAAACTGGCTTGATGCAGGGCGCCAAGTATGGTGTCGCGATGGATTCGGTGCCGCCGCAATTTTGTTGTGGCGAACTTGAGCGCGCTGTCGTTGCGGCATCCGAGGGTGAGCACCCGGATGTAATAGTGATCGAGGGCCAGGGCGCGCTAAGCCATCCGGCTTTTTGCACATCAGCCTTCATTCTGCGAGGCAGTCAGCCACATGCAGTTATTCTTCAACACGCGCCTAAACGAAAACGTCGATGTGATTTCCCCAACATGACTATGCCCGCCCCTTGCGATGAAATCACCCTGATCGAGGCATTTGCGAACACAGAGGTAATTGGCATGACGATCAACCATGAAGGAATGAATGATGTTGAGATTTCAAAGGCCATCACAGACTACAACTGCAAATTGTATCTCCCGGTCACTGACGCATTGAACCGACCTCCAAAAAACTTGGTGAATATGGTTCTATCTGCCTTTCCGCGCTTGCAACCCTTACGTGTTACGACGATTGAATGAGCAAGCTGCGTATCGACGTTGATCTGGACAAAATTCGGTACAACACACGGTTCCTGGTCGACCACCTTAGACCCCGCGGAATATCGGTGACAGGTGTGACAAAAGCCGTTTGCGGTCATCCTGAGATTGCGAATGCTATGCTTGAAGGTGGCGTGACAGGGCTGGCGGACGCGCGGATCAGCAATATCATGCGTATGCGCGATGCTGGAATCTCGTGCTCCATATCCTTGATCCGAACGCCCATGCTGAGCCAGGTCGCGCAAGTCCTTGATAACTGCGATGTCAGCTTCAACACTGAGATGGACATTATCGCCAGCCTGGCCATCGAGGCGCTGGGGAAGAACATTACTCACAATATTATCCTGATGGTGGAAATGGGGGATATGCGGGATGGCATCTTGCCTGAACACCTTGAAAGCACTGTGTCTCAAATTCTTAGAATGAAAGGGATTTCTCTGAAGGGGATTGGCGCAAATTTTGCCTGTCTGGGTCATGTGGCACCCTCTGCAGGAGCAATGGAATTGCTTTCGTCGCTTGCCGCCGACACCGAACTTGCAAGTGGACCCGCTCTGGAAACAGTGTCAGGCGGCGGCTCTGCCAGTTTGCCATGGGCGCTTGGCAAGGGGGCGACCGGAAAGATCAACAACCTGCGTCTGGGTGAGGCCATCCTGCTGGGTACCGATCCCGTTTCGGGATACGCGATCGACGGGCTTTACACAGATGTTTTTACGCTTTGGGCGGAAGTGATCGAAACGAAGACCAAATCAAATCCAAATCCCTTGCAAATGAATTATCCTATACCTTCAATGCAGTGTGTGACTTTAGACAGTCCTTCGAATACTCGGTCGATCCTTGCGATCGGACTCCAGGACACTGATGCGGCGGGTCTAATATTCCCTGCTGGCGTCACGTTCGTCGGAGCCACCAGTGATCATATCGTTGTAGAAAACACCAATTGGCTGCTTCGCCCTGGTGGCGAGGTGAAGCTGAGAATGAAGTATAGCGCGCTCTCGCGCGGCATGGCTGCACCCGATGTAGCAAAAGTCTTCCATGGTGATAGCGCTTTGGTTGACTGCAACGCAGCGAACACTGATCGCCCATACTCGAATCGAAAATAGCGCGCCAAGGTGCCGCCGCCTCGGTTCTGCTTCAGCCATTCGTCTTATTCTACGGCTTTACGTAGTAAATGAGGCACCCAATCCCTATATTGGACGTAGCCGCATTCACTTTTCACACCCTATCTGGGCTCGTAGGTGTTGCGGACAATCAAAGGATCAAAATGATGTCTTTCAAAGACCTGACGACCAGAGCGGCTGCCGCACTGAAGGAAAACGATGCGGACGCGCCGAAAAAAGAAGTTACGTCTGAAGCGCCTGACGTCGTCCCGGAAAAACCAAAGCCTAAACCTCAAAACTGATAATACCCTGCCGGGAGTGGGTGGCTTGTTCTTGTCTGCATCTCCGAGCGAGCGGTATCAGCAAAGGAGAATTACCCAAATGAACCAGATAATCAGCAAGACAATCGCAGTCTTTTCCAGGCCGTTTACTTTCCCTGGCTTCGACGAATTACTCCCGGCAGGCGAGTACGACATAGAAACTGAGCTTTCCGCACCACCAGATTATTCGGACCCAGAAGCCTGGAAGGCCTCGGTGTTAATCTGTCTGCATCCACGGAAATCTTACCCCGGTCTGGCGCGTACCTTGACCGTTTCTCTTACTGATTTGGAGAGAGCCCGCGCAAAGGATAAATTGTCTTCAAAGCAGTTGTCGCAGTTCTTGCTCGACCAACTTTTGGCCGATCCCATGGTGCAATTGATTATGGAAGCGGATGGCGTTTCAGAGACTCAACTTCGGCACCTCTACTCGGAGTCGCTCATCTCTGAGGCAGACGACATATAATCAGATCAACGAGCCCTACCGCGAGGATGCGGAAACGGTTCTCGGTATACTTTCGCTGTCCAAGCTGCAGAGAACGAAGGAATGCCGGTTCGTCCTATTAAAACCCCTCGGATTACAGGCCGTCCCATTGGACAGACTGAAATAGGCAGCTCCTTCAATCTCAAGGCTTAGGGCTCGGAACTTTCTTTTCCAGTCGCTGTATAAACCAAAACAGAAATCGAGGCTAAGAACTGATGGAAGACTCCGACGACGAAGCAGATACGATCATGGCTCGCGCCCACAATGACGTGCCGCAAGAACGCCCGTGTCTTCGTTGCAGAACTCCATTCTGGAGCGAAGGGTTCGGAGAGCGGATTTGTCGACGCTGCAAGGGGTTGAACGCGTGGCGAAATGGCGTATCGGAAAGCCCTGGGTTTGCTCGGCGTCGCTGATGTACTGACATGTAGTGGTTCCGATGTGATCTGACAGTTGGCCGTTTTTCCTGTGGTGTATGCCAGATTAAGTTTGGTTCCGGATCTTTTCCTTCCTGATCTCTTTGCTCTCGATCATGGTCTGGAAGGGTATTCTTCTGCAACACATTTTGCCCTGATGAGTGTGCTCTTGGTTGTAGTGGTGCAGCCATTCTTCCAGATCGGCTTGCAGCGAAATCTGCGCCGCGAGCGCACGCAAAACAAATATGCTATGTCCGAGTTGGACTCGGAGTTGCCATGCCGTCGTGCGGCGAGATGCTCGGTTTCAGGCCATTCTGAACGTCCGCTCTCACTGTCCTGGCACCATCTCATCGCACTGGCGGCGAATGGCCGGATCCCGCCCTTCAGAACTTCAATGCGCGTTCGGTAACCGCTGACGAAATTCACTCACCTTCAATCGCTATGACGCTTTCCTATGACACCCCTACCCGCTTTCTGTGCCGAACCTGCTCATCTTGCTGTCACAAGACCCTTGTTTTATTGATATGAGGACTTTTGTCTTGATGTAGAAAACGGTCTCGAAAACCGTTGTGGGTGCAAGCCCACCCAGGGTTCGAATCCCTGTCTCTCCGCCATAATCTCCAATTGGGTTCTTTGCTTTTACAGACCGACTGGCTTATTGCTCTGCGCAAAGAGAGGGGCTGGCCAAGACCCCCTCATCCAGCCCCCCTCACACCGCCCCTCACATTCAACCACAAAGTGAGAGATCAGTGCCCCTTTTGGCCCAATAGGCCTATTCAAACAAAAAACGTTACTCGTTAATTTGGGGACCAAACCCGAGCGCGACCCCCACAATGTCACTTTTGCCCCGCCTGACTGCAGTGTCGGTCATTTTGGGGTCAAAGGCAGTGAAGTCCTTCACATAAGACCAAAAATTCGACCGAGCAGTAAAGTGCGAGCATCGTCGCAGGTTTCGCTCGGCACCACGTTCTCGTGCAACGCCCATACCTCAAACGCCAGGCTCAACGCGGTAATGCGATATCCTCGAAATTCAATGCAAAGCGCAAAGCGGTGGGCGCTTTGTCGCCGGAACAAGCCGCACAATCAGCGTAGCTTGGCCCAAACCCGTATTCTGCTGAGAAATCACAAGAATTCCCCTTTGAGTCGTCCTAGATTTGGATCATCCCAGCGGCACAAATTTCCAAAGGAGACTCATAATGTCGCGTACTCTTCTTATAATCATCGTCCTCGTCGGTCTTGGCGCGGGCGGGTATTTCTATCTCAACCAACCTGAACCGACGCCGGCCGAAAGACTTGAAGCCGCAGCCGAGGATGCGAGCGATGCCGTCAGCGAAGCGGCCTCGGCCGTGCAGGACGCCGCAAGCGAAGCGTTGGAATCGGCCACGGAACAAGCCAGCGAAGCGGCGTCATCTCTGACCGAACAGGCCTCTGAGGCCGCGTCATCTGTTGCGGATCAGGCTACAGAGGCCGCCAATTCAATCGCGGATCAGGCGTCCGAGGCTGCAGACCAAGCCGGTGATCAGGTTGCCTCGCTGGCAGATCAAGGTCAGGAGCTGTTCAACTCCTGGGTTGAAGAGGGCATGCTGACAGCTCAGAACTTCGACTATGACGCCATGGTCGCCTCGGTCCAGAACAGCGAGATGGCACAGGGTGTCAAAGATCAGGTGATCAAGATCCTGGATGAGATCAAAGCCTCGCCCGAGGCCGTTCTGACCAAGCTTCAGGACCTGCAGAATGCGATGAGCCAATAAGGGTCAGGCCGTCCACTGTCGGCCATCTCCACATGCCGCGACGTTAGACAGCGGCAGAATTGACGCGGCGCGGAGCTTTTGTTTGGCTTGACCCAACAAGAACCCCGCGCCGTTTTTCTTTGCCATCAGGCCAACTCCTGATCCGGAGAAACGCGCAATTCAAGGACTGACCAATGACCGACTTGCCCTCCACCATGCGCGCCGTTGTCCTGAAACATGACGGCTATTCCGGCACCATGACAGGCCCCAAAATCACAGACGCGTCTGAGTGGTTGGTCGATGCCGAATTGCCCGTCCCTACCCCCGGCCCCGGACAGGTTCTGATCCGGCTGCGCACCGCCTCGGTCAATCCGTCAGACATTCACTTCATCAAAGGCGAATACGGCCAACCCCGTGTCAAAGGTGCCGCTGCGGGCTTTGAAGGGTGCGGAGATGTTGTGGCAACGGGTAAAGGCGCGGAAGGTCTACAAGGACTGCGCGTCGCCTTTGTTGCCGCCGGATCGGGGGCTTGGGTCGAATATGTCGTGACCCAGATGCAAATGTGCATCCCTCTGCGCCCCGACATCTCGGACGATGACGGGGCGGCGCAGATCGTCAATCCGCTGACCGCGATGGCTATGGTTGCTATGGCCGAGGAAGACGGCGATGCGTTTGTTGTTTCAGCCGCCACCAGCCAGTTGGGTAAGCTGATGTGCAGCCTTGGGCGGGATCTGGGCTTGAAGCCCATCGCCATGGTGCGGCGCGCCGAGACTGTTCCGATGCTGAAAGAGCTTGGGGCTGCGGAAGTTCTGGTCACAACGGACCCTGACGTTTCACACCAATTTGCCGAGCTGAGTGCCAAGCTGAAGCCCCGTGTCTTTCTCGACGCCGTCATGGACCCTCTTTCCGAGCAGATTTTCTGCGCCATGCCCAATCGCGCGCGCTGGATTTGCTATGGCAAACTCGGCAGCGACGCCCCAACTCTGACCCAAACCGGGCAGCTGATCTTCATGGGCAAACAGATCGAGGGGTTCTGGCTGACAAACTGGATGATGACCACCCCGCCGGCCGATCAGATGCGCGTTGTGACCGAGGTTCAGGCGCGTTTCGCGGACGGTCGTTGGAAAACGGATGTATCCGAGCGTCTGACACTGAGCGATCTGATCACCAACCTAGCGGACGCTATGAAAACGAGCGACGGGAAGGTGATGATCGCACCCTAACCCTTTAAAAAAGAAAAAGGGCCCGCGATTGCGAGCCCTTTTGAAATTCGTTGTTCGCAGCAATTAACGCTTCGAGAACTGGAACGAACGACGCGCTTTGCGCTTACCGTATTTCTTACGTTCCACAACGCGGCTGTCGCGGGTCAGGAAGCCAGCGGCTTTCAGAGCACCACGCAGCGACGGATCGTACAGCTGCAGCGCTTTCGAGATGCCGTGCTTGACCGCACCGGCCTGACCGGTCAGGCCACCGCCTTTGACGGTTGCAACAACGTCGAACTCACCTTCAACACCAGCAACCTGGAACGGCTGGCGCAGGATCAGCTGCAGAACCGGACGAGCGAAGTACTTGTCCTGGTCTTTGCCGTTCACGGTGACCTTGCCGGAACCCGGCTTGATCCAAACGCGGGCAACAGCGTCTTTACGCTTACCGGTGGCATACGAACGACCAAGTTCGTCACGTACGGGTTCACGCACGATGACTTCTTCGGCCACGGTTTCAACGCCTGCGACGGCGCTCAGCTCTTCGAGAGTATTGATCTGATCAGCCATCGGTCATTAGCTCCGGGTGTTTTTCTTGTTCATGGACTTAACGTCCAGAACTTCGGGGGCCTGGGCTTCATGCGGGTGCTCGGCACCGGCGTAAACGCGCAGGTTGGTCATTTGCTGACGCGCCAGACGGTTGCCCGGCAGCATACGCTTGACGGCCTGAACGACAACGCGCTCAGGATGGGCACCTTCCAGGATCTGCTGTTTGGTGCGCGACTTGATGCCGCCCGGGTGGCCAGTGTGCCAGTAGAAGTTCTCTTCGCGCTTCTTGCCGGTCATCTGGATTTTGTCAGCGTTGATCACAATGACGTTGTCGCCCATGTCCATGTTCGGGGTGAACGACGCTTTGTGCTTGCCACGCAGACGCATGGCGACGATCGAAGCAAGACGGCCCAGAACAACGCCCTCGGCGTCGATCAGGATCCATTTCTTGTCGATGTCTGCAGGTGTTGCAGAAAAGGTTTTCATGGCAGGATAGTCCTGTTTGATGTGAAAGACCGCCCCAAGACAGAGCGGTCCGAATTCGATGGAGGGGGTTTAGACCTGCTTAGAATGCACGTCAACACACGTAATCAAGTTTTTATTGTTCTTTTTTAATGACTTACAAAATAGGTATTATTTTACCCCACTCTAAACGCTGATTTGTTCAGGCGGATTATCCAGTAAAGCCCGCAGGCGGAGCATCGCATCCTCGAACCTCTGCAGGGATACATGCCCGTTCATCGCAATGCGCACCGCATTCGGGGCGCGCCCGTCCCGCAGCGCGAACTCATCCGCAGATCGCAGTTGAATCCCTTCTCGCTCAGCGGCACGGCTGAACGCAGCAGCCCGCCAACCCGACGGCAAATGCAGCCAAACAAACGGCACATCAGGCGCCCAGTTTAGATCGAACCCGCCCAGAGCATTCACTGTCACCCGCACATACTCTCCCATCCGCGAGCGCACATCCCGCGCGATTTGGCGCGTGCGAGGGTCAGAGAGCAGTAGCCGCGTCAGTTCAGCCAGCGGCTGTGCCAGGCCAAAATATCCGTATTCGGCTGAACGGCGCAGATCCACGCTGCGGTCCCTTGGCGCAATGGCGAAGCCGACGCGCAGGGACGGTGTCAGCACTTTCGAAATCGAAGACACGTGCCATCCCCGCTCAGGTGCGAGCGCGCGGAAACTGGGTTCTTTTGCGTCTCCCATCCGGTAACAGTCATCCTCGACAATCTGCACATCGAATTTCCGCGCGATTTCCACGATTTCCTTGCGACGCTCCAAAGGGGTGTGCAGCCCGGTCGGATTTTGAACCTCGGGCGAAACACAGACTGCCTGCGCTGGTGTCTGACGCAGAACATGCTCCATCGCTGCCGGGTCGATGCCCCATTTGTCCATTCGGATGCCAACCACATCGGCCCGCATCAACTCTGCCGCGCGACGGAACCCAGCATAAGAAAGGTCTTCGACCATCACGATCGGTTTGGGACCTTGCAGAATGGTCTGGAATACAAGGCACAGGCCGTTCTGACCTCCGTGTGTCAGTACAATGTCGTCGTCGCTCAATTTGCCAAGCGGCAGGTCCGACAACCATTCAACAACCGCCTGACGCATAGGTTTATACGCATCGCGTGTCGGATAATTCATGAACAAGGCCGGATCCGACTGCGCGACTTTCTGTAGACATTCGCGGATCAGAGACACCTGCCCCATATCCGCAAGCCTCGGGCTGAACAGGCTGACGTGATTGGAATTCTGAGCTTCAGCCAGATGAAGCTGCCGAGACCAGACATCGTCCAAAATCGGAGATTTCGGAGGGGCGACAAATGTACCACGTCCGACCTCAGCTTGTAGCAAGCCCTCTTCGGTCAGAATCGTATAGGCCCGCGCAACGGTTCCCGGAGTGATCTGCAGGCGATACGCAAGTTCGCGCACAGGAGGCAGTTTGACCCCGATATCTAACGTCTTACTTTCAATCGCTTTTCGTATTGTATCAGCCACTAGGGTGTACTTGGGCCCTTTGGATTTTGGCAGCGTCTCCGGCCAAATTGTATCCATTACAATTCTTCCTTTGCATTTGACACAATTGCGAATGTATCAAACACATGTACCGAACATTGCTACTTTGTGTCAATACAATTTGAAAGGAATACTGAGATGACACGCACAATGCACACTCCCGCCCTTACACTGCTGAACGCCAGCCCCCGGCTGCCGCTGATCGCTGTGCTGGCCGTGCAGTTTGCGGCGGCGGTCACTCAATGGGAACGCCGTCGTCGCAGTCGCGTCAATCTGGGAAAGCTGGATGACAGGTTGCTCAAGGACGTAGGCCTGACCCGTCTGCAAGCCGACCGCGAAATCAAGCGCTATTTCTGGCAGCTTTAACCCATCCCCAGTCCCAAATTCATTTGGGACCTCTTCCCTGGCCGGGGTTCGCCCCGGCCCTTTTTATCCGAATTTTGCAGCCAAAGACCCGGCGGGCGGGATGGAATAGGTCATACTGGCCCGCGCCACGGGCTGATCTGATCCGACCGAGTAAATCAATACATCGCCAACGGCCAGAGTGCGCCCCAGTTTCAGAAGGCGACATTCCGCGACCAGATCTTTGCCCCCTTCAGGTTTGCGCAAAAAGTCCAGAGAGCTATTGGTCGTCACCGCCAAGGACTGACGCCCCTTGCGCGCCAGCACCATGGCATAGACGCAAACATCTGCCAGACCGAACATCGACGGCCCTGAAACTGTACCACCGGGGCGTAAATGACGGTCCTCGACCACAAGGCGCATGGTGATCGTCTCCTCGGTCAGGTCCTCAACCACGAAATCGCGATGAACCTGCGGGAATACCTCTTTAAGGTACTGCGACAGCTCGTCTTTGCTTAACGCCAATCCCATGCTTCCCCTCCTTAACTTCTCGCCCTAGAGTTGGCCCAACAGCCAGCGGGAGGGCAAGATGGCAATTTTGGAACGTAACGACACAGGTGCCATCGCGCGGCTGCACATGAACGCACCTGAAAGGCTGAACGCGCTGAGCGACGAGATGCTGGCCGCGCTGCAGGCCGAGTTCGATGCGCTGCGCGATGACCGCTCGATCCGGGCCGTTGTCCTGTCCGGCGAAGGCAAGGCCTTTTGCGCCGGGCATGATCTGAAACAGATGACGGCAGGTCGTCAGTCCGAGGATGGCGGCAAGGCCTATTTCCAGGACCTCTTTAACCGTTGTGCGCAAATGATGAAGTCGATTCAGTCCCTGCCCCAACCCGTTATTGCGCAGGTCCACGGCATTGCGACAGCTGCGGGTTGTCAATTGGTCGCCACCTGCGATTTGGCCGTCGCAGCCGAGGGCACGCGCTTTGGAGTGAACGGTGTGAATATCGGCCTGTTCTGCTCAACCCCCATGGTCGCGCTCAGCCGCAACATCCCCAGAAAGCAGGCATTTGAGATGCTGACCACCGGAGGTTTCCTCTCAGCCGAGCGCGCGCAGGAACTGGGGTTGGTCAATCGGGTTGTCCCTGAAACGCAACTCAACGACCAAGCCCTCGCCTTGGCCGAACAAATCGCAGACAAACTGGGGGTCGCCGTCAAAATCGGAAAAGAGGCCTTTTATCAACAACTTCAGATGCCGCTGGACCAGGCCTATGCCTATACCGGAGAGGTAATGGTGCAGAATATGTTGCATCGCGATACCGAAGAAGGCATTTCTGCGTTTATCGAAAAACGACCCCCGAATTGGTCTCAATAAGACAATTATTTCGAACATTTTTCACTACTGTCATCATTTTTGCACTTTTCAAAAGGGCAACACTGTGACAATGCTGGGTCAAGGCTAAGGCCTCACTTGCACTTTTGGGTCGCCGTGGGCGGAAGGTCCCTCCAAGCTGGTTTCTCTCACTGGCGTTGACATTCCCGCAGCGGCGACCCCAAGACCCCCCTAAAATGTGAAGCATTTGACGGTTGCTCAGTTGCGCCTGCTTGGGCTCTGCCCTATGTGGCAGCGCATGACACACTCATTGCATATCGTAGGCGGCGGCATGGCCGGGTCCGAGGCCGCATGGCAGGCGGCAGAAATGGGCGTGGATGTTGTGATCCACGAAATGCGCCCCACAGTGGGTACCTTTGCGCACCAGACCGGCAATCTGGCCGAAATGGTGTGCTCCAACTCGTTCCGCTCGGACGATGATGAACAGAACGCCGTGGGTCTGTTGCATTGGGAAATGCGCGCGGCCAAAGGCCTCATCATGACAACCGCCGATGCCCACCGTCTGCCAGCAGGCGGAGCACTGGCCGTCGACCGCGATCCGTTTGCCGAAACGGTCACGGCCAAACTACGCGCGCATCCCCGGATCACGGTGACGGATGAAGAAGTTACCACTCTGCCCGAAGACGGTCAGTGGATCTTTGCCACTGGCCCCCTGACCTCGGCCAAGCTGGGTGAAGCCATCCAAGCCGAAACCGGATCGGACGCGCTGGCCTTCTTTGATGCCATCGCGCCGATTGTTTATGCCGAGAGCATCGACATGAGCAAAGCCTGGATGCAGTCCCGCTATGATAAGGGCGAGACCGAGGAAGAGCGCACCGCCTATCTGAACTGCCCCATGGATCGCGATCAGTATGAGGCTTTCATTGACGCCCTTCTGGCCGCCGATAAAACTGAGTTCCACGAGGGCGAAACCGCCGGTTATTTTGATGGCTGCCTGCCGATCGAGGTGATGTCTGAACGGGGTCGTGAAACCCTGCGCCACGGGCCGATGAAACCCGTCGGCCTGACCAATCCGCACCAGCCGGATGTTAAACCCCATGCAGTGGTTCAACTGCGCCGCGACAACGCGCTTGGCACGCTGTTCAACATCGTAGGTTTCCAAACCAAGATGAAATACGGCGCCCAGACCGAGGTATTCCGCATGATCCCCGGCCTGGAGAACGCAAATTTCGCACGCCTTGGCGGGATACACCGCAATACGTTCATCAACTCTCCGACTTTGCTGGACGCGCAGATGCGTTTGAAATCAAGGCCGAACATTCGTTTCGCCGGTCAGATCACCGGTGTCGAAGGCTATGTCGAAAGCGCGGCTATGGGGCTTTTGGCAGGTCGACTGGCGGCAGCTGAAATTCTCGGCCGCGCCCTGCCCGAGGTGCCGCAAGACAGTGCCATGGGCGCGTTGATCCATCACATCACCGGCGGTGCGGAGGCCAAGACGTTTCAGCCCATGAACGTCAATTTCGGCCTGTTCCGCCCTGTAGATGGCCTGAAAGGTGGCCGCCGGGGACGCAAAGACCGCTACAAGGCCTATACCGACCGCGCCAAGGCTGAGTGGACGGAATGGCTCGCGCAAAGCTGACTGGACGATAGAAGATCCAGCGGCTTATCATGCGGTTATGAGCGACAAGTTTTTCAAGGGCACATACGGATCGAAATCTCCGCAGGACACCCAAGCGCACTACCAGAAATGGGCAGCAACCTATGAGGATTCTGTCGCGGAACAGGGATATGCCACTCCAGGTCGGGTTGCCAAAGCGCTGTGGTCCAAGAGGCCTGAGGCGCAGACGCCCATTCTCGACTATGGCTGTGGAACGGGGTTGTCCGGTGTTGCACTGCGCTCAGTTGGGTTTGAAGTGATCGACGGAATGGACCCCACGCCCAATATGCTTGAGGAGGCCAAAGCCAAAAACGTTTATCGTGCGCTGATCGGCTTTGACATCTCTGATCCCGAACCCATTGAACACGGCGCTTACTCAACCATTTCAGCCATCGGAGTGATCGGTGCCGGAGCAGCACCGCCTGAAACTCTAGACCTCCTCATGCACGCGCTGCCCAAGGATGGTCTGCTGGCATTCTCTTATAATGATCATGCACTTGCGGACTACTCTTATACCTCACGCCTGAACGACTGGCTGGACATGGGGGCCGCGCGCCTGTTGTTTAAGGAATACGGGCCTCATCTGCCCGGAATGAACATGAAATCTGACGTGTACATACTCGAAAAGACGTGACTTTTACGACTCGCTTCGCGCCTTCTCCAACAGGTCCCCTGCATCTTGGACACGCCTATTCGGCGATGCTGGCCAGTGACATGGCTGCCTCCGAAGGCGGCACATTCCTGCTGCGGATCGAGGATATCGACCAGTCCCGTGCACGACCGCAGTGGGAAGAACAGATCTACGAAGATCTCAAATGGCTGGGTCTTAGCTGGCCGACTCCCGTTCTGAGGCAATCCGAGCGCATCCAAATCTATGAACAGGCCCTCGATACGCTGTGGTCGAAAGGTCTTTTGTACCCCTGCACCTGCAATCGCAAGGATATCGCCGCGGCGGCCAGCGCCCCTCAGGAAGGGGCACCTCTGCACGGGCCCGATGGGATCATCTACCCCGGTACCTGTCGGCACAAAGCCAGCCGAAACAGAAAAGAACGACCTAAAGACACACCGCTGAGACTTGATATGGCTATGGCGGCACAATCCGTTCTGTCACATCAGAGCAGTTTTCTCGAGCTAGGCACTGGACCAAATGGGGAAACCGGACGGATTTCCTTCGACAAGGCCGATTTGGAAACAACGATTGGTGACGTTGTCCTTTCCCGCCGAGGTATGGGCACCTCTTACCATCTGTCTGTCGTCCTCGACGATGCGGCGCAGGGGATCACCCACGTCATTCGCGGTCGGGACCTGTTTGAGGCAACGCGTATCCATATCCTCCTGCAGGCTCTGCTGGGCCTACCCACGCCCGAATACTTGCATCACCGCTTGATCCGCGACCCGAACGGCAAACGCCTTGCCAAACGAGACGACGCTCGCGCCATCGCAAAATACAGGGTCGAAGGCGCAACCCCTCAGGACATCCGCGCCATGGTCGGCCTTTGACCCCGCTTTGTCGTTTCAAAAATACTCAAACCGAAGGTAGCGACATCTGCGCCACTCACTCCATCGGTTTCATCAACTCGACTTCTTCACCGTCGCGCACGGACGTGTAGAAGCACGTCCGGCGGTTGGTGTGACACGCCGCGCCGGTCTGACGGATCACGACCAAGATGCAATCCCGGTCGCAATCAAAGCGGAAATCGACCAGTTCCTGAAGATGCCCGGACGTCTCGCCCTTAATCCAGAACGCCTGGCGCGAGCGCGACCAGTAGGTTACGCGCCGCGTCTCCAACGTGCGCTCAACCGCTTGCTGGTTCATCCAGGCCATCATCAACACCTCACCCGAGGCGTGATCCTGCGCAATTGCGGGGATCAACCCGGCTTCGTTATATTTCAGATCAGATGGATCGAACGTGACTATGTCAGACATGACAAAAACCTTTTGCATCCCGAGGACTGACCACTATGTATGGGGAACACGGAACGAGGGAAAGCCATGAGCGGCGAGAACGACCTGATAAAGCTGTACTCCGGGCGCATTCTGGCGCTGGCGGCTGATATCCCGCATCTGGATCGGCTGGATCAACCCGATGCGACGGTCAAGAAACGCTCGCCCCTTTGCGGGTCGACCGTAACTGTCGACGTGACGATGAAAGATGGGCGCGTCAGCGATTTCGGACAAGACGTCAAAGCCTGCGCCCTCGGTCAAGCGGCCGCTTCGGTAGTTGGCGACGCGGTGGTTGGTGCCACGCGTGCGCAAGTTGAAACCGCCCGAGATCAGCTGAAGGCCATGCTGAAAAAGGACGGCCCTGCCCCGGATGCCCCGTTTGACGGGCTTGAGGTTCTGATCCCCGCCCGTGAATACAAAAACCGCCATGCCTCAATCATGCTGGCGCTTGAGGCAACGGCCGAGGCAATGGAACAGGCCGAACAGTCGAACTGCGCCTAAGCTTGGTGTTTTGGCCTAAACCTGTTTAATTTCACCCAAACTTCGGTGGAGGAATGGGCTTGAACAACCTGCTCGAACACTTCGTTACGTTGTGGGTTGTCATTGACCCGATCGGCACAATCCCCGTTTTCATCGCCGTCACCGCGGGGCTCGAAGCCGCTGCACGGCGCAAAACGGCGATGCTCGCGTCGTTGATCAGTGCCGGCGTGCTGCTGTTCTTCCTCGTCTTCGGACAATTGCTGATCGAGGCGTTAGATATCGGGTTGAACTCGTTCCAAGTCGCCGGAGGGATCATCCTGTTCCTGTTCGCGCTGACAATGATCTTTGGCGAAAGCAAGCAGGAGATCGAACAACGCGCCGCCGAAGACGACAAGGAAGATAAGGTCCATAAACACAACCCGGCGATCTTCCCTCTGGCGGTGCCGTCCCTGGCCTCACCCGGTGCGATGCTGGCGATCGTGATCCTAACGGACAACCACCGCTACAGCGCCGCCGACCAGGGGATTACTGCGCTGGTCATGCTATCGGTCGTGCTCATCGCCTTTGTTCTGATGCTTCTGGCCGAGCCGATCATACGCCTGATCGGTCACTCCGGCGCGGCAATCATCAGCCGTGTGATGGGAATGATCCTAGCCTCGGTCGCGGTGAATTCCGTTCTGTCGGCCATGTTGGAAATCATCAAAACCGGCCAGCTATAAAAAAACCGCCGCTCCTTCCGGGCGGGAAGGGCGGCGGCAGGCAATGCGTTTCTCGTGTGGGGTCCGGGACACCGCGCGGGGCCGAGGCATGGCCCCTCAAGGGGTTTGGGACAGGCAGGTCACCCTTGAATTCACTGGGGATGACAGGCGCGGGCTATTCGGCACGAGATCGCAGGCAAAAAAGGGTTAGAAACCAACCGGAAGGTGAAGAGCCACCATCAGCATAACGACCAGAGACGCAACACCCGCTGCATCTTGCAGGATGGTCGAGTGCGAGCGCGTGAATACGGTCTTGATCTGGGTCAGCATGGGTCACCTCCGGGTCAGGGATTTAATCCTTTGTTGACCTTTTGTTCTCATATTTCTCCGAGTCGGTAAAGAACTTTTTGAGAACATTTGCGAACTTTATGGATACTTCGTTACTAACCTACTGAAATCA
This sequence comes from Ruegeria sp. B10, assembly GCF_056539825.1. Lineage (NCBI taxonomy): Bacteria > Pseudomonadati > Pseudomonadota > Alphaproteobacteria > Rhodobacterales > Roseobacteraceae > Ruegeria > Ruegeria sp. B10. Next base: position 223,313 of record NZ_JBQFVP010000001.1, read on the forward strand.
AACGGATCGCCTGATCCTGTTTCATCAGCCAAAGCAGAACACGCGCGGCCTTTCCCCGGTCCGAGGTCAGTTTGGGATCAGTATTCAGCAAAGCTCGTGCGTCAGTCTGGGCCACGGCCATCAATCCGGCCTGCCGTTCCAGATCCGCAATACGAAACTTCGGCAACCCGGATTGGGCGGTTCCAATCAGATCTCCCGCACCGCGCATCTGTAGATCGGTCTCGGAAATGCGAAAGCCGTCCTCGGTCTCACGCAGGACCTCCAACCGTTTGCGACCACCCTCACTGAGAGGCGCCTGATACATCAGCAGACAGGTCGAATCCGCGTCCCCTCGGCCAACGCGTCCACGCAACTGGTGTAGTTGAGCCAGACCAAAAATCTCGGCCCGTTCGATCACCATGATCGAGGCATTGGGGACGTTCACGCCCACTTCGATCACTGTCGTCGCCACCAGGACCTTGGTTTCACCCGTCTGAAACGCGGTCATGGCGGCATCTTTTTCGGCAGGTGGCATTTGCCCGTGGACCAAACCAACAGTGCCCTCGCCCAAGATAGCGCGCAGCCGTTTGAACCGCTCTTCCGCCGCTGTCAGGTCGGAGACCTCCGATTCGTCGACCAGCGGACAGACCCAGTAGCACTGTCGCCCTTCCTCAATGGCGCGGCGCAGATGGGCGACGACTTCTTCCATCCGCCCCGTGCTGACAATCGCTGTCTTGATCGGTTTTCGCCCCGGCGGCTTTTCGTCCAAAACCGAAACATCCATATCGCCATATTGCGCCAGAGCGAGACTGCGCGGGATCGGCGTGGCCGTCATGACCAGAACATCGGCACCCTGCCCTTTTTCCGACAGCTCCATCCGCTGGCGCACGCCAAAGCGATGCTGTTCGTCGACAATCGCCAGACACAAAGCCTTAAACACCACATCACTTTGGAACACCGCATGGGTGCCCACGAGTATCTGGATATCGCCAGCCTCCAAAGCGGCAAGCTTGGTCCGCCGCTCTGCCCCCTTGTCGCGTCCGGTCAGGATTTCCAACACAACGCCAGCCTCTTCCGCCAAAGGGCGTAACCCCTCGAGATGCTGGCGCGCCAGAATCTCCGTCGGAGCCATCATGACCCCCTGCCCTCCGGCCTCGACCGCGACTAGCAGAGCCATAAACGCCACCAGAGTTTTGCCTGCGCCCACGTCACCCTGAAGCAGCCGGTTCATGCGCGATTCCGAGGCCATATCGCCCGCGATTTCATCTATCGCCCGTGTCTGCGCACCAGTTGGCCGGTACGGCAGGCTCGCCAGAACCTTTGATTGCAACGCGCCCGTGCCAACGCTGACAATCCCGCGTGCTTTGCGTTCCCGTTGCCGCGCCAGAGCCAGCGTCAACTGATGCGCCAGCAGCTCATCATAGGCCAAACGCTCGCGCGCCGGGGCGAATGAAGCTACGTCATCCGCGCCTTGAGGGTTGTGTGCGGCCTGAATTGCCGCGTGCCATGAGGGCCAGTTTTGACTGCTGATCTGCGCCGGATCAGCCCATTCGGCCAAGACCGGTGCGCGCGTCAAAGCGCTGCGGACAGCCTTGAACATGGTCTTCTGCGTGATCCCCTGCGTCAGATGATAGACCGGCTCGAACTCAGGAATATCCGAAGCCTGATCCACCGGCAGCATGTGATCGGGATGCACCATCTGCGCCATACCGTCGAACAGCTCCAACTTGCCCGAGATCACACGGCGCGATCCTTCCGGCAGGACTTTCTTCAGGTAATCGCCACGCGCGTGAAAGAACACTAATTGGAAATCGGCCTGACTGTCCTCGACATGGACCCGATACGCGCCGCCCCTATTCCGAGATGGGCGATGCGGTCCGACCGTCACCTCAACCGTCAACGTCGACGGCAGATCAACCCCTTGGATCGTGTCGCGCCTGCGTCGATCAATCACGGCATAGGGCAAGCCAAACAGAACGTCTCGCGGGCTTTCCATCCCGGCCTGCGCCATCGCCTGAGCGGTCTTCGGGCCGACCCCCTCCAAGGTTTCAACCCCTGCGAACAGGGGAAACAAGGATTCTGGCCGTCCGCTCATGCGCCGTCGATCAGCTGCAACCAGCCATCCTCATCCAGGGTTTCGATCCCCAGCTCTGCCGCCTTTTTGGCCTTGGAACCAGCACCCGGCCCTGCAACAAGAATATCGGTCTTCTTACTGACCGACCCTGAGACTTTGGCCCCCAACGCCTCGGCCCGCGCCTTGGCTTCGGCGCGTGTCATCTTTTCCAGCGTGCCTGTGAAAACCACGGTCTTGCCCGCCACCGGGCTTTCTGAGGCTGGTGCATCAGGTGGCACGACAGTCAAATGCGCCTTGAGCGTATCAAAGGCCTGTCGTTCCTCAACATTGGCGAAGGCGTCGGACAAAGCCAAACCAACAGTCGCGCCGATCCCGTCAACCGCAATCAAATCCGACCACGCGGCCGAAGCCTCCTCGGGCACGGACAATTCCGCGATGGCGGCGGTGCGGCTTTCCTTAATCCGCGGCCGACGCCCGTCAGAGGCAGCGGCGAACCGTTCAGCCTCTTCCGCTTGATCCGCAGCGCGATATGCAAGCGCCGCAGGGCGCGCGGCATCTACCGCTTGGGACATTGCCTCCCAGTCGCGGTAATGCAGCGCAAGATCACGCGCGACGACCTCACCTACATGGCGGATGCCAAGGCCAAACAGCAATCGCGCAAAGGGAATAGTCCGTTTCTCATCAATGGCCGCAAACAGATTGCTGGCTGAGGTGTCCCCCCATCCTTCGCGATTTTTCAAACGGGACAGAGCACCTGAGTCCCTGTCTTGCAGATCAAAGATATCGGCAGGCGTTTTGATCGGCAGGACAGGATCTTCATAGAACATCTCAATCTGTTTTGCGCCCAAGCCTTCGATATCGAAGGCCTTACGAGACACGAAATGCTTCAACTTCTCAACGGCTTGGGCCGGGCAGATCATGCCGCCCGTACAGCGCCGCACCGCGTCCCCTTCTTCGCGCACCGCCGCACTACCACATTTCCCGCACCTATGCGGGAACTCATAAGGAACCGCATCTTCGCGTCGTTTCGAAAGGTCGACATCGGCGATTTTGGGGATCACATCCCCGGCGCGGTAGACCTGTACCCAGTCCCCCTTGCGGATGTCCTTGCCGTCCCGGATGGTGCCACCCTTGGCGTCGCGCCCGGCGATATAGTCTTCGTTGTGCAGCGTTGCATTCGATACGACAACTCCGCCAACTGTGACCGGATGCAAACGCGCAACAGGGCTGAGCGCGCCGGTGCGACCGACCTGAATGTCAATCGCTTCAAGCCGGGTCCAGGCCAGCTCGGCAGGGAATTTATGCGCGATGGCCCATCTGGGTGTCGTCGATCGAAACCCGAGGCGGGCTTGCAGGTCAAGGTCATCCACCTTGTAAACCACACCGTCGATATCATAACCCAGCGTCGCGCGCTGTTCTTCGATCGACCGGTAGTGCGCCAACATCTCCTGAGTTGATTTGCACAAATGTGTCAGCGGATTGGTCGAGAACCCATAGCTTTTCAGGCGCTCAATCGCCCCATCTTGTGTCTTCGCCAGAGGGGCCGACAGCTCTCCCCACGCGTAGGCAAAGAACTTCAGCGGTCGCGCCCGGGTGATTTCGGAATCCAGCTGTCGCAACGAACCGGCCGCAGCGTTTCTGGGGTTGGCAAAGGGCTTGCCGCCAGCCTGGGCCTGACGTTCATTAAGCGCTTCGAAATCCGCGTGAGACATGTAGACCTCACCGCGCACTTCCAGAATATCGGGAGCGCCTTGGATCGTGTGCGGAATATCAGTGATCGTCCGGGCATTCGCCATCACATTCTCTCCCACTTCTCCATCGCCCCGCGTGGCGGCTTGGACTAGTTTTCCCTGCTCATACCGCAGGGATAATGAAAGCCCATCGATCTTGGGCTCAGCCGTATAGGCCAAAGGCGCGTCCGCAGAAAGGCCGAGATATTTGCGAATCGAGCGGTCGAAATCCGCGACATCCTCATCATCAAACGCATTGCCCAATGACATCATGCGCTGTGCATGCGTGACTTTGGAGAACCCGTCCGCCGGGCGCGCGCCGACTTGATCACTTGGACTATCAGAGCGTTTTAGATGCGGAAATTTCTCCTCTATTTCGATATTTCGCCGTTTCAGCGCATCGTATTCTGCATCCGAAATCTCGGGCGCGTCTTCCCCGTGATACAGCCTGTTGGCCCGCAACAGCAGGTCTGCAAGGCGCGCGAGTTCGGCGCGTGCCTCATCCTCTTTCAGGTCTGCTATCGAGATAGAATTGCTCATGGCCTCGCCCTGTCACTTTATTCTGGACCTCAGTGATAGGGCGAGGTCATGGCTAGGTCCAGACGTCCTGAGCCGTGAGTGGAAATGCCACCCTCTGGACCATGGGTGGCAAGTGTCTTCGAACGTCAGGCGTTGACTGCCATCCGCGTCTCATCAAGCGAGTTGCTTTGCGGGTCACGCAAAACGTAGCCGCGCCCCCATACGGTTTCGATGTAGTTGTCACCGCCCGTCGCGTTGCTGAGCTTCTTGCGCAGCTTGCAAATAAACACGTCGATGATCTTCAACTCGGGTTCATCCATGCCGCCATAAAGGTGGTTGAGGAACATCTCTTTCGTCAGAGTTGTGCCCTTTCGCAAGCTCAACAGCTCGAGCATCTGGTATTCCTTACCCGTCAAATGCACCGTCTGACCATCAACCTCGACGGTTTTCGCGTCCAGATTGACCGCAACACGACCGGTGTGAATCACCGATTGCGAATGGCCTTTAGAGCGGCGGATGATAGCGTGGATACGGGCCACCAGTTCTTCGCGATGGAACGGTTTGGTCAGATAATCGTCTGCTCCAAACCCGAAGCCCTTAATTTTGCTTTCAGTGTCATCGGCACCGGACAGGATCAAAATCGGCGTTTCCACCCGAGCGATACGCAGTTGGCGCAAAACCTCATGGCCGTTCATATCCGGCAGGTTCAGGTCCAAGAGAATGAGATCGTAATCATAGAGTTTCGCTAGGTCGATCCCTTCTTCCCCAAGGTCCGTCGCATACACATTCAGATTGGCATGCGTCAGCATCAGTTCAATGCTTTTGGACGTGGTAGGATCATCCTCGACAAGAAGTATTCTCATTTCACTGCTCCAATTCGGGTCAAAACTTCCAATTAAAAATACACCTGACCAAGAATGGTTAATCTTGCGTTACCGTTGAATCATTTATTCACTTTCGCCTTTAGGTTGTCGATAATATTTTAGCGCGGTAACTTTCAGAGCATCAACGCCATGCTCTGCCACGGCAGAGACCCAGATGTTGAATTCCTCATCGCTGATGCCGTAGCGTTTCTTGGCCTCGGACAAGGTGATCAGACCATATAGTACCCCGCGCACGACAAGGATCTTGCGCGACGCCACCCAGCGCCGCGTGTCCGGCGGCGGCAGGTCGGCCTGCGACAAAATCGTGCCATCCGGAAGGGTTACAGACCGCGGACCTTCAACTTTGTGCAAATACATCTCTCAACCCTTTTTCTGCTGCGACAAAGTTGACACCAGTCTACTTAATGCTGCGTGAAACCGCCCCTTGAGAGTGTCTAGAATTTTCTTATATTCTGCCGGTCTTTCTTAACCCGGACTGGAATCGCCATGGCCCTCGCCGCCGAGACCCAACTCAATTCGCTTGGCTTTGCCAAACCGCCCTCGGAAACGCGGGTGGTGGTTGCTATGTCGGGCGGTGTCGACAGCTCCGTCGTGGCCGCATATCTGGCGGATCTGGGCTATGATGTCGTGGGCGTCACGTTGCAGCTATATGACCACGGTGCGGCGCTGGCCAAAAAAGGCGCGTGCTGTGCTGGGATCGATATCCACGACGCGCGTCGCGTGGCCGAAGAGCGTGGTTTCCCGCATTACGTTCTGGATTATGAAAACATCTTCAAGGACGCTGTGATTGACGAATTCGCCGACAGCTATCTGGCGGGCGCGACACCTGTGCCCTGCATCCGCTGCAATGAGCGGGTAAAGTTCAAAGACCTGCTGGAAACGGCCAAAGACCTAGAAGCTGATTGCATGGCGACCGGCCACTATATCCAGCGGAAGATGGGACCCAAAGGGCCTGAGCTGCACAGCGCCGAGGATGCGAACCGAGATCAGTCCTACTTCCTGTTCTCGACCACGCCCGAGCAGCTGGATTTCCTACGCTTCCCTCTGGGCCACCTGCCCTCGAAGGATGCGACCCGCGAAATGGCAGCGCAATACGGGCTGGCGGTGGCGGACAAGCCCGACAGTCAGGACATCTGCTTTGTTCCTAACGGCAACTATGCCAGCGTCATCGAAAAGCTACGCCCCGGTGCAGCTGAACCGGGTGAGATTGTCCATGCCGATGGCCGCGTTCTGGCGCAGCATAACGGCGTGATCCACTACACGATCGGACAGCGCCGTGGGCTGGGTATCGGAGGCCTCAGCGAGCCGCTTTACGTGGTGAAATTGGATGTCGACAAGAAACAGGTCGTCGTCGGCCCGAAAGAGATGTTGGCCACGCGAACCGTCCCCGTGCGCGAGATCAACTGGCTGGGCGATGACCCCTTCACCTCGCGCGACGAATGGCATGTGTCGGTCAAAGTGCGATCAACCCGCCCCCCGCGCGAGGCGATCATTCGACCATTGTCTGAAACCACGGCCGAGGTCGAATTGCTGACACCCGAGGAAGGCATCTCGCCCGGTCAGGCCTGCGTGTTCTACGACCCAAACAGCAGCCGCATTTTTGGTGGCGGCTGGATTTGGCGCGGCTACTAGGCCGAGACCGGTGTAACCTCGGGTTCGATCTGAATTTGAAGGGCGTCGTTGAACCGATTGAATGCTCCGCACAGGGCAATGCGCCATGTCAACTCAACGATCTGCGCGTCAGTGAACCACTCTTTCAGGTCCGAGACCTCCACGTCGCGCATACGGCCTGAACGGGTGGTCACTGCTTCGGCATAGCGGACCACTCCCTTGTCACAGGCGTCCAACTCGGGGTGATCTTCGACCTTCGGTAACCGCGCTACGCCTTCCGCGCTGAGACCCGCCACAGTCAGCAAGGGCGTGTGATGCGACACGCAATAGTCACAGGCATTCAGTTTGGAAACCGTGACCATCGCCAGCTCCAACGCGCGGCGCGGAAGGGTTGCCTGCGCGCGCAAGGTGGTAAGCATCCCGCTGACATGTTCCAGAACCGGAGGGCAATGCGCTGCCACCCGCGCCCAATTGTCGAACGGCCCATATGCGCCCAATTCCGCATGTGCCGCACGCGCGGCCGGTGTCATGTCGTCGTCGGTCAAGGCAGGAATACGGGTCATCAAGGCTCTCCTTCTGCTGCAGGGTATCGCAAGCTGCAGGTCCAACTGCAACGCCGCTTCGTTCACAACACCGACACAGATCAGAGAATATCGGTCGGCGAGTTCAGCAGAATGTAGAGCCCGACGCAGACCATGATATAGGGTGCGATCTTCTCTAGCCGGTTGACGCGCGGGCCTAGTTTCTGCGCATGAGGTGCACCCCAGGCAGCGACGGCTGCCAAACTTGCCGAAGCACAAGCCGCGCCAATCAGTGCTGCTAGCCGGTATGCGGGACTGGAATCTGCCAGCAAGGGCGTCATCACGGCGAATGTATCGACCGACAGGCTGAGAAACAGAGTCACGACCGAGGTCACTGCGCCCTTTGGCGTGTCGTCTGTCTGCTCAACTCCTGAAATCTGGTGCCAGATACCGCGCATGCCAAGTGCCAGCGGAACGATTCCAAGATACCCGATCCACTCTGGCAGTCCGCTCTGGCTCAGACCCGTTGCGACGGCCAAGGACAGGCACAGCACAAGCCCATGCGCGACGGCAAACCCCATCAACGAGCGGCGGTGATCCATCACCAGCATCAGCCCCAACAACACGGCCAGGTTGTCGAGATTGGTCGACACCATCACAACCCCGGCCGAAATCGAAAAGAGCAGATACTCAAGCATCAGCTTTGGCCATCCGGGCCAGCACGGCCTTGGCGGCGCGCAGGCCCGGCGCCTCTCCGCCGCGGCCCAGACGATCCATCGTGAGCGTCATGGCCTCACGCTGGGCCTCCGGCTGCGCTGCAACACGTTCCAGGGCTTCGGCGATCTGGTCGGGCTGGCAATCGTCCAGAAGACACTCTGGCACTGTCCGCGTGTCCGAGACCAGATTGACCAGCGTCGCCGTGTCCAGATGCACCATCCGCTTGGCGATCAGAGTTGTTAGCCAGTTGAGGTTATATGCAATCACCATCGGCGTGGCCTGCGCCGCCAACTCCAATGACACAGTCCCTGACGCGGCCAAGGCCAGATCGGCTGCCGCCAAGGCCGCCCGCTTTTGCGCCACCGCCTGATCCGAGGGCAGATCACGTGGGTCAACCACCACGGGAGATCTGGGCCAGCTGCGCAAATGCTCGGTCACGGTGTCGACCATATGGGCCACCGTTGGCACAACAACCCGCGTTTCTGGGCGGTTCTTAAGGTAGAGCGAGAGCGCCTCACCAAAAACAGGAGCAAGCCGGTCGACCTCGCCCCGACGCGACCCCGGCAGGGCCAGCAACAGCGGCGCATCCCCCAGATCATAGGTGTCTCGGAAGGCCTTGATCTCCACCTCCGTCGCCTGCGATTCGCTTGCCACCGGGTGTCCGACAAAATCGCACTCCATTCCGGCGCGCTCCATGTAGGGCGGCTCGAAAGGAAGCAGAGCCAGAACGTGATCGATCACCTTGGCCATCTTGTCGGCACGACCCGGACGCCAGGCCCAGACGCTGGGGGCGACATAGTGAACAGTGCGAATGTCGCTGCTCGCCTTGACCAGTTTGGCCACACGCAACGAGAAATCCGGACTGTCGATGGTGATCAAAACATCCGGCTGTGTCTCCAGCACAGCCTGCGCAGTCTCGGCAATCCGGCGTTTGAGGTGGAAGAACTTGGGCAGAACTTCGACCAACCCCATGACGCTGAGTTCGGACATGGGAAAGCGGCTGTTCAGGCCCTGAGCCTGCATCAGCGGCCCGCCAACCCCGTCAAACGCGACGTCAGGGACCAGCGCCTTTAGGCCCTCCATCAACGCGCCGCCCAGCCGATCGCCCGAAGGTTCCCCGGCGACCAGATAAACGCGCATCAAACGGCCCGCTCGCGCACGTATAGGAACAGGCCAAGACGGTTGCACTCGGCGACAACATGATCCCGCCGCAGCACTATCACACCGCCTTTTTCGATGACGATGCCCGTCAGACCGGCGGCCACCGCATCAGTGACGGTCTCCGGACCGATAGCAGGCAGATCCACGCGGCGATCCTGATCGGGTTTCGGACCTTTGAACAGAACCCCGCCGCCCGCATCCGGGCGCTGGGTCAGCGATTGCAACATCCACGCAGTGCCAAAATTGCTCTCAACCGCCAGAGCCTGCCCTTTGGAGACGGCACAGGCCTGACCGATATCGGCACTGCCCATCGCGCGCAGAATACCTGCGGCACGGTCGGCATCGGCCAGATCGGCCTCGGACGGGTGTGTCTCGGTTAGGCATCCCAGCGTTGGTAGCAGATCAGGTGCGATCTCATGCGCGGCTTTGACGGCCAGGCCCGCATCCTCAAAGATACCGATCACAGCGCGTAAAGCGCCATCATCACCCGACATCATCGCCTTTTGAATGATCGGCACCAAAGGCATCGTTGCGGCATCAATCCGCGCGGGATCGACTTTGGGCCGCTGCACCGCACCCGCCATGCAGATCTGTGTCACGCCGCGCGCCTTGAGATCCGCAAGAAAGCTGCCGAGCTGTTCCAGACGGAAAACGACGTCTACTTTCAGGCTCTCAGGTTCGAACCCCTCCATCGCGCAGACCAACGGACGGTCTGGCAGAGCGTCCACGACAGCGTCCGGCAGAACACCCGTTCCTGCGATCAAAGCCAGCATTTGGTTATTTCCTCGGCGTCAGGAACGAGCGATCTGATTGACCGGTGACGAACTCGACAATGCGTTGAACATATTCGCTGTCGGTGTACTTGCCTGCGCGATGGGCGCGTTCCTGAAAAGTCCCCTCGCCGCCGGACAGTTCCTTGAACGCAGCCCGCAGAGCCGAGATATCCTCACGCGATACACCGCGCCGTTTCAGGCCAACAAGGTTCAGCCCGTCCAACTCGCCGCGTGGCGCTTGCACCAGACCGTAAGGGATGACGTCGTTGGGCACCATGGTCAGCGCGCCTATGATAGCGCCGCGACCGACGCGGACCCATTGGTGCAGGCCCGAGATTCCGCCAACGATTACGTCATCTTCGACGATACAATGCCCCGCCGCGCCTGCGTGGTTCACCATGATCACACGGTTGCCGATCTGAACGTCATGGGCCACGTGAACTCCGGCCATGAACAGGCAATCGTCACCGATCCGAGTCACACCACCACCGCCTTCGGTGCCCGTGTTAATGGTCACATGCTCGCGGATGCGGTTGCGCTGGCCGATCTCAAGCCGCGTATTCTCGCCGCCGAATTTCAGATCCTGCGGAATCTCACCGATCACCGAGAAGTTGAAGATCACCGTATCGTCGCCGACCGTGGTATCACCTGTGACGACCACATGCGTCTTCAGCTCGACCCGGTCGCCCAGTTTGACCTGAGGACCCACGTAGCAGAACGGACCAATCACACAGTCCTGACCGATCTGCGCACCCTCTTCGATGATTGCGCTTGGGTGAATGCCGCTCATGTCGTTTTTTCCATGTCCCAGTCGACATAGGCCGAGAATTCGGCTTCGGCTGCGACCTCACCGTCAACGGTTGCGCGTCCGTGGAACTTGAACAGCTTGCCGCCCTTCTTGCCGCGCAGGGTTTCGACATGCATCTCCAGCACGTCACCCGGCACCACTTTGCGGCGGAATTTGCATTTGTCGATGCTCATAAAATAGATCAGCAGCTCGGTATCAATGACATCCATGCCGACGCCCAGCATCACGCCCGACGTCTGGGCCATCGCCTCGACAATGGTGACACCCGGCATGATCGGAGTTCCGGGGAAGTGGCCCTGGAAATGAGGCTCGTTCATGGTGACATTCTTGATGCCACGGGCCGATTGATAGCCGTCGATGTCGACCACCTTGTCGACCAGCAGAAACGGATAGCGATGCGGCAATATCCGCTGAATCAGCTGAATGTCGGCGCTTTTGGTTTCCGTCGTCATCGTTCACTCGTCCCGTTATTTGGATGTGTCAGTTTCCGCGTGGTTAGCAATACCGGCCCCTGAGGGCAAGCGAACCTATTCGCCTGAGCCGTCCTGAAGGCCGGTTCCATCGCCGATTGCGGCATTGATGCGGGCAATCGCTTCATCAGTGATGTCGGAAGTGTCAGCGCTGAGGAATACATTCGCGCGTTCCAGCACCACGGCGGCCCCCGTCTCGCGCATCAGTTCGATCAGAACGGGCTGCGCCAGGGCATAAAACGTCTGGCGGCTTTCTTCGCTGCGCCGGGCCAAGGCGTCCAGTTTGGCGCGCTGGCCGTCGCGATGCGATTGCACCTTTTCGTCGAAGGCCTGCGCAAGAGGGCGGAAATCCTCTGGGGCCAGCTCCGCGCGTTTTTGAGTTAGGTCTTTCTCTTCGCTGCTGAGTTCCGCGACGATCCGCTCATTCTCTTCCGCGAGCTGCGCGCCCTCGGATTCGATCTCGCGCAGCACGCGCTGGCCGAACGCCGAATCCGCAAACAACCGGTCGCTTGAAATGGTCAGGACCAGCGGATCTCGCACGCCCAATTGCTGCGCCGCTGTTTGGGACGCGAGCACAAGGCCCAGCAAAAGGCAAAGGGCCCGAACCGGGCCCCATGCGCGTCTAGATATTCGCAACCGCATGCCGGATCAGAACCGCGCCTGAACGGTCAGGTCGAAATTCTGTTCCTTGTCGAAGTCTTCTTTCTTCAACGCTTTCGAGAAGTTGAAGCGCAGCGGGCCGAACGGAGTTTCCCACAGAACCGACACACCGATGACGTGACGAATGGAACCATCCGCACCCACAATATTTGCACCTGCGGTATTTACGTCATTGATGTTGTAAAGGTTGCCGACGTCGTAGAACAAACCGCCCCGCAGGCCCAGCTCTTCCGGCAGCCCTAATGGGAAGTCGCTTTCGAACCGCGCCACCCAGTAGTAGTTGCCGCCGATGGCGTCGTCTTGCCCGTTGGACAGATCACGCGGGCCAATACCGGCCGGCTCAAATCCGCGGAAGGTGTTCGGCCCCAGAACGAAACGGTCGATGGTACGGCTGAAGTCATTCCCCGACCAATGCAGCGCACCGGCCTCGAGCGTTGCGCGCAAAACGACTTCTTCGTTCCAAACACGGGTCTGCGCGATCGTGCGCGCAGTGGTCTTGAAGAATTTGTTGTCGCCACCCAGACCAGCGGCATCAAAGCCAAGTTCGAAAAGGACACCCGCATTCGGGTTCAGGCCGCCGATACGGCTGTCATAGACATAGGTCAGGCCAAAGCTGCTGTTGACCCGCTCACCCTGCGCGATCTCCGATGTGATGACCGCACCGTTAGCCTCGTTGTCCTGCTGGGTCATTTCCGAGCGTTCCCAGCCATAACGCACGCGTAGCGCCGACAGCTCGCCGATCGAATAGGTTAGCTGTGGGTTAAAGAACACGCGGTCCGTATCATAGCTGGCAAAGCTGGAGTTCGTGGTCGCGATACCCAGGCCCAGATCAAAGCGCAGTTTGCGGCCCAGAAGGTACGGCTCGGTGAAGCTCAGCGAGTATTGCTCGGAGTCCTGAGCGGTTGAGATGGTCAGACCAAGGTTCTGGCCCCTGCCCAAGAAGTTCGATTCATTCAAGCCGATGGCGACACCGAAACCATCCGAGACCGAGTAGCTACCACCGAGGCTCAGCGAGCCGGTAGGTTGTTCTTCGACATCCACATCCAGGATCACCTGGCTGGGCGAGGATCCTTCGCGCGGCTCGACCTCGGCGTTGGCAAAGAAGCCTAGTGCGTTGATCCGCTCAGCCGCTTGGCGAATTTCGCGTGGGTTGAACGGGTCGCCTTCCACGGTGTCGAACTGACGACGAATCACCCGATCCAGCGTGGTTGTGTTGCCCTCGATATCTATTCGTTCCACGAAAATCCGCGGCCCGCGGCTGAGGACGAATTCCACGTCTAGCGTCAGATCGCGCGGGTTCCGCGTGACTCGCGGCTCGACCCTCAGGAAATCCACGCCCTGCTTCACACCCAGCCGTTCCTGACGCGCAATCGAGTTCTCTATCAGGGTCGGCGAATAGGTCACGCCCGGCTTGATCTTCAGAGCATCCTGATAGATCGAAGGATCGACACCTGGGATCTCGCTTACGGTCGTGATTTTGCCGAACGAGAACTTCTGCCCTTCGGTGATGTTCATGACTAGGAAAAAAGCGTCCCGCTCGCGGGTGAATTCAACATTGGCACTGTTCACACGAAAATCGACATAGCCGCGTGACAGGTAGAAATCCCTAATGACCTGTTTGTCGAATTCGATCCGGTCTCCAATGAACGTATCGTTGCGGAAGAACGTCCGCAGGAAGGTAGCCTGTTTGGTCTCAAGCACGCGACGAAGGCGGCGGTCCGAGAAGGCACGGTTGCCGACAAAGCTGACACGTTCAACCTCGATCGTGGTGCCTTCTGCGACTTCAAACACCAGATCGACGCGGTTGTCGTTTCGGCGGATGACGCGTGGGATCACAGTTGCCGATACCCGGCCTTGGGCGGAATAGACTTCGGCAATCAGATCGGCGTCCGCCTCGGCTGCCTGCGGAGTGAAAACACGGCGCGGCTCGGACGAGATCACATCCAGCAAAAGGTCATCTTTGACGCGGCGATTCCCTTCGATGCTGATCTGGTTGATCGTCGGGTATTCCTGCACCTCGATCACCAGAGTCGTGCCTCGAGGTGTCAATTCGACTGTTTCAAAAACACCACTGTCAAGCACACGCTGATAGGCGTCGTTCAACTGACCGGCCGAAACCGTCTGCCCGGGTTCGATTCCCGTCCGTTGGATGATTGTACCTGTCTCGATGCGCCGGTTCCCCTCAACCTCGAAGGAGTTGATGGTAAAGTTTTGCGCCTGCGCTGCATGCGGCAAAGCCAGTAAACCCATTGCCGCAGTAAGAAAAAGAAATGATCGTGTGCGCCACAAAATCTTGTTTGTTGTCATCTGCCCTCCGCAGGATATACCCGCGCCTCGCCCGTCAGCCATTTTTTCTCTACCCAAAAATTTAGGACTTAATGCTGAGTAACGAGATTGAATGCGCTTGTCAAAACTCCAAAACCATCGGGGCGACGATAGGTCACCTGACACGCATTCTTCTAAGGTTTTTGGGGAATCAGAGACCGGCGAGATACGCGCCGCCAGCAAGCGCCAGCGCCGTCAGACCAAAGCACAAAAGCACATCCCAGTTCAGAACAAACAGGACGCTGACACTCTGATAGGATTTTTGAATAGCTTTGGTCATGGCCGCCTCATTTTCAGCGGCTATTTTTTACCCCTGAAATGAGGCAGCAATGCGGCGCGATTGCGCCGCTTGCGCCACAATCAGCAGAACAGATCGTTACTGACCGAGAAAACCATGAGGCTGAGAACCACCGCAATCCCGAGTGTCATCAAAATCCGCAGCGCTTTGTCGCTGGGCGGTTTGCCCGAGACCGCCTCATAGGCGTAGAACACAAGGTGCCCTCCGTCCAACGCCGGGATCGGGAAAAGGTTCAGAAGACCCACAGCCGTTGACAGCACCGCGATAAAGAAGATGAAGTTCTGAGCGCCCTGGCTGGCCATAGCGCCCGAGGTCTCGGCAATTCCGATCGGACCGGAGATGTTACAAGTGCTGATCGCGCCGGTAATCATGTGCCAAATGCCGGACAGAGACCCTTCGATGATGCGCCCGGTCTGACCCACTCCGCCAACCAGCGAATCCCAAAGCCCCGCAGGCTCGGTCGCGGGTTGCAGCATCATGCCGCCAACGATCCCGATCCGCCAATGGGTGACAAACCCGCCATCTGGCTTTGGTTCATCGGTCCGACGCGGAGCAAGCGCGAATTCAAGCTCGGCCCCGTCACGCCAGACGTTCAGCAACAACACCCGACCGTCCGAGCCTTCGACATGTTCTTTCAGCTGCTCGAAGGCAAAGATCGGATCTCCATCAACCGAGGTGATGACGTCGCCCCCTTCCAGCTGGATATCAAACGCCGCACTGCGCGGCGTGACCTGTTGAATCAGCGGCGGGAACAGCCAAGGGGCTGAGACATCCAGCGTTTCGCCATCGCGCAGGACTGTATAGTCCAGCACTGGCTCGACCGGTAGCGCGTCCGTGAAGTCGCTCCACGCGCCTTCTTCATCGAAATCAGGGACTTCAATCCCGGCAATGGCCAGAATCTCATCTCCTTCGCGTAGCCCCTGCTCTGTTCCCGGCAGCGGCTTTAGTTCGCCAACCGTCAGCGGTTCACGCGTGACGCCCTGAGACCAGAAGACCAGGCCAAAGACCAGAATGGACATGACGAAATTGAACACCGGCCCCGCCGCCACAGTGGCCGTTCGCGCCCACAAGGGTGCGCCGTGCATTGTATGGCGCAGATATTCCGGCTGTTGCTGCGCGATGTCATCCATCGCGTCTTCATCCTTGCCCGAGGCAGCATTGGCATCGCCAAGGAACTTCACATATCCACCAAACGGCAACAGCGCGATCTGCCATTGCGTGCCGCGTTTATCCACGCGGCTCCACAGAACAGGGCCGAACCCAATCGAGAACACCTCCGCATGAATGCCGGACCAGCGGCCGACGATGTAGTGCCCGTATTCGTGAACCGCGACGATCACGGACAGGGCAATCACAAAGGCCAAAATCGTCCAGAGCAAATTTCCGAACTGAGGGATCAGCGAAAGTACGTCCAAAACTCTATCCTGCTCGTTTGATCACGGCTTCATCCGCCCACTGCCGTGCGAGATGGTCCGTTTGCTGTACGTTATCAAGGGTCAAAGGGGCGTTAATAAGGCCATCTTCGGCATCAAATCGGTCCAGAACACGTGAGACGACCTCCGCCATGGTCGTGAAACCGACCCGGCCCGCGATGAAGTGATCCAGCGCGCGCTCTTTCGCGGCGTTGAAAACCGCCCCCGAAAGGCCGCCTCGGGCCATCACGTCTCGGGCCAGATTCAAAGCGGGATAGCGGTTCAAGTCGGGATGGGAAAAGCGCAACTGGCTGAGCTGCGCGAGATCCAACCGCTCAACCGGCAGATTACGCCGTTCAGGCCAATGCAGAGCATAACCGATTGCATGCCGCATATCCGGCGGGCCCAAGTGCGCCATCAGCGCCCCATCCCGAAAACCGACCATCGCATGGACAATGGATTCGGGATGTATCAAAACCTCGATCTGGTTCGGATCGACGCCAAAGAACTCTCGGGTTTCAATGACTTCAAGCGCTTTATTGAACATGGATGCGCTATCAATCGTGATCCGCTGCCCCATGTCCCAGTTCGGATGGCTTGAGGCCTGGGTAACGGTCGCGGACGTCAAATCCTCGAGCGGCCAATCCCGGAACGCCCCGCCGCTTGCAGTGATGATAACGCGTTCGACCGCGTCAATATCCTCACCGACCAATGCCTGAAATACCGCCGAATGCTCACTGTCGACGGGCAGCACACGCGCATCGTTCTCGCGGGCCGTCTGCAAAACCAGGGCGCCCGCACAGACCAGAGTCTCTTTATTGGCAAGCGCCAGCGTTGCGCCGTGCTTCAAAGCCTCAATTCCGGGAGCCAGGCCCGCAGCACCAACGATCGCGGATAGCACCCAGTGCGCGGGGCGCGCGGCGGCCTCAACGATCGCGCTCTGACCCGCTGCCACCTCGATCCCGCTGCCCTGCAATGCATCGCGTAGGTCCTGCAATCGGTCCTCAAACGCGGTGACGGCGAGTTGCGCGCCAAGCCGCCGGGCATCCTCGGCCAGTTGCCGGATATTTGCGCCACCTGTCAGGGCGACCACGTCATAGGCTTCGATATCGCGCGCAATGAGGTCAATCGCATTCTGACCAACTGATCCGGTCGCCCCAAGGATCGAGACTTTGCGCATCACATCTCTCCGGGTGCGTAAACCAGCCCCGCGATCAGCACAAACAACGCCGCGCCCATCATGCCGTCAAACCGGTCGAGAAACCCGCCATGCCCCGGTATGAGGTTCGAGCTGTCCTTGACGCCGAATTTCCGTTTGACCGCGCTTTCAACGATATCACCCGCCTGGCTGGCCATTGATGCCAGAATCGAGACCAGAACGAACGGCACCCCAAACCCGCCATACAATGCGAAGCCCGCGCCAACCAGGCCCGCCGCGACCCAGCCACCTGCTGTTCCTGACCACGTCTTCTTGGGGCTGACCTTGGGCCAGAATTTCGGGCCACCAAAAGCCTTGCCCACGAAATACCCGGCAACATCCGTAGCTACGACGACCGCGATCAGCCAGACCATCCAGCCGAAGCCCATGTTTTCACGTATGGAAATGAAGCCCAGACCCGCGCCTGCGATCCACAAGGCAAACAGAAAGTACAACCCTCGCGAACGGGTGACTTGCCCTGCCCCGACCAGCGCCGGAGCCACCAGAAACGGCAATTTATAGAGCGGCGGCACGTGATAGCTGATGATCACCGCAACCCCGGTCAGGATACCGAGCTGCACGGCCATGCCACTGCGCTGCGGTTCAATCATCCGCACGAGTTCCCAGGTCATCAAACCGCAGGCAACTGCGATGAAGCTTTCAAACCACAACCCGCCCAGCCAGACCTCAACCGCGCCAATTGCGACCAAAACGACTGCGGACAGAATCCGTGCGGTCAGATCAGACCATCGGCCTTCGCTCATGCCAGAACCGCTCCGAAACGCCGCTCGCGCGAGCCGTAGTTGCGGCACAGACGCTCCAACTCGGCGGCGGTGAAATCCGGCCAGAGCGTGTCAATAAATTCGTATTCGGAATAGGCCGACTGCCAGAGGAGAAAATTTGAGATCCGCGCCTCTCCGCTGGTGCGAATGACCAGATCGGGATCGGGAAGAACGCGTGTATCCAGATACTTGGGCAGGGTTTCTTCATCCACATCCTCGGGCTTCAGCCGCCCTTCGGCCACATCCCGTGCAAGACGTTTTGTGGCCCGCGCCACCTCATCCCGGCCGCCATAGTTCAACGCGACGGTCAAATGGACCAAATCGTTGTCCTTCGTTGCCTCTTCCAGCGAATCCATCAGGTCGATCAGCTTGGCATCCAAGCGGACCCGATCACCGATAAAGCGCACGCGAATGCCGTTCTCGGCCAGAGTGCGGGTTTCCTTGATGATGTAGCGCCGAAACAGGCTCATGAGGCCAGCAACTTCGACCTGAGTCCGCTTCCAGTTTTCCGTCGAAAACGCAAAGACAGTTAGGTATTTAATGCCCAACCCCGGACAGGCCTCGACCACCTCACGCACGCGCCGCGCACCTGCGTGGTGACCAAAAAGCCGAGGACGGCCACGCGCCTGCGCCCACCGACCATTGCCATCCATGATAATTGCGACATGCTTTGGGCCAGCCTGCACGTCCGTATGGGGATCTTTGGGCATCAGTACCGGCTCAGACCTGCATGATTTCCGACTGCTTGGTCTCAAGCGCGGCATCAACAGCTTTGATCATCGTGTCGGTCAGATCCTGAACTTCGCTCTCCCAGAACTTCTGATCATCTTCGGACATTCCGTCCGATTTCGCTTTCTTGATCTGATCCATACCGTCCCGGCGCACGTTGCGGATCGAAACCCGCGCGCTTTCGGCATATTGCCCGGCAACTTTGCCCAACTCGCGGCGGCGCTCTTCGTTCAGTTCCGGGATCGGCAGCATGATGATTGTGCCGTTCAGCTGTGGATTGATACCCAGCCCGCTTTCACGGATCGCCTTTTCCACCTTGCCCACAAGGCCCTTATCCCAGACATTCACCGTCACCATCCGAGGTTCAGGCACATTGACCGTGCCAACCTGGTTGATCGGTGTCATCGAGCCATAGGCATCCACCATCACCGGCTCCAGCATCGAGGCCGAGGCCCGCCCGGTGCGCAGAGAGGCAAATTCAGTTTTGAGATTGGACATTGCGCCGTCCATGCGGCGTTTCAGATCGTCGGTGTCCAGTTCGAAGTCGTCAGACATGCTGCTCACTCCCCGTCTTCAAGTGCTGTTTGGATGGGTCTTAAGCCATCACATTTGGGATGTATAGCAATCATGAGCATGAATTGTGGCAATGACCAGAACTGTTTCGGTCCTTTTGCCGCCCAGAAGGTTAAGCCAGGGCAGTTCTGCCCCGGCTATTTTCTTGGATCAGGCGTTTACGTCGACGACAACGCGGCCCTTGACCTGACCTTTCAGAATATCCGCACCCAGTTGCGGCAAATCGGACAGAGCTGCCGGATGCACCATGGCCTCCAGCTTGTCCATTGGCAGGTCGGTCGCGATGCGCTGCCAAGCCCGCAGGCGGTTGTCATAAGGCTGCATCACGCTATCGATCCCCAGAAGGTTCACACCGCGCAGCAGGAAGGGAATCACTGTTGCAGGCAACCCCGCTCCGCCAGCAAGACCGACTGCGGCGACCGAGCAGCCATACTTCATCTGCCCCAAAACGCGCGCCAGCATGTCACCGCCAACGGCATCGACACAGCCCGCCCAGGTTTCGCTTTCCAGCGGGCGCTTCGTAGTCTCGTTCAGCTCTTCACGCGGCACGATGGTCGTGGCGCCAAGCGATTTCAGGTAGTCTCCGGTCTCAGGGCGACCGGTCACAGCCGCGACCTCATAGCCCAGCTTGCCCAGAATGGCCGTCGCCACTGAACCAACGCCGCCTGCAGCACCAGTCACCAGCACAGGCCCACGATCCGGCGTCAACCCGTGATCCTCCAGAGCCATGACCGCCAACATGGCCGTGAACCCAGCCGTTCCAACGGCCATCGCCTGCCGCGCGTCCAGCCCATCCGGCAACGGCACCAACCAATCGGCCCGAGCGTTGGCCTTCTGCGAATAGCCACCCCAATGGGCCTCACCCACACGCCAGCCGGTTAGAACCACCTTGTCACCGGGCTTGTAACGTTCGTCCGAGGACGCCTCGACTGTTCCGGCATAGTCGATACCGGGAATGTGCGGGTAGTTCCGCACCAGACCGCCGCCCTTGGCCGACAAACACAGACCGTCCTTGTAGTTCACAGTCGAATACTCAACAGCAACCGTCACCTCTCCGTCAGGCAGATCCTCCAGCGAGAGCTTCTTGACCGAGGGGCTTGCCAGACCGCTTTCTTCATCCTTTTCCATAACCAAAGCATTGAACATATTGCTATCCTTTCATTTTTGGCGGCCAGCCCAATCCTTCACCTGGCCCAAAATATCCCGGAGGAGTCGCGCAGCGACGGGGGCAGAGCCCCCTGCCTCCGCTAGATCCAAAACTGCCCCTGCACTGTCGCGCCTCGCATACCGTCAGGCGTTTCAACTTCGACCTTGGTTCCGGCGTCCCAATGGCTCAATTTGACCATACCTATCGAAACATTGGTCGAGAAATCCGGAGACCAGGCAGAAGACGTCACCTGACCCACCTGCTTTCCGTCCGCAAAGACAGGCCACGGCTGAACACAAGGCGGCACCGCATCTCCGTCAATCGCGATCGGACGTATCTGTTGCACCGGACCTTCTTTGGCCACACGCAACAACGCATCCCGGCCTACACAGCCAATGGCGGTATGCGTATTGCAGAACTTGCCCAGCCCGCATTCATGCGGTGTGTTGTCGTCGGTCATGTCATTGCCGTAGGACAGCAACCCACCTTCAATGCGCTCGATAAGGTTGGGGCACCCGGCCCGCACGTCCAAGTCTTCGCCCGCCGCGAACAGAGCGTTCCACAAAGGCATACCGATGTCGCTGCCCTCGACATAAATCTCGAACCCACCTTGCTTGGAGTAGCCCGAGCGGGCAACCGCAAGATCGCGCCCTTCGAATTCGAACATGTCGAACTTGAAGAAACGAATATCACGTACACGATCTCCGAAAACGCGGGCCATCAGTTCATCTGCTTTTGGCCCCTGAACGCCCAAGGGCGACACGTCCGGCTCATCAACCAGCACATCCAGACGATATCCGTTGGCCAACCCTTTCACCCATAGCAACAAATCGCTGTCGGCGATGGAGATCCACCAGCGGTCCTCCGACAGCTTCACCGCCACGGGATCGTTCAGCATACCACCAGTTTCGTCCACAATCGGCACGTAGAAACACTGCCCGGGAAGCATGCCACGCAGGTCACGCGGTGTCAGCATCTGCATCAGACGGGCAGCATCCGGCCCGCGCAGCTCAACCTGACGCTCACAGGAGACGTCCCAGACCTGAACGTTCTTTTTCAGGTGATGGTAGTCGGCCTCGACACTTTCAAAGACCGTCGGCAACAACATCCGGTTGTAAACCGTGTAGCCTTTGACACCAGCGGCTTCGACGCCTTCGGAAAACGGCGTGCGACGCAGGCGACGAGACAGGGATATTTGCGGCATTCAGCCCTCCTTTGGCATGAAGCAAAGATCGCTGACCGGGGCCTCGGAACCGGCTTCGGTCAGCATTTTGTGGAGTTGTCCACGATGATGAGTTTGATGGTTGAAGAAATGCATCACGCATTGCGCGTAAGGCAAAGTAACATCAGCCTCTTTTGCGGCTGAGTACCATGTGAAAGGCCCCGAAAGGACCTCATCGCCAAGCGTATCCGCCCAATCCGAGATCCGGTCATCCATAGCCACGCGCAGAGCCAGCCAGCTATCGAGATCAGGGCAGAGATGCACGCTTTCGTGGATGCCCCCTCCGGCTCGGTGGATGTTGCTCTCCGGTCCCGGACCTTTGTCAAAGCGTGACATCCAGATCCAGTCACCCCACAGCAAGTGGTTCGCCGTGCCCATAATCGAGCCGAAAAAAGCGCCGCGTTCCTGCACCAATTCCTCGGGCGAAAGCGCTTGAAGAAATTCCGCCAACTGGCTGTTTTGCCAGTGATTGTAGCGCGCCATTTCCCTTGCATAGGCTCCAGTAATCATCACTTAGGCCCATGCCAGTAGATCGGGCAAATCTCGGCCGATTTACCACCAAAATCCCAGACGCGCCCGTAATCGCGCACTTTCGATTTAATTCCGCGCGCAACGATGATGTCCGGCCCCATCCAGTATTTGGAGTTCGACACCATCACCGGATGCTCGGGGTCTTTACCGCCCAGCATCTCGATCTCACCTTGGATTTTACGACCGATCGCGATCCTGCGCTTGTTGCCGTCCCGTTCGATCTGGACCGGAGCCCGCTCGGCCCCGATGATCTCACTCACCAGCATCGTGAACAGGCCAGTGGTGCCGCCGGCCTGACCGCTGAAAATCTGCAGCAGCCCGTTATAGGCCTTGCCGCTGGCGCGTTCATCGACATAGGCGGCGACTTTCCACTGCCCCTCGCCCATGCGGCCCGGAATATCGACCAGAAGACCAACATTCAGGCCCGACAGATCCTCGCCCTCGTAATGCCCTTCGTCGATGATCACGCCCATCCAGGCGTGGCAGTGGCCCTCGGTCGGAGGGTGCGCGCCCAGTGAGACCACGCAGGGGCAGAACACATCGCATGAGCAGTTCAGGATCAGCTCGCCCTTGATGGACCAATCCGTCGGGCTCATCTCACGCCGTTTGGGGTTGGGCATACGGCTGTCGATCCGCTGACTAATCGGAAGCCGGTCGGCCTCGGGTTTTCTGTTTTTTGCCATCAGCTTATCCTCCGTAAGCAAAGGGATAGATCAGCAGCACGATACCGCCTGCAATCAGTATGAAACCCAGGGGTCGGGTCACAGCATGCCCGATCTGGGGGAGTTTTTCCAAAACCATGAACAGGGTTGCCAGACCCATCCACAAAAGGCTCATGACGCCACCGACAAAGCCGAGCGCCATGAAGCCCCAGCAGCAACCGACGCAGAACGCGCCGAGCCCCAGCCCCATTCTCACGCCGCCCGCGAAACCGGTTTTCCAGTGACCCAAGAAATACGTCATTGGGGCGTGACAAACGCCGTGGCAGACCTCTTTCGCGCGAGTGAACTGGAAGGCGCCGACCACGATCAGCAGCCCTCCGGCCACCCAATTGGACTTGGCGATGCCCAGCATATCGACAAACCCACCGAACAGCAGGGCAAGCTGAACGCCTGCGATAAGCGCCGCAAATCCCACCCAGACGATGAAATACCCGGCCAGAACGCCCAGCCATCCAGCCCGCGTACCATTGGCGCTGCGGATCAGGTCGTCATAGCTGCGGAGCGTCGGCACCAGCGTCGGCAACATCATCGCCGCCATCATGATCGCCCACATCCAGAACAAAGGTCCGAACTCGGCCATTGGCATATACATATCCATGCGCGGATCCATCGCCGCCATGGCCTGTCCCATCGGCCCTGGCCGGCCAATGAAGTCCAGATCCATGTCTCGGCTCATCGAGAACATGACCCACCACGCCCACAGGATCACAGCATAGAACGCCAGCCACATTCCGCTGCGGAATAATGCGCGACTCATGTGATCCTCCGACTCAACTCTCTTGCTTTTCAAATGTCAGACTTTTAAATGTCAGACAAATAAAATTTTCAGACTGGCCACAAATGAAGATAGACCCCGCCAATCCCGCAGACCTCTCTGCCCAGATCGCACAGGCCATTCGGAACGCAATTGTGTCCGGAGAATTGATCGTGGATGAGCGCCTGCCCTCTGAATCAGAACTTGCGGATCAGTTCCAGGTGTCGCGACCTACGGTTCGAGAGGCCCTAAAGCGCTTGGCTGCTCAGTCCCTGATCCGCACCCAACGCGGTGCAACCGGCGGGGCCTTTGTGAACCGGATCAGCTTTGAGGACGCCTATTCGCAGCAAATAACCACCTCGACCCTGCTGCTGTCGATGAACGCCGTCAGTTTCGATACGGCGTGCGAGGCGCGGTATGCGCTGGAACGCGCCTGCGCGCCCTTGTCGGCCGAACGCCGCACCGCGGATCAACTGGCAACAATGCGGGCCGAGATTTTCCGTCAGGCTCAGCCGGGTCTGACAGATGAGGCATTCTGCGCCTCAGACGTCGCCTTTCACCGCGCGCTGGTTGATGGCGCGGACAATCCAGTGCTGTCCTATCAACTCGCGGGTGCGGTCGAGGCCATGCAGCCGCTGATGAACATGATCACCTTCACCGCGCGCTCACGCGAAGAAATAATCGCGCTGCACACCAAGATAGCCGACGCGCTTGAGGAACGCGATGCCCCATCGGTAGACGCGACGCTGATCGAACTTGAAACCTATACGCGCCAGCTGGCCCGGGATGTGGCCGAGCGCAAACGTAAAACCGCCTGACACTCAGGCCCGAAATCTGACGCAGACCAACAGGCAGAAAGGAAGCACGAGCAGGCAGGATGTCACCCGGCGTCAAGACCGGAACTCTCAGAACGAATTGAAGATCAATGACTTACGGGAGGATGTTATGAATACAAGACCGGACCCAACCTTTTACCCATCTGCCAAGCTGGCGATGGAGGGCCCCACTGAGACGCTTGCTTTTACGCTGATGCTCAGCCCGGATTTTTCGCAACCTGACGGGCTGGCGGTTGTGAATGTCGATCCAACTTCTGACGACTATGGAAAAATCGTCCATCAGGTCATCATGCCGGAAAAAGGCGATGAGTTTCATCACTTTGGCTGGAATGCTTGCTCTTCCGCGCTGTCACCGCTGACGGGCCACGCGTTTCTGGAGCGGCGCTATTTGATCATCCCGGGCATCCGCTCCAGCCGGATCTATGTGATCGATGTGAAGAACCCGCTTGAGGCCAAGATCCACAAGATCATCGAACCTGAAGAAGTCTTTGCAAAGACTGGATATTCCCGCCCTCACACCATTCATTGCGGGCCTGAGGGCATCTATGTCAGTACCTTGGGTGGCGGCGGAGAGGACGGGACTGACGGCCCTCCGGGTATCTTCATCATGGATTGCGAAAGTTTCGAGATCATCGGCCGATATGAGATCGAACGCGGCGTGCAAGACAAGCACTATGATTTCTGGTGGAACCTGCCGCGTGACTACATGGTCAGTTCCGAATGGGGTCTTCCTCCGCAGTTCGAGAACGGAATCGTGGCCGAGGATCTGCTGTCCAACAAATATGGTCACAGCATCCATTTCTGGAACCTGCGCAGCCGTACCAATATCCAAACCATTGATCTGGGCGAAAACCACCAGATGGCGTTGGAGATCCGGCCTGCGCATGATCCGGTCAAACAGTATGGGTTCTGCGGCGTCGTTGTGGACACAACCAACCTGCAAGGCGCGATCTTCACATGGTGGCGAAACGACGACGGCACGTTTGAGGCCAAGAAGACAATTACCATCGACCCGCAACCGGCTGACCCGGATGACCTGCCAGACTTGCTGAAAGGCTTCTCGGCCGTTCCACCGCTTGTGACGGATATCGACCTGAGCCTCGACGACAAGTACCTGTATGTCGCTTGCTGGGGCACCGGAGAGATGCACCAATATGACGTCTCGGACCCGATGAACCCGACACTAGCGGGCAAGGTCGAAATTGGCGGGATCGTCAAAAAGACCAAACATCCAAACGGTCAGGACTTTGGCTATGGCCCGCAGATGGTTGAAATCAGCCGCGACGGCAAGCGGGTCTACTGGACAAACTCGCTCTATTCCACTTGGGACGACCAGTTCTATCCGGGTGAACGGGGCGCAGCCATGGTCAAAGCCGACGTCGGCGAGAACGGCGGTCTGACCTTGGATCCCAAGTTCTGGGTCGAGTTCCCCGAAGGCTATCGCAGCCACCAGATCCGGTTGGAGGGTGGAGACTGTTCGACCGACAGTTTCTGCTACCCCTCGGTCTGAGTTGGAATTTCTGATGACATCAACGGCTGGCCTCTGGCTGGCCGTTGTTCTCAGCGGTGCCTATCACGGGCTGAATCCCGGTATGGGCTGGCCGCTTGCTGTCTCATCCGCATTGATGGAGCAGCGCCAATCGGCGCTCTGGCGCGCCTTGGCCGCGCTTGCGGGCGGTCATTTCCTGGCGATGCTGGGAGTCCTGCTGCCATTTGCGATGATGGCTGTGTTGATCGACTACCAACGTGAAATCCGCATCGGGGCCGCGCTGATTGTCATTGCGATGGGGCTGTATATTGCCGTCACACGCAACCATCCTCGGTTCTTGTCGCGTGTGCCGCCCAGCAAACTCGCGCTGTGGTCCTTTCTGGTCGCGCTCGCCCATGGCGCGGCCTTGATGCTAGTCCCGATCTATCTGGGCCTGTGCAACCTGGATGAGCTGGACGCCGGGCATCAGGCCATCTCTCAGATCATGACAACAAACACCCTGCTGGTTCTGGCCGTGGCCGCGCTCCACACGGCGGCTATGATCCTAGGAGGCGGTCTTCTGGCCTATGGCGTCTATCGCTGGCTTGGGCTGCAATTCCTCTCACGCACCTGGTTCAACCTTGAACTCATCTGGGCACTCAGCCTGATTTTGGTCGGCGTGCTGGGGCTTTGGTCCGCAATCTAGTCGCTGCACGATCACCTTGCACATGTTCTGAAAAACCGCTTTGTCCTGCTTTGAAAGATGTTAGGAGTTTTCGAAGTGTCTCAGAACACGCGCCCCACGGAAATGCTGCGCCAGAGCAAGGCTGCCGACTGGCAGGCGGCAACAACCCATGCCTTCACGCGCGAGCTGTCAGACGGCACCCTGCCCGAGGACAAGATGCGCTGGTATCTGCAACAGGACTATCAATTCGTCGATGGCTTCGTCCGCCTGCTGGCCAGCGCCATTGCACACGCGCCCACCCTGGCCGACAGCGTTCCCGCCGCGCAGTTTCTTGCGGTGATTACTGGGCCTGAAAATACCTACTTCCTGCGCTCGCTCGAAGCGTTGGGCACCCAACCCAGCACCGACCCTGCCCCCGCTACCAAAGCCTTTCAGGACTTGATGGCCGAGGCCGCAGCCTCGGGCCGGTATGAGAACATGCTGGCGGTGCTGGTTGTCGCCGAATGGGTCTATCTCAGCTGGGCCAGCCCGGAAAATCCGCCGAAACCCGATCTGCCCTTCTGGTTCGCGGAATGGATCACGCTACATGCCGGAGAAGGCTTTGAAAGCGTGGTCGAGTATCTGCGCGGGCAGCTCGACAAGACGTGGCCCACCTTGACGCCTGACGCGCAAGCCGAGGTGACAAGGCTGTTCCACCGGGCGGTCGAGCTGGAGAAAGACTTCTTTGACGCCGCCTATGCGGTGTAATCGGATAAAGGCACGATCATGGTACATATCCTCAACGTCATCGCGGCCCTGCTGACCATCGGCTTTGGCCTGTTCGGCTTTCTCGCGCCTTTGCACACCGCGACGGCGCTGGATCTGGCCCCGACCAACAGCACCATGGGTCTGAGCGAGATGCGTGCCTCGGTCGGAGGGTTGTTCGTTGTCACGGGCATCGCCGTGATCTGGCTGAACCACCCCATGGCATACGCCATGCTGGGCGTAGCCTATGCCGGGGCGGCTTTGGGGCGGTTCGTGTCGGTGCTGCTGGACAATCCACCACTTGCCAAGGCCATGATTTTCGGGGGAATTGAACTGATCCTGGCCGTCTGGCTGATCGCCGCAAATCTGAACCGCACCCCGTGATTTACAGTGCTCTAAGGGCATTTCCGGGTTTGCATCCCGAAATCTCCTCACCTATATAAGATCTGTCCTTCGGGACTATGGACATAAACGCGCTCGTAATAAGCGGATCGGACCCGGGGGCGGTACCCGGCGGCTCCACCAACCATCCTTCGTTTGAGGATTTTGGGGCCGAAATAGGATCGACGAACGTCTAAAGGGGTTAGCTTTGTCTCGGCTGTCTGCCACCGTTATCGGCGAAACTAGTACAATTGCAAACGACAATCGTGCTCCGGTTGCAGTTGCTGCGTAAGCAGTAACAAGACCGAAACTTAAGCCCTTGCGCCTAGCCGCGTAAGGCGGGGTTCGCAGGTACCTGGCAACAGAAACCTGCATTTCCCCCACCTTATGTCTGCGTTTATTTCGGCTCAGATTCAGAGTTTATTCATCTCTTTTGTCCAAAGTCATCCCAGACAGACAGGAGGGCCGGGATGACCCACTCAGATATCTTGAAAGCGTGGTATTCGGAAGTTTGGGAACAAGGGAATACCGATGCAATTGATCAGTACTTTGCGCCGGAAACCATGGCCGAGGGGCTGATCCCCGAAATGCAGGTTGACGCCGATGATTTTCGCGATCTTGTGATGGCCTTCCGGCATATTCTGGGTGAAATCTCGGTCGAGCTGCCAAAGATCATCGAAAACGGGGATTGGGTGTCCGGCATTCTGCACGTCAAAACCTTCCGCGCCGACAATGGCGCACCGCTTGAGGTGACAGGTCAGGTCATGGCCCGCTTCAAAGGCGACAAGATGGTCGAAGCCTACAACCAGTTCGATTTCATATCGTTTTTTGAACAGCTTGGTCAGTTTCCGCAGGATACCCTGCCCGTCTGCATGACCGGTCAGCGACTGGATTGGAGCTGAACACCCAAGCCGCCTTGACCCCCCAGTTTCCGACGCGATAGCTAAAGCCATACGTGCTGCGCATTCCGCGCGCGGATGCTATTGCAGGGAAATGGGTCATGCGTCGTGATCGAAAGAGCCAGTTGCACGAGCGCATTTTGACCATCGGGCTGGTGTGACATGACGCCTTCGGTGCGCGAGCTTGTTCTGGTCTTCGGCAGAATTGGTCTTTTGTCCTTCGGCGGCCCTGCGGCGCAGATATCCTTGATGCATCAGGAGTTGGTAGACCGTCGCGCCTGGCTGTCTGAGGAAACCTATTTGCGCGCTCTTTCCCTATGCATGTTGCTGCCGGGGCCAGAGGCGATGCAGCTGGCCACTTATGCGGGCTGGCGTCTTCGGGGCGTGACCGGAGGGTTGATTGCTGGCACCCTGTTTGTTCTGCCGGGGGCAATAGTCATCTCTGCGCTGGTTCTGCTCTATGCGAGCTTCGGCACCCTGCCCCTTGTGCAAGCCGGTTTTCTGGGGATCAAGGCCACGGTCATCGTGATCGTCCTTCAAGCGCTTCTGAAGTTGTCACGAAAGGCATTAACCGACACGGAACACCGCCTCATCGCGGGGATCGGGTTCCTGGGTATCTTCCTGTTCAACCTGCCCTTTCCACTGATCATTCTGGCCGCCGCGCTATGGGGCTATGCGTCTTTCAAAGGACCCGTTGCGCAGCAAGACACCTCCTCGCGCGCTAGTTTTGCCAGCACGCTGCGCACGATTGCCATTTGGGTGCCGCTCTGGCTCGGCCCATTGGTCCTTCTGTCCCTGTCCGATCATCAATTACTCAGCGACCTGGGGTGGTTCTTCGCCCGTCTGGCCGTGGTGACCTTTGGCGGAGCCTACGCGGTTCTGGCCTACATGACACAAACAGTGGTCGATCAATATCAATGGATCAGCACCGGTCAGATGATTGACGCGCTGGGCCTTGCGGAAACCACCCCCGGGCCGTTGATTCTGGTCACGCAATTCGTCGCGATGCTGACCGGACAAATCAACGGAGGAATCTCACTGGCCTTCGCCGCAGGTGCGGTTGCGCTATGGGCGACGTTCGTACCGTGTTTCCTTTGGATCTTTCTCGCCGCTCCATATTTGGACAAACTGGCGACGCGCCCTCGGCTCTCTGCCGCTTTGCATGGCATCACGGCAGCCGTCGTAGGTGTGATTCTCAACCTCTCCGTGTGGTTCGCCTTGAACGTTCTATTCGGTGTGGTCCCGCAGTACAGTTGGGGACCTGTCTCGATACCTCTGCCTGTTTGGGAATCGCTAAACCTCACTGCGGCTGCGCTCACTATCGCCGCTGGGGTATTGATTTTTCAGCCAAAATTAGGGATGGCAACGGTTCTGGCACTGATGTCCGTCGCTGGCATCGCTATCCAGCAATTATGATCAATCCGGCGATACCCGCCCTTTCGTTTCCAGCTAAAACGCCTATGCTGGATGCAACCACTTTCGAGGATGACACATGTCGCAAGACATCGACTATGGAAACCTGATGCACACCGCCATGCGCGGGCTGATCAAAACCGTTCTGACCGGCGTGTCTGAAACTGGCCTGCCCGGCGCGCACCATTTCTTCATCACGTTTGATACAAGAGAAGACGGCGTCGACATCGCGGACTGGCTGCGTGACCGCTATCCCGAAGAGATGACGATTGTGATGCAGCACTGGTTCGAAAACCTTGAGGTCGGCAAAAACGGCTTTGCAATTACGTTGAACTTCGGCGATGCGCCGGAACCGCTATACATCCCCTACACGGCTATTAAAACCTTCGTGGATCCGTCCGTCGAATTCGGCCTGCGCTTTGAAGGTCCCGAGGATGACGACACGGAAGAGGATTTCGTAGAAGAGACAATTGAGGTCGAAGAACCCGAGGTTCATCACGACGCCGACGTCGTCTCATTGGACAGCTTCCGCAAATAGGCAATCACGCCCCGCGCCCGACGCGGGGCTTATTGCTTTTGCAAAAAGGTCTCGACCGCGCGGGATTTGTTGCCGTTGATAAAACGCGAGAAAGACAGGTTCAGCCCGCCCTCGGCTAGGGTGCGATCATATTGCTGCAGTTCGTAGCCGCCCTGCGCATCAATAAACAGGGAAAACACGGTCATCGTGTCCCCTTCAATCCGCCCCCAGACAAAAGGCTCACCTTTCATCGGATCCAGAGGCACCTCATGGCCGAATACATTCCGTTGCATGGCAGCCGAAAACACATCGGGTCGGTCCGAGGGCACAAAATCCACCGAGAATTTCTGTTGCTTAACCCGCCCGTCCAGCTTGTAGGTCGTTGTGGTCCAGCTGACATTGAACCCGTGGCGGGTCTCATGGATCGACACGCTCATATCCCGAGGCGTTGCAGTGCCATCTACGTCGACAACATTGGCGGATCCGGTGTAATCCCCGACGAACGGCGTGATACTGGATGCGTTCGCCAG
The DNA here is from genome assembly GCF_056539825.1 of Ruegeria sp. B10. NCBI lineage: Bacteria > Pseudomonadati > Pseudomonadota > Alphaproteobacteria > Rhodobacterales > Roseobacteraceae > Ruegeria > Ruegeria sp. B10. The sequence continues at coordinate 254,386 of NZ_JBQFVP010000001.1, forward strand.
CGTGCTCAATAGGATCAGTCCCATGACCAACAGCATGGTTTTCAACGGGATCATCCGAACTGAGATTGGCATTTCATCCTCCACGATGGCCACACATATATTGTAGCTCAGCGGCAGGCGCGCACAATGGGGCTTGCGCGCGCGATTGGAACAATTTCACCCGCCTTGCGCCTATACCTTGGGTTTTGTTGAGTTTAAGCTGCGCGCAACTGGCCAATTGCGTTGCGGCGCTGCCTTGGCTAAACGGCATACAACTGCATACCAGACGGAGTACCCGATGTCTCAGACCCGCACCGAATCCGACAGCTTTGGCCCGCTCGAGGTTCCCGCTGACAAGTACTGGGGGGCGCAGACGCAGCGCTCGATCATGAACTTCCCCATCGGCTGGGAGAAGCAACCCGTGGCCATCGTACGCGCTCTGGGCGTGATTAAAAAAGCCTGCGCGATGGAGAACAAAGCGACCGGCAAGCTGGACGCTAAGATCGCCGACGCGATCATTCAGGCCGCTGGTGAGGTGATTGAGGGCAAGTTCGACGACAACTTCCCTCTGGTCGTATGGCAGACCGGCTCGGGCACGCAGTCCAACATGAACTCGAATGAAGTGATCGCAAACCGTGCGATCGAGATTCTGGGCGGTGTCATCGGCTCGAAAGACCCAGTTCACCCCAATGATCACTGCAACATGGGCCAATCGTCGAACGACACATTCCCGACCGCCATGCATATCGCAACTGCGGTCAGCGTGCGCGACGTGCTGCTGCCCGGTCTTACCAAATTTGCCGAAACGCTTGAGAAAAAGGCGGCTGAATTCGCGGGTATCATCAAGATCGGCCGCACTCATACGCAGGATGCGACTCCGCTGACGCTGGAACAGGAATTCGGAGCCTACGCCCATCAGATCCGTCAGGGCATTACCCGCGTTGAGGCTGCAATGCCCGGGATCTACGAGCTGGCGCAGGGTGGCACCGCCGTTGGCACCGGGTTGAACACCCATGGTGGATGGGACGAAGCCGTCGCCGCCAACATGGCTGAGATCACCGGCCTGCCCTTTGTAACCGCTCCGAACAAATTTGAAGCGCTTGCCGCACATGACGCCATGGTCTTCTTGTCCGGTGCATTGGCGACCATCGCCGGGTCTTGCTACAAGATCGCCAACGATATTCGCTTGCTAGGCTCAGGCCCCCGCTCGGGTCTAGGAGAGCTGATTCTACCGGAAAACGAGCCAGGATCGTCTATTATGCCTGGCAAAGTGAACCCGACACAGGCCGAAGCCCTCACTCAGGTGGCCGCCCATGTCATGGGCAATGATGCTGCAATCAAGTTTGCGGGCTCTCAGGGTCATTTCCAGCTGAATGTCTATAACCCAATGATGTCCTACAATCTTCTGCAGTCGATCCAACTGCTGGGCGATGCCACCGACAGTTTCACTGAGCGGATGCTGTCGGGCATTCAGGCCAACGAGCCGCGCATCGACAAGCTGATGAAGGAATCTCTGATGCTGGTAACCGCTCTGGCCCCAACCATCGGCTATGACAACGCCACCACGGTTGCCAAAACGGCGCATAAGAACGGCACGACCCTCAAGGAAGAGGCCATCGCGCTGGGCTTTGTCGATGAAGAGACCTTTGACGCCGTTGTGCGCCCCGAACAGATGATCGGCCCGAAAGACTGATGGGTAAGCCGGTCAACTTGAACCGGTATCGGAAAGAGAAAGCGCGGGCCGAAAAAAAGGCCCGCGCGGATCAAAATGCGGTCGCCTTCGGGCGCAGCAAGACCGAAAAACAGGTCGTGAAGCTGCAAAAAGACAAGCAGAACCGCGATCTGGACAATCACGAGCTGGATGAATGAGCGGCCCTCCGATCAAACGCTCTCTGACGCTTAAGGGCCACCGGACTTCGGTCTCGCTTGAGGATGAATTCTGGCGTGCGTTCCGCGATATTGCCGAAAAAAAACAGCAGCCCATCAATGCTTTGGCTGCCGATATTGATGTTGCACGCGACCCTGATACAGGGCTGGCATCGGCCATACGTGTTTTCGTTCTGAACTGGTATCGCGACAAGCTTTGACGCTTGTCAGAGCCTCAGCTTTGAGTGTAGGCTGAATGAGAACAAAATAGGTACATTCATGAGCAAAACCGTTTTGGGTCCTGATGGCCTCGCCCGATGCGCATGGTGCCAAGCGGCGCCTGAGTTCTTCGACTATCATGACACGGAATGGGGTTACCCGGTGTCCGATGATCGACGATTGTTCGAAAAACTGTGTCTTGAGAGTTTTCAGTCCGGCCTCAGCTGGCGAACGATCCTGAACAAGCGCGAGAACTTTCGCCGGGCCTTTTGCAACTTTGACTTCAACAAGATGGCCGCGTTTTCTGAGGCAGATACCGAACGCCTTCTGCAAGATGCCGGTATCATCCGCCATCGCGGCAAGATCGAAGCCGTGATCAACAACGCCCGCCGCGCGCAGGAGTTGGTGGCGCAGGAGGGTTCCCTCGCGGCGTATGTCTGGCGGTATGAACCGACCTCACCGCCAGAGCCACAGACCGCCAGCACCTCAGCCGAGTCAGTGGCGATGTCGAAGGACCTGAAGAAGCGGGGATGGAAGTTTGTCGGCCCCACCACCGTTTTTGCCTTCATGCAGGCGATGGGGCTGATCAATGATCACGCGATAGGCTGCGTCAGCCGAGAAAAAGCGGAACAGATGCGCCGCGATTTCGTCAAACCGGTTTAGGCGTTAGGCCGACGCTTTGAAAATCTTGTCGATATTGCTGCCGAGGGCGGCGTTGAATTCCGCATCCGATTGCTGTTTCGAAAGCCCCTCGGTCAGCGCGCGCGAGAAGGACGCGATCATTTTGCCGTTTTGCCCCAGCAGATCACAGGCCTGCTCGGTCGAGTAACCACCCGAAAGGGCCACTACGCGCAGAACGCGCGGGTGATCGGCCACTTCGTCATAGAGGTTCGCAGAGTTTGGGATGGTCAGCTTCAGCATGACCTCCTGCCCTTCGGCCAGTTGGTCGAGGTTTTTCAGGATTTCGGTTTTTAGAATATCCTCGGCCTCGGCCTTGGTTTCCGAGTTAATGTTCACCTCGGGCTCGACAATCGGCACCATGCCAGCTTCGGTCACGACGCGGGCCACGTCGAATTGCTGGGCAACAACGGCGGCGATACCTTCGGCGTTGGCTTCATGAATGACCGAGCGTTCCTTGGTGCCAAACACGCCTTCCGTTTGGGCCAATGTCTCGGCCAGCCCCGGGATGGGCTTCATCATCTGCACACCGTTTGCAGTATCTTCCAGACCCTTGTCGATTTTCAGGAACGGCACGATCCCTTTGACGGACCATAGGTAATCGGCGACCTTGCGACCTTCGATCTCTTCGCCAAGGGTGCGTTCGAACAGGATCGCGCCGATCACTTTGTCCTTGGTGAAGTCATCCGCCAGGATGATCCGCGCGCGCATGTTCTGGATTTCGCCGAACATCTCCTCTTCTGAGGCGTATTGCGCAGCGTCCACACCATAGAGCGCCAGAGCCTTCGGGGTTGATCCGCCGCTTTGATCCAGTGCTGCAATAAAGCCTGCTCCATCTGACATCTGCGCGCGCTGTTCTGCTTTGGACATAGTATTTTCCCGTTCAAGACTGATTCCGATTTCCTTCACCGCATACAGCACAGTTATGGGTGATGGTAGTTTGTTAGCGCTCAACCACGCGCAACCATATACCATCCTGCGATCTGACCGTCAGATGAGCCACCGGAACAGGCATTTTTTCCGGGATTGTTTCGAATCTGAAATGGCGCAGCAATGTGGACAGGATCAAGGGCCCCTCGACCATCGCAAACCCGGCCCCGGGACAGACGCGAGGGCCTGTCGAGAAGGGAATGTAGGCTTCGCGCTGACAGGATTTGCCGTTTTCCGTGCCCCAACGATTGGGATCGAAACCATCCGGGTTGTCCCACAGCCGCTCCTGCCTATGCAGATGCCACGGGCTGATCACGATCTGTGAGTCTTTTGGAATGTCTCTGTTGCGAAACTTCTCAGGGCAGCTAGCCTGCCGGACCATCATCGGCACAGGCGGATAGAGCCTCAGGGCCTCGCGGAACACATCCCGGCTGAGTTTCAGCTTGGACATCACTGCGAAAGACCGATCCTCAAGCGCATCAGCTTCCTCCGCCAGCCTCTCCTGCCACTCGGGATAGAGCGCCATCAGGTAGAGCGTCCAGGCAAGGGCCGAGGCGCTGGTTTCGTGTCCGGCCAGAAAGAAGATTGCGACCTGATCTACCATCTCCTCCGGCTCAAAACACTTGCCGGTTTCCGGGTCCGGTGTCGTCATGATCTTGGTTGCCAGATCATCTGGCGCGCGATGCGCAGCAATCGCCGCAGCCCGATCTTTCGTAAGTTTGGCGATCAGGGCGCGGATCTCTCGCGCGGTTCCACGCGTCTTTCGCGAATGAAACCGGGGCAACCAACGCGGGAGCGGCACAAAGGCGGCGAGGTTCAACAAGGGCTGCTCGCGCTGATACACTCGGAACCTGTCAAATACCTGCGCGGCAATGTCGTGTTCGATGGGCACGGAAAACAGGGTTCGGAAAATCACGTCAGCGGCGGCATGGCTGGTGATCTGTTCGCACTCGACCTGCGTTCCCGTCAAAGGGCGCAGCCGATCCACACAAGCGTCAGCGGCGGCGAGCATGGCGGGGAACGTATCCTTCAAACGTCCGCCCTCAAAAGCGGGGTCAATGATACGGCGCTGGCGTTTCCAAACCGCGCCGTTGGTCAGAAACACGGACTCCCCCAGCAATGGCCGCAACCCCTCGCTGATACGATCGGATTTCGGAAAATCATCCGGGCGTTTCTTGAGGACCTCATCCACCAAATCCGGTTGATTGATCATGTAGGACCGGAAAAACGGCGTGCGAAACTCGGCCATCCACGCGCGATAGAGGCGTTTAGGCTGCGCCGACAACAGGTCCTGCCGGAACAATTTCAGATGGCGCCAGAGAGAGACACGATCCGGGCGAGACTGCGGCTTGGGCGGCTTCATCGGCTCGTATCCGTGTATTTGGAAACCGGCGTCTCGATTCGGCTGTTCGACGGCGCGCGGTCTTTGAACCGTTCCGCCAGTGTCAGAGGTCCCGCAGTGATGCGAAAATAATCATAGGTTCCCGGTCGATCAAAGGCGCAGAGGTATTGAAAATGCAGCCGAAAGAACCTCCACCGCAGGGTTTTCCACCGCCCGGGCGACAGCGTCTGGGTGAAGGCGGCGGACAGGACCAGAGGCCATTTTTTGTCGAGACCCGCGACTCCGCTAACGGCGACCGGATCACATAGGGCGAAAGAACAGCCATCACCGGGCGCTGAGACATCCACCCATGTCAAAGTCGCTTGCGTGGACAGGAGCTGAAGGTCCGACCGGAGTTTCTGCGCCTTGGGCAGGAACGACACCATTGGCACCACTTGCCCTAGTGTCAGAAACGACAGTGTTGGCCCCCCTGCGGTCTGTCTGCGCAAAACATCCGCCAGAACAGAAACGCCAAGATGCGCGCCCGAGCTATGGCCGACGACCAGAACCTCATCAACATCCGTCTTTAGCGCGACCTCGATCAAATCCGCGAACTCCTCGAGGCGGTGCCGGAGCCTGTCCGGCGTCTCCCCCCGCAATTGCGCCGAGTATGCGTAGTCATGCATCAGGTAGTAGGCGAAAAGCCGATTGTCGATTTTGCGGAACCAGCGCAGCAAGCCATAGGCCAAAGCCAAACCCGGCAGCAGCCCCCACCATCCGACCAGAGTGACCGCAAAGAACACTACGAATACGGCGGCGAGAAGTTGCAACAGCAGCATCCCCACCGGATAGAGCGCGGCAATCACCGGGCCCTTCCTGAGTTGCCGCAGCCTTCTTAACGTACCCGTTGAGATATAGGTCCATGCCGTCTGACCAAGCTGCCGATAGGTCGCCAGAATCGAGCCCGACATGCTGTCCTGCACAATATCGGACCAGACCAGAACCTCGACATTTGATTGAACCTCAACCCCATCCTGAACAGATGAAACATGCCAGCCAAATGGGCCATCGCCCGTCTTTGGCGCGAGCGTAACCTGATATCCCGAGATCTTAGCCTGCGCTTGCGACTCGGTCCGGTACAGCTCGCGGTAGCGCCGCGCAGGGATCGGGTCGTAGCCGGGAATGTAGAACACATGCCGCCTGCGCAGCTGTGGCTGATTTGTCTGACTGCTCATGGCCTTACCTTCTGCCGCGCAGGTTAGCGCAGCATTGCGGCCAAGGTAAGGTGGATCAGCCCAGAACCGCCAGTGCCGGGAAGGTTTCCAACAGCCACCAGCTGAATTCGGTAAACAGACCGGTGATCAGCATGATGCCCACGAACAGCAGCAGCCCGCCCATGACCTTCTCGATCGTGCCCATATAGGGTTTGATCCGGTTCATGACGCCCATCGAGCGATTCAGGAACATCGCAGCCAGCAGGAACGGAATACCTAGACCCGCCGCATAGACGCCGAGCAACAAAGTGCCCCGCGCGACCGATGCCTCAGACGCGGCCAGCGACAGGATGGCTCCCAACTGAGGTCCAATACACGGCGTCCAGCCAAAGGCAAACGCGAGACCCAGAATATAGGCGCCAAAAACCGTACCGCCGGAGTCTCCGGTTTCAACCCGCGCTTCGCGATCCAGCAGAGGGATACGGAAGACGTTCAGAAAGTGCAGACCAAAGACGATCACCACCGCACCCGAGAGCTTGGCGAAAAGCACCTGATTTTTCAGAACAAACGCCCCGAAGGCCGAGGCGGTAAAGCCAAGCAGCAGGAACACGGTCGACAGACCCAAAACGAAGAACAAGGCGGTCAAAGTCGCCTTGCGCCGAGCGCGGGCCTGATCCTGCATCTCGTTGATGCTGACACCGCTCATATACGCCAGGTACGGCGGCACGATAGGCAGCACACAGGGCGACAGAAAGCTGATCAAACCGCCGATCAGGGCGATGAACATAGCAGGCAGCAGACCCGCGTCGATGATATCTATTCCGAACATGTTTCAGCACATATGGTATGAAGACGGCTTCGTCACGGGGCTATTAAGTCACATCCTCGTGGTTGCGCGCTGGACACTGCGCCTTGGGCGAAATATTTGAGCCTTATGTCTAATCCTACTGAAACCCTCGATGCCCTCGGCCTGTTGTGCCCTTTGCCTGTGTTGAAAGCGCGCAAAAGGTTGAAGTCTTTGCCCGGTGGTGCCGTGTTGCGCGTGCTGGCGGATGATCCTGCGGCGATTGTTGATGTACCGCATTTCTGCTCGGAGAGCGGCCACACCCTGCTGTCGCAAGGGGAAGAGAACGGCCATCAGGTCTATCTGATCCAGAAAGCGGGTTAAGACCTAAGCTGTCAAAACGAAAAAGGCGGGCCTCAAGCCCGCCTTTTCATTTTAGCTTCTCATTTTAGCTTCTCATTTTAGCTTCTCATTTTAGCTTCTCATTTTAGCTTCCGAGCGACCACCAGCCGCGCCGTTTTGGCTTGGGTGGCTCAGCCGGTTTTTCCGGCTCATCCGAAACCGTTTCCAGAACGGGTTCGGCTGGGGCTTCTTCCACCGCAGATGCGGCTTCAGCCTCGGCAACCTCTTCGACCGGAGCGGGCTCCTCAGCCGGTTGAGCGTCGACCGGTTCTTCTGCTTCCACCGCCTCACTAGGTTCTGCCGTTTCGACGGCCTCAGCAGCAGGTTCTTCGGTGTCTTGAGCCGGTTCCGGTGTGGCTTCTGCAACCTCAGCAACGTCCGCCGGACCCTCTTCCGCCTGTTCCGGAGAAGCCTCAGCCTCGGCAACCACATCGGATGCTTCCGCTGGGGCGTCTTCCTTGGCCTCAGCCTCCTGTTCGGAGGCATCCTGCGCTTCGGCTTCCACATCTTTCTTCTTGCGACGCGGCGCACGGCGGCGCTTGGGCTTGGCCGGCTTTTCGTCCTCGTCCGATGCCTCAGGAACGTCTTCCTTCTGGGCTTCGTCCGAGGGAGCGTCGGCAGCCGTGTCCTCAGCCGTTTCCGATGCCTCAGCCTCTTGCTGATCGTTACCGCCCTTCTTGCGGCGACGACGACGACGCTTGCGCTTGGGCTTGGATTCTTCTTCGGCCTGAACCGCCTCTTCTTCGGCCTCTTCCTCTTCGGTTGCGTCAACCAGATCCATCAGTGACGCATCGACGGACACGACCGGAGCGGTCGCTTCGGGCACGATCCGGCTGGCGGTCTTGAACTTCTCAAGCGAGAAATCAGGGCTGACCAGATGCATGTCGCCTTCGACGCGCACGGACAGACCGTAGCGCGCCTCGATCTGGGCGATATGTTCGCGCTTCTGGTTCATCAGGAAGTTGGCAATGCTGACCGGGCAGCGCACCAGAACCTCGCGTGAGCGGCGGCGGGTGCCTTCTTCCTCGATCTGGCGCAGGATCGACAGCGACATGTTGTCGTCCGAACGGATCAGACCAGTGCCATGACAGGCCGGGCATGGCTGAGTCGTCGCCTCAAGCATACCGGGGCGCAGGCGCTGGCGGCTCATCTCCAACAGGCCAAAGCCCGAGATGCGGCCCACCTGAATGCGCGCGCGGTCGGTTTTCAGCTTGTCCTTCAGGCGTTTTTCGACCGCAGTATTGTTCTTACGCTCATCCATATCGATGAAATCGATGACGATCAGACCGGCAAGGTCCCGCAGACGCAACTGACGTGCCACTTCCTCGGCGGCCTCAAGGTTGGTCTTGAGTGCTGTTTCTTCGATCGAGCCTTCCTTGGTCGCCCGACCCGAGTTCACGTCGATCGCCACCAGCGCTTCGGTCACACCGATCACGATATAGCCACCGGATTTCAGCTGCACGGTCGGGTTGAACATCCCGGCCAGATAGCTTTCCACCTGATAGCGCGCGAACAGAGGCAGCGCGTCCTCATACCGCTTCACGTTCTTGGCGTGGGACGGCATGATCATCTTCATGAAGTCCTTGGCGATGCGATAGCCGCCTTCGCCCTCGACCAGAACCTCGTCGATGTCACGGTTGTAGAGGTCGCGGATCGACCGTTTGATCAGATCGCCTTCCTCGTAGATCTTCGCGGGCGCGATGGATTTCAGCGTCAGCTCGCGAATCTGCTCCCACATGCGCTGCAGGTATTCATAGTCGCGCTTGATCTCGGACTTCGTGCGTTTGGCACCCGCGGTCCGGATAATCAGGCCCGCGCCAGTTGGCACGTCAATGTCGGCTGCAATTTCCTTCAGCTTCTTGCGGTCGGGCGCATTGGTGATCTTGCGGCTGATGCCGCCGCCGCGTGCGGTGTTGGGCATCAGGACGCAGTACCGACCGGCCAGCGACAGATAGGTGGTCAGCGCGGCGCCCTTGTTGCCCCGCTCTTCCTTGACGACTTGCACCAGCAGAACCTGGCGCACTTTGATCACTTCCTGGATCTTGTAGCGGCGCGGGCGCGGCTTGCGCGGAGGACGGATATCGTCGCTGTCGTCTTCGTCCGCGACCGATTCAATCGAATCATCCTTGGCGGTCGCATCAGACTTTTTATCTTCGTCGTCTGAGTCGTCACTTTCGGCAGGCTCTACCTCAGAGGTTTCCGCCTCAGGATCAGCCAGCGCTGTTTCCTCGGTGTCAGCCCCGGATTCTTCCGCTTCAGCAACAGCTTCGGGCTGCGCTTCCGCGTCGGTTTCAGCCTGCTCATCAGAGGTCGCCTCAACGGTCTCGACCTCAACCGCCTCAACTTCAGCAGTCTCTTCTTCTGCGGTCGGCGCGTCAGTGCTCTCAGACGCTTCATCCTCAGAAGCTTCTTCCACCGGCGTCTCGGCGACCGTCTCCATCGGAGAGGTCCCCTCGGGCACTGTCAGATCATCGTTCTCTTCGCTGTCGTCGAGATCAATGGTCTCCATACCCGTCGGCTCGGACGAGATATCCAATGTCTCGACCGGGTCGTTCGACTTGACGTCCGCTGCCTTGCTGCGCGACCGCGAGCGGCGTTTTTTGGGCTTGGCTTCCTCGGCCTCATCTCGCGCCTTCATCGCCTCGGCATAGGCGCGCTCTTCCTCCATCAGCGCCTCACGGTCGGCGACGGGGATCTGATAATAGTCGGGGTGAATTTCAGAAAACGCCAGGAAACCATGGCGATTGCCGCCATAGTCCACGAACGCCGCCTGCAGAGACGGTTCGACGCGGGTAACTTTTGCTAGATAGATATTGCCAGCGAGCTGGCGTTTGTTTTCGGATTCAAAATCGAACTCCTCGACCTTGTTTCCGTCAACCACCACAACCCGAGTTTCCTCGGCGTGGGTGGCATCGATAAGCATTTTCTTAGCCATGTGTCCTTGATGCACCGCGCCAAACGCGTTGTCCTGACCCATCCAGGCGGACAGGCACTTTTGGGGAGGTGTCTTGTACGGGCGATATAGGACGGCGCGCGGCAGGGTCTGGCGCTGTGGCCCCCTGCCCGGTCTCTCAAACGTTGCGCGCGCGTCATCGCGGTTCTTCTCCGACAGGCGCGATCTTGGTCGCTGCCTGCCCATTTATTCCTTTCGCCCGGAATTTTCCGGGCTCAGGCACTCCATTGCCCCGACAGGGGCACAATCGGTCTGCCGTGCCGTGAAAGATAGATCATCACATGCGGCGCAGCAGCGAAACTCAAAAAAGCGGGACTTAGGGGCGTCAAAATCGCCATGCCCGTTCGGACACAATAAAAGCAGTCCTGTGGAAAAGACAATGGGCAAACGTCATGCGACCGGGAAAGCAACATAATTGACAGTGAGGTCGCAAACAGAACAGACTTAAATCTACCGCTGCTCAGGATGGTGCAGCAAGTCCGAGGAACTGAATGCACAACGAAGTTTGGAAAATACGTCTGATCAGCCGCACGATTGGCGCGGATCGTGGGCGTGCGGCACGGGGACGTCCAGTACAGGTCTGATTTTGATCGCAATCTCAATCACCTGAATAACCGGATAACCACAATGAACGAACAAACTCGCAGCTCTGCAAGAACTGGCGGACGCGCAGCGCGTCGCGCTGCCCGCGCCGCAGCCCTACCCGACCACCTGCGCCCGGTCCGCCCGGGGATGGAGGGCGGCACCTACAAGCCTCTGACCCAAGCACAGATGGAGCGTATTCACGAAGCGGCGCTTCAGGCTCTGGAAACCATCGGGCTGGCGGACGCTCCGCAAAGCGGGATCGACTATCTGGTGGGCGCTGGGTGCAGTCTTGGTGAAGACGGGCGCATTCGTTTCCCTCGGGCATTGGTCGAAGACACCATCGCCAAAGCAAACCGCTCGGTCACTTTGTATAGTCGAAACGGCAAGACCGATCTGGAGCTGAGTGGGACGAAGGTTCATTACGGCACGGCAGGTGCCGCGGTCAGCATGGTCGACGTGGATGGGCAAAACTACCGCGACTCGACCGTACAGGACCTGCACGATGCCTCTCGCATCTGCGAGCAGCTGGACAATATCCACTTCGTTCAGCGCCCCATGGTGTGCCGCGACATCGCCGACAACCTCGAGATGGACTTGAACACGATCTACGCGGCATGCGCAGGTACCTTTAAACATATCGGCACCTCCTTTACCGAACCCAGCCACGTCGCCCCGGCGATGGAGATGATCCACATGATCGCCGGCGGTGAGGAAAAATGGCGTGAACGTCCTTTCATCTCGAACTCGAACTGCTTTGTTGTGCCACCCATGAAATTCGCAACCGAAAGCTGCGAAGTCATGGAAGCGGTCATCAAAGCCGGGATGCCGGTCCTGTTGCTGTCTGCTGGCATGGCCGGAGCGACCGCACCGTCGACAATCGCAGGGGCCATCACTCAAGCCACAGCGGAATGTCTGGCCGGTCTGGTCTACGTAAACGCCGTGGTGCCTGGCGCGCCCGCCGTCTTTGGCACATGGCCCTTCGGTCTGGACCTGCGCACCGGAGCGATGTCCGTAGGATCTGGCGAACAGGCGCTGCTGAGCGCGGGGTGCGCTCAGATGCATAACTTCTACAACCTTCCGGGCGGAACCGCCGCCGGGGCGTCGGATTCGAAACTGCCCGACATGCAGGCTGGGTGGGAGCAGATGTGTTCGAACGTCATGACCGGCCTGTCTGGCGCCAACATGATCTACGAGGCCGCTGGCATGCATGCGTCCCTTCTGGGGTTCTGCCTTGAGAGCCTGATCCTGGGCGATGACCTCATCGGACAAGCGCAGCGCTGCGTGCGTGGGATCGAAGTTTCAGACGAAACTCTGGCGCTGGATCAGATTGCTGAAGTGTGTATGGGCGGCCCCGGCCACTATCTCGGTACGGATGCGACGCTCAGCCGGATGCAGGCGGATTATGTGTACCCAACGTTCGGCGACCGCACCTCACCCAAGGAATGGGCCGAATTGGGCAAGCCTGATCTGATCGAAAAGGCAATCGCGCGGAAAAACGAAATACTCTCCAGCCCGTCTGCAGCGAATTTCGACCCTCTGCTGGACGCGGAAATTCGCGCCAAGTTCAACATTCACTTGCCGTTGTAAGGAATTGAAAAGCGGCCCGATTTTACTCGGGCCGCTATAAAATGTCAGCAATCAGCCGTTGCTTGGGGGCAGCAAACCGGCTTCTTGCGCGATGGCGATTTCATCCGCATCCAATGCGCCATCCCCATTTGCATCCATGGCCGAGAACGTGTCGGCGTTAACTTCGGGCACGACGGCTTGAACCTCTTCAATGGTCAGCACGCCGTCTCCATTTGCGTCGGCAGCCGATTGGGCAGTAGCTAGAGTCGGCAGTGCGAGTGCTATAGCCGCCAGAGCGGTCAGATATTTCGGTGTCATAAGTTTGCCTCCTGAGTGAATATTTGGATTTTGCGTCCGGACGAGCGCAAGAAACCTCAGGATTGGGCCAACGTCACCCGTATAGCGAGATCGAGGCCACTTCGCGCCAATCTCCGCGTGTTTGACCGAGTCGCCTCTGCGGCTTGTTGCCGGGCAAAAATCCCCCATCGCTCCTCGGCAGAACTTGCCCGACGGTTTTGGGGTGATCCGGCAAAACTCAGCTCAGCGGCCGATCGTTGGACAAAAAGAAAGGGGGCCGAAGCCCCCTGTCAGTTTCGCCTTCCAGGCTCATTTCGTTGACCGCCCGGTATTTTTTTGCCTGCGGCCTGGACTGCGCATGGGGCGAGCGCACCCGCCCCGTGAAAGAGTGGGAGGGAGCAATATTCCGCCCCACCCTGTTCCCGGCCAACACGGGCATGTCGACCGAGTGGAACATGGCTTTGATGGTAAGTCTCAGCGCCATGCTCCGTATTCGTCGGGGCCGGTACATAAGGCAGCGACCGACCCCTGCACCCCGGGTTGCCGGGGCGCTAAACTCAGCTACACCCGCTTGTCGCGCCGCAGGTGTTGCACTTCATGCAGGTGCCGTTGCGCACCAGCGTGTAGTTTCCGCATTCGCCGCAAGGGTCCCCTTCATAGCCCTGCATTTTGGCTTTGGTCCGTGCGTCCATGCCGGTCGCCACGGCGGTTTCCGCCGACGCTTCAAACGCAGTTGCCGGTTCGGACATACCGCTGAGCTCCGCCTGCGGATTGAACATCGCCAGATCCTGCGGCAGACGTTTCCGCAGATACCCAGTCGAGCTGATTTGCTTCAATACTTCCAATGACTTAGACGCCGCAGCGTCACTGATCTCGGAGACATTCGAAACCCCTTCTTCCTCACCACGACCCAGATCATCGAAGCTCGCGCCTTCGGGTTTCACATGGGCCAGATCAGTGCGGTCCAGATAAGACACGGCCAGTTCACGGAAGATGTAGTCCAGGATCGACGTCGCGTTCTTGATCGAGTCGTTGCCCTGTACCATCCCAGCCGGTTCGAACTTGGTGAACGTAAAGGCGTCGACGAATTCCTCGAGCGGTACGCCGTATTGCAGGCCGACCGAGACCGCGATGGCAAAGTTGTTCATCATCGCCCGGAAGCCCGCGCCTTCCTTGTGCATGTCGATGAAGATCTCGCCCAGCTTGCCGTCTTCGAACTCGCCGGTCCGCAGGTAAACCTTGTGGCCACCGACGATCGCCTTCTGGGTGTAGCCCTTGCGGCGATGGGGTAGTTTCTCGCGATGGCTGCGGATCATTTCTTTGACCACAACCTTCTCGATCACCTTTTCGGCCAGAACGACGGCTTTTTCCTGCGTCGAGCCGCTTTCCAAAACTTCTGCCGCTTCGTCGTCATCCTCGACCAGCGCTGCGGCCAGAGGCTGAGACAGTTTCGAGCCATCACGATAGAGCGCGTTCGCCTTCACACCCAGCGACCAGCTGAGTTCGTATGCCTTCTGGCAATCCTCAATGGTCGCGTCATTCGGCATGTTGATCGTCTTCGAGATCGCGCCCGAGATGAAGCTCTGCGCCGCCGCCATCATAGTGATATGGCTGTCAACCCCAAGGAAACGCTTGCCTTTCTTGCCGCACGGGTTGGCGCAATCGAAGATCGAGTAGTGCTCTTTCTTCAGATGCGGCGCGCCTTCCAGCGTCATGGTTCCGCAGACGTGGTCGTTCGCTGCGTCGATATCGGACTTGGTAAAGCCCAAATGGCGCAGCAGATCGAAGGTCGGGTCGTTCAGCTTGGTCGCCGGGATGCCCAAAACGCCGGTGCAGAAATCCTCACCCAGTGTCCATTGGTTGAAGACAAACCGGATGTCGAAGGCGCTTTCCAGTGCGGCATCCACCTTAGCCAGCTCATTCGGGCCAAAGCCGTGGCCGGTCAGCGAGGTATGGTTGATGCCCGGCGCGTTGCCGATCGTGCCGTGACCAACTGCATAACCCACGATCTCTTCAATCTGAGACGAGGAATAGCCCAGCTTCTCTAGCGCCGACGGCACCGAGCGGTTGATGATCTTGAAGTAGCCGCCGCCCGCAAGCTTCTTGAACTTGACCAGAGCAAAGTCCGGCTCGATCCCAGTTGTGTCGCAATCCATCACCAGACCGATGGTGCCGGTGGGCGCGATCACAGTTGCCTGCGCATTGCGATAACCGTTCTGTTCACCGAGGCTCAGCGCCTCGTCCCAAGCCGACATGGCCAGATCGACCAGACGCTTGTCCGGGCAGTTACCGTGATCCAGAGGTACCGGCTTCACGGCCAGTTTCTCATATCCATTAGCCACACCCTGCGCAGCACGGCGGTGGTTACGTATGACGCGCAGCATGTGGTCCGCGTTGCGCTCATAGCCCTTGAACGGCCCAAGCTCTCCGGCGATCTCAGCCGAGGTCGCATAGGCCACGCCCGTCATGATCGCGGTCAGCGCGCCACAGATGGCCCGGCCCTCGTCAGAGTCATAGCTGTAGCCCATGTTCATCAGCAGCCCGCCGATATTGGCATAACCCAGACCCAAGGTACGGAAATCATAGGAGAGTTTCGCAATTTCCTTCGACGGGAACTGCGCCATGGTCACAGAGATTTCCAGCGTCAGGGTCCACAGGCGCGCCGCATGCATGTAGTCGGCAGCCTGAAACTCACCATCCTGCAGGAATGTCAGCAGGTTCATCGACGCGAGGTTACACGCCGTGTCGTCAAGGAACATGTATTCCGAGCACGGGTTCGAGCCGCGAATCTCACCGTCTTCGGGGCATGTGTGCCATTCGTTAACGGTGTCATGGAACTGGATGCCCGGATCGGCGCAGGCCCAAGCTGCGTGGCCGACCTTTTCCCACAGATCGCGCGCCTTGACGGTCTTGGCGACCTTGCCGTCGGTGCGGTTGATCAACTCCCAATCGGCGTCTTTCTCAACAGCGGTCAGGAACGCATTGGTTACGCGGATCGAGTTGTTCGAGTTCTGACCCGAGACCGAGCTATAGGCTTCCGAATCCCAGTCCGTATCATAGGTGGGGAATTCGATACTGTCGTGACCCTGCCGCGCGTAGTCCAGCACGCGCTTGATGTAAGTCTCGGGGATCGCGACCTTTTTCGCCTCACGCACCGCTTTCTTCAGACTGTCATTCTTGTTGGGATCATACGCATCGTCCTGCGTGCCGTCCCAGCTGCGGATGGCCTCGAAAATGCCGTTCAGCATCTTCTCGTGCATCTTCGATCCGGCAACGATCGAGGCCACCTTCTGCTCTTCGATCACCTTCCACTCGATGAATTGCTCGATGTCCGGGTGATCCGCATCGACGATTACCATCTTTGCTGCTCGACGGGTTGTCCCGCCTGATTTGATCGCGCCAGCGGCGCGGTCGCCGATCTTGAGAAAGCCCATGAGGCCTGAGGATTTGCCGCCACCCGACAGCGCTTCGCCTTCTGCACGCAGATGGCTGAAGTTGGTGCCGGTGCCCGAGCCGTATTTGAACAGGCGCGCCTCGCGCACCCACAGATCCATAATGCCGCCTTCGTTCACCAGATCATCATCGACGGACTGGATAAAGCACGCATGCGGTTGCGGATGCTCGTAAGCGGATTTCGATTTGGTAAGTTTGCCGGTTCTGTAGTCGACATAGTGGTGCCCCTGCGCGGGACCATCGATGCCATACGCCCAATGCAGGCCAGTGTTGAACCATTGCGGCGAATTCGGCGCGGCGCGCTGGGTCGCCAGCATGTAGCGCATTTCGTCAAAATAGGCGCGCGCGTCTTCCTCGGTTGAGAAATAGCCACCCTTCCAGCCCCAATAGGCCCAAGCGCCTGCCAAACGGTCAAACACCTGTTTCGAAGACGTCTCACCTTCGAACTCGGCATCGTCAGTCGGGACCGAGCGCCACAGGAATTCAGGAACGTCCTTTTCTTTGACCTTCTTCAGCTTGCTGGGAACGCCCGCCTTACGGAAGTATTTCTGTGCGATGACATCACTGGCCACCTGGCTCCAGCTTGAGGGGACCTGGATTTTGTCCAGACGAAAAACAATTGTGCCGTCAGGGTTTCGAATCTCGGAAGTTGCCGAGACGAAATCGAGGTCCGCATACGCATCCTGCCCTGATTTGGTAAATTTTCTTTCAATCTTCATGTCCGCCGCCTTTTAATGTCCGTCAACCCTCGCCGCGGCTTGGGAAATGCAAAGCCACCAGCGATGCCGAACCTGACAGACGCAAAGGACCGCCCGCTGCCCGTATGAGCGCGATACCGCCACTGCGGTTGCACAAATGTACTCGTGTGCGTTCCGTCCCTGCCCTGCGCCCTCTCCGGCTTTCATACCAGATGTAGTGGCGTCATATTCGGCCCATACAATCTGGCGTATCTTTGCATATCAGGTCAACGACCTTTTTAAGTCATTTTTGAAATCTTTTGTGTTGACCCGTGTGTCGGGTGCTCGGCGATCTGATTCCTCCACAGAATGATCCACGGAGAGACGACGCCGATCGCAGAACCGGCCAGATGAAATTGCCTTTTTTACCAGCATGTTTATCCGGGTTTGATCATCCACTCCTGTACTGGCTAAGCTGGCAGGGAATCACGTTGTGGCCTCTCGGCCATATCCTGGCGTCAACCCATTGAACAAAGAGCAGGCAAAACGATGAAGTTGCTTCACTTCGCCTCAATAGGCGCCCTGATCGCGGCCTGCACAGCACAAGAATTGCCAACGGCGTCGCGTAGCGCTCAATTCAGCGACTACCCCGACAGGTTGTTCGAAACCTTCCAGACCAGTTGCGAAGGCCCCGGCGAGACGTTCCTGAAGATCGACGCCAATTCTTATGAGTGTCGCGAGTTTCTGCCACCGGATACCACAGCCTTTTTGATTCTCAGCTATGATGGCTTACCCGATGATCTGCCCCAGAGCATCATGCGCATGACCTCAACAAAAACCTCTGGCGGGTACCGCGTCGATGCGCGGCTGTTCTTCCAAGTGCCGCAGAAAAGCGGCGCGACCGTCGAAGTTCCCGTTGAAAGCAAAACGCTGGATAAAGCGCTGAGCGCGCTCTACCAAGCGATGGGTGGTTCACCAACATAAGTGAAGAAGTGGTCGGGGCGGCAGGATTCGAACCTACGACCCCCTGTACCCAAAACAGGTGCGCTACCAGACTGCGCCACGCCCCGGACCGTGCGCCGTTCCTAACGATGCTGATCTGATTTGAAAAGCCCTAACAGGGCCAAATCGCACTCGCTTGTGAAAAAACTTCGTGCCGCATCTGGGTGCCGGGCTGAATGCCGTAACGCGCGGACAAACCGGCGTTGATTTCAAGCACTGCAAAGATGTCGCCACCCCCTTCAATCGGGGTCAGATCACCGGGAATCGCACCTTCATGCACGCGAGTCACGACGCCTGCCTGGTCCACGAAAATCATATCCAGAGGAATCAGTGTGTTCTTCATCCAGAACGCCACCTGTTGCGGTGGATCGTAGACGAAGAGCATGCCAGACCGGTTCGGCAAGTGCTCGCGGAACATCAGCCCGCGCGATTTCTCGGGACCGGTCACGGCCAGTTCAACATCAAATCGGACATGAGTCTGATCGTTGCGCAACTCTACCCGGTCAGGACGACATTCTGCGGCCACGTTTTCTGCCAGAAATGTCACGCATACTGCCAGAGAGGCCCAAAACCGCATCATGGTGTTAGTGATCCAGCGCCGCTTCCCAAGCCAAGACCTGAGCCGCCATGCGGCCCCGTTTACCATCAATCACCCGCATGGCAAGCGCTTCGCCCGGCTGCAGATCGGCAAGGCCAGAACGGCGGAGAACTTCGATATGCAAAAACACATCCTCGTCCCGACCGAACACATTGGCGAATCCGAATCCCTTGCCCTTGTCGAACCATTTCACCCGCGCAGCTTCCAAAGGCGCCGCCGCAATCGCCGCCGGATCCAGCTCGGCAAAGTCGGCCAACATCATTGAGTCGGCGCGCGCAGGGGGATCAACGGCAACAACTTCGACAGCCTGAACACCGCGATCCGTACGATGGGTCATGATCTCGATGCCTGCCCCATCGGCGACCGAGCTCTGCCCGAAATTCCGCAACACGTTCACATGCAACAGAATATCCGGGCCGCCTTCATCAGACACAACGAACCCGTATCCCTTTGCGGGATCGAACCATTTTACGTGTCCACGAACGCGGTACATGTTGTTCAGGTCTTCAGGCACGGTGTTCCCATCGAATGATTTAGTAGTGCGTTAAGGTTTCGGTTTTTATGGCAATGGCAGGCAAATTCAAGCTGAAAAAAACCTTTGATTTCGGTCTGTTGCATTTCGCGATACGTGAACGTCATGGATTTAACCTCTGCACATCCCAAGCGGAACCCGGATCAGCCCTCCGCCACCTGAACCGATCATGCAGGCGAAATGCGCCGTCGGCCCAGAATTCAATTTCAGTCGGAACCAACCGGTATCCTCCCCAAAATGGAGGGCGCGGCGGATTGGATCCAAGTTTTGCCGTCACCTTGGCAACCTCGGCCATCAGGGCCGTTCGGCTGCTCAGGGGTTGCGACTGCTTAGACGCCCAAGCACCCAGCCGACTTTTCAGCGACCGTGACGCATAATATTCATCCGCCTTGGGCCCGCTTTCCCGACTGACTATACCACGAACACGAATCTGACGCCGCAAAGATTTCCAATGCATGACAAAAGCGGCTTTTTCAGCCTGATCCAACTCAGCCGCCTTGGCGCTTTCATAGTTGGTATAGAAAACAAAGGCCTCCGGCTCTATGTCTTTCAAAAGTACCATGCGCGCGTTCGGCATGCCGTCTTTGTCAACGGTCGCCAGCGCAATCGCGTTCGGGTCATTCGGTTCATTCTGTTCGGCCTCACCCAACCACCGCGCCGCTATTTCAAACGGATCGGAGCCAGCAAAAATGCCATCACGCTCGGTCATTTCCATCCCCTGGAAAGTATTTGACGGAAGCCTAGGGCGATTACCCGCCGCGGGCAAGACCACACGGCCTTGAAGCAGGGCAGTCAATGGCATAAACCCATCGCAACATAACGCGACGACAGGCGGAGAACCAATCATGTCAAATCAGTTGATGGCCGGAAAACGCGGCCTCATCATGGGACTGGCCAATGACAAATCAATCGCATGGGGAATCGCCCGCGCCTTGTCCAACGCCGGGGCCGAGTTGGCTTTTTCTTATCAAGGCGATGCTCTGAAAAAACGTGTCGACCCTCTGGCAGCGCAACTCGGCAGTGAAATCGTCCTGCCATGTGATGTCAGCGACGAAGCCTCGATCGACGCTCTGTTCACCTCACTGGAAGAGAAATGGGGCAAACTAGATTTCGTTGTCCACGCCATCGGCTTCTCAGACAAGAATGAGCTGCGCGGCCGCTATGTCGACACCAGCCGAGCAAATTTCAAACTGACTATGGATGTGTCCGTCTATTCCTTCACCGCCGTGATGCAGCGGGCCGAAAAGATGATGTCCGAGGACAGCAGCGCCATTACTCTGACGTATTACGGCGCCGAGCAGGTAATGCCCCATTATAATGTGATGGGTGTCGCTAAAGCCGCGCTCGAAGCGTCGGTCAAGTATCTCGCCGAAGATCTGGGCAAGGACGGTATCCGCGTTAACTCGATTTCCGCCGGCCCGATCAAAACACTGGCCGCCAGCGGCATCGGAGACTTCCGCTACATCATGAAGTGGAACGAATACAACTCCCCCCTGCGCCGCAACGTGACGATCGACGACGTGGGCAACTCGGCCCTGTATCTGCTGTCCGACCTCAGCAGCGGCGTCACCGGAGAGAATCTGCACGTGGATTCGGGCTATCACATCGTTGGTATGAAAGCCGTCGATGCCCCGGACGTTGAAAAGGGTTAAGAAAAAATGAGCGCCAAAGACCGCCTGCCCCACGAAAAAGGCTTCCACATCAGCTGGGACCAAATTCACCGCGACTCGCGCGCTTTGGCGTGGCGGCTGGATGGTCAAGGCCCGGATGATGGCGCATGGCGCGCCGTTGTTGCGATCACCCGCGGTGGCATGGCCCCTGCCATGATCGTCAGCCGCGAGTTGGACATCCGCACCGTCGACACAATCAGCGTCCGCTCGTATCACCATCAGGAACAAGGCGAAGCCGAAGTTTTGAAGGCACCAGATGCAAATCTGATGGGCGATGGTGAAGGCGTTCTGATCATCGACGATCTGGTCGATAGCGGGAAAACGCTGGAACTGGTGCGCGCGATGTACCCTAAGGCGCATTTCGCCACCGTCTATGCCAAGCCCAAAGGCCGCCCCATGGTGGACACGTTCATCACCGAAGTCAGCCAGGACACGTGGATATTCTTCCCCTGGGATATGGCCCTGCAATATGTCGAGCCTTATCGCGGCACCGACTAACTTCTTCTGTTCAAAAATACCTCGGAGCGCGAGGCAGAGCCTCGCAAAGATGCTGCCATGTCCCAAACACGCACTCGGTCCACTTTCCCCCCTCCAGTTATGGAGGCGCGGCGTTGGTTGGACGGGGTAGTGTTTCCTGATGACCGGCCCCTGATCAATGTTAGCCAGGCCGCGCCGGTTGACCCGCCGCCGCTGTCCATGCGGCAGGCCATGGCAGAGTTCGCGGTGACCGAAGACAGCGCCCATCTTTATGGGCCTGTGCTCGGCAATCACGATCTGCGCGCCGAATTGGCCGCGCAAATCAGCAATCACTATGCGGGGCAGGTTTCAGCAGATCAGATCGCCATAACGTCGGGCTGCAATCAGGCATTTTCAGCTGTGATTTCATCGCTCACCGACGAGGGGGATGAGGTCATCCTCCCAACCCCATGGTATTTCAACCATAAAATGTGGTTGGACATGGCCGGAGTGCGGGCCGTTGACCTGCCCACGGGCGACGATCTGCTCCCCGACCCAGACGCGGCGCGCGCGTTGATCACTGATAAAACCCGCGCCATTTCTCTTGTGACACCAAACAACCCGGGCGGCGTAGAATACCCGGCCGAACTGGTCAGCGCCTTCTACAATCTCGCGCGCGAGGCAGGCATTCGCTTGCTGGTCGATGAAACCTACCGCGATTTTGACAGCCGCAGTGGCCCTCCGCATGGCCTGTTCCGAAAGCCCGGCTGGGATGAGACGCTGGTGCATCTCTATTCCTTCTCCAAAGCCTACCGCCTGACCGGACATCGCGTCGGCGCGGTTGCAACCAGCGCAAGCCTGCTGGCCGAGGCCGAGAAATTTCTCGACACCGTCGCCATTTGCCCCGGTCAGATCGGCCAATTTGCCGCTCTCTGGGGTATGCAGAACCTGACGCAATGGCTTGCCGGAGAGCGGGACGAAATCCTCGACCGCCGTGCAGCGATTGCTGAGGGCATGCCACAGCTCGAGGCCAAAGGTTGGCGCCTGCTGGGTCTTGGTGCCTATTTCGCCTATCTCGAACACCCGTTCGACCTCCCGTCGGACGAGTTGGCGCAAAGACTGGTGCCCGAGGCCGGTATCCTGCTGCTGCCCGGCACCATGTTCATGCCTGATCATGACCTGGCTGGAAAACGTCAGGTGCGCATCGCGTTCGCCAATCTCGACCGCGCCGGGATCGCCCAATTGTTCGACCGGTTGCAGGCTCTGTCCTTCTAAGCTTGCCCCCCGGCGGTGCCCGTCGTATTCAGGGCCGCAACCAACAGGGCAAGCAGTAAGAGGGCATCATGGCCGCAGGCAAAAACAGCATCTCGAAAACCTTTGTCTGGATTCTGATGGGCCTTCTGTTCGTAGGCCTCGCAGGGTTTGGCGCCACCAGCCTAACCGGCACCATCCGCACGGTTGCGCAGGTCGGGGATGAGAGTATCTCGGTCGACGCCTATGTCCGCGAGCTTCAACGCGAAATCCGCGCGGTTGAGGCGCAGACCGGCCAAGCCCTGCAGATGTCTCAGGCGCGCGAACTGGGTCTGGAACAGCTCGCCCTGTCCCGCCTGACCGCTCTGGCCGCGCTTGATAACGAGGTTGGTCAACTGGGCCTGTCTATCGGTGACGAGAACCTGCAGGACGAGATCGTCTCGATCCCGGCCTTTCAAGGCGTGAACGGCACGTTCGACCGCGAAGCTTATCGGTTCCAACTGGAACAGATCGGGATGACCGATACCGAGTTCGAATCGGACCTGCGAAAGGAATCCTCGCGCACTATCGTACAGGGCGCGATCATCGGGGGCGTCGAAATGCCTGCGACGCTAACCGACACTCTGACAAATTACATCGGCGCGCGCCGTAGCTTTACCGTGGCGACTTTGGGCACGGATGCGCTGGAAACACCAGTCGGCGATCCGACCGATGCGGAGATCCATGCTTATTATGATGAGAACACTGACCAATTCACCCTGCCCCGCACCAAGCGTCTGACCTATGCGATCCTGTCGCCAGAAATGCTGCTGGATACGGTCGAGGTAGATGAGGACACGCTGCGCCGCCTCTATGATGAGCGCGCCGATGAATACCAGCAGCCCGAGCGCCGCTTGGTCGAACGCCTGAACTTCCCGGATGAGGACTCCGCGAACAACGCCAAAGCCCAACTTGAGGTCGGCGGTACAACGTTCGAGCAACTCGTGCGCGAACGCGAGCTTGAGCTGAGCGACATTGATCTGGGCGACGTGACACGCGAAGATCTGGGCGAGGCTGCAGATGAGGTCTTTGCCGCTGAGCTGGACTCGGTCGTTGGCCCTCTGCCCTCCGTGTTCGGCCCGGCGCTGTTCCGCATCAACGGCTCTCTGGCGGCCAACAACGTCCCGTTCGAGGATGCCGAGCCTGCCTTGCGGGAAGAACTGGCCTCGGACCGTGCGCGGCGTCTGATCGAAGCACAATCCGAAGACATCAACGATATGCTCGCTGGTGGCGCCACGCTGGAAGAGCTGGCACAGGAAACCGATATGGAGCTGGGCCAAATCGACTGGACCCGCGACAGTGTGGATGAAGTCGCCGCATATGACGGCTTCCGCAGCGCGGCTGAGGCTGTACGCGACGGCGACTTCCCCGAGATCGACTTCCTGGAGGACGGATCGATCTTCGCCCTGCGTCTGAACGAAGAACTGGCGCCGCGCCCGGAGCCTCTGGACAGCGCCCGTGACCGCGTGGCCGCTGCATGGGTTGCCGCCGAGACCGCCAAGGCACTGCAAGAGCAGGCCAATTCTGTTGTCACCACCTTGACAACGGATGGCGATTTCACCGCCACCGGCCTGCCGTTCCGCGTGGAAAACGCCCTGACGCGGACTGCGTTTCTGGATGACGTCCCCGCAAACTTCATGAACGAAGTTTTCGAGATGGAGCCGGGCGACTTGCGCGTCATTGGCGGCGAAGGAACCGCTCTGATCGTCCGTCTGGACGAAGTTCTGCCCCCGGCCGAAAGCGATGAGCTGCGTCAATTGAGCGACGCTCTGTCCGCGCAGATGAATCAGGCGCTGGCGCAGAACATCTTTGACGCCTATGTGCGCGATGCCCAAACCCGCGCGCGCCCGGTTGTCGACCAGCAGGCCCTGAACGCCGTACAGGCGAGTTATTAAACGAGACCCAAATGGCCCTGACACCCGAATATGAAAGCTTCGCGCGCGCCTATGAAGCGGGCGAAAACCAGGTCGTCTATACGCGGCTTGCGGCTGATCTCGACACGCCTGTCTCGCTGATGCTGAAACTGACAGGGGCGCAGAAAGATGCCTTTGTGCTGGAATCGGTTACCGGAGGCGAAGTGCGCGGGCGCTACTCGATCATCGGTATGAAGCCAGATCTGATCTGGCGTTGCCGGGGCGAGGCGTCCGAGCTGAACCGCTCGGCCCGGTTCGATGGCGAAGCCTTCACGCCGCAAGACGGCAATCCGATGGACAATCTGCGGGCGCTGCTGGCCGAAAGCCGCATCGACCTGCCCGATGATCTGCCTCAGGCGGCGGCTGGGCTGTTCGGCTATCTGGGCTATGACATGGTCCGTCTGGTCGAGTATCTGCCCGATGTGAACCCTGACCCGCTGGGCCTGCCGGACGCAATCATGCAACGCCCCTCGGTCATTGCAGTTCTGGACGGCGTTAAGGGCGAAGTGACCGTCGTGTCCCCGGCGTGGGTGACCGATGGCCAGTCGGCCAAGGCCGCCTATGCGCAGGCAGCCGAGCGCGTGATGGACGCGGTGCGTGATCTGGAACGCGCAATGCCTGCCGAAACCCGCGATCTGGGGGAGGCGCATGAGGTCGCTCCACCTGTGTCGAATTTCACCAAATCCGGCTATATGGAAGCGGTTGAAAAGGCCAAGGAATACATCCGCGCGGGTGATATCTTTCAGGTCGTCCCGGCCCAACGCTGGACGCAGGACTTCCCACTTCCGCCTTTTGCGCTCTACCGGTCACTCCGCCGTACGAACCCGTCGCCTTTCATGTTCTATTTCAACTTTGGAGGCTTTCAGGTCGTGGGCGCCAGCCCCGAGATCCTGGTGCGCGTCTTCGGCAGCGAAGTGACAATCCGCCCGATCGCCGGCACCCGCCCCCGTGGCGCCACCCCGGAAGAGGACAAGGCAAACGAACTAGACCTGTTGGCCGACAAAAAGGAGCTGGCCGAGCATCTGATGCTGCTGGATCTGGGTCGCAACGACACCGGCCGCGTTGCCAAGATCGGCACCGTTCGCCCGACCGAAGAGTTCATCATCGAGCGCTACAGCCACGTGATGCATATCGTCTCAAACGTGGTCGGAGAGCTGGCCGAAGACAAAGACGCGCTGGATGCGTTCTTTGCCGGGATGCCCGCGGGCACCGTGTCAGGCGCGCCCAAGGTCCGTGCGATGGAGATCATTGATGAGCTGGAGCCCGAAAAGCGCGGCGTTTATGGCGGCGGTGTTGGGTATTTCAGTGCGGGCGGCGACATGGATATGTGCATCGCCCTGCGTACAGCCATCGTGAAGGATCACAAGCTCTATATCCAAGCCGGTGGCGGCGTGGTCTATGACAGCGACCCCGAGGCCGAGTACATGGAAACCGTCCATAAATCCAACGCCATACGACGAGCGGCGGCGGATGCGGCCCGGTTCACGGGCAACCGCAACTCATAAAGAAAAGGTGGTTGATCACTTGATCAACCGCCCTTCTCTTTTCTGCTGACACGTTACTGAACTTCGCGTTTCATAACCGCTGAGATCGGCGCCATGGCAACCCGGTTGCCGCGGTCCTCAAGCCCCCATAGCAGCAGGGCCGAGATCGTCTCGGGGCGCACACGTCCCAGCATTACAACCGTCCCCTCCTGCCCGGCGCGGAATGCTGCCTGATCCAGGAAACGACGCATGATCTTCGGATCCTGCCGCGCACCATCGATATCGCGGAACACCACGCCAGAGGGGATGCCGTTGCGCGCGGCCAGTTTCTGGACCGTGTTCAGCCCGTTATCCTGCGTGATCAACCCGCGACCGGTGGCCGCCGCAATCGACGCAACCTGATCGGCCAGTTTCCGGTTGCCCTGAATTCCGCTTTCGACCCCTTCCAGAATACCTACTGTCTCGTGCAGCGTGTCCAACCATACGGCCATCGATACCTCGGCGTCCTGCGCGCTGGCGGATTCATGCAGATCGGCCATGGCCAGAACCTCAAACCCGGCGGCGCGATGGCGGGCCATTTTCTCGGCGGCGTCGGGATCAGAGGGGCTGATCGCGAAGCTGACGGGATACGGGAAGTCCTGCAAAGCTTCGGCTCCGAAAGAGCCCTCATCATCGATCAGGATAATCGACATCAGAGGCTTGGCTTCGGGGTTCTCAAAGCTTGCAGCGTAGTCCTCGATCGGCTTTCCGGTCATCTCATCTACGACCGCTTCATCGGTTTCGACCGGGGCATCGTCCCGTTCGGTCAGGGGAACAACGCGCGTGCCGACCAGTGTGTTGGTCGAGGTCGTGTCTTCTCCGCCGATCTGGGGAAGTGCGGCCAGTTTGGGCAGATTGCGGGGCAAGGTGTCCTCATCCCCTTCCACAGCGATTGGGCTGTTTTCAAAGGGATTCTCTTCATCCAGCTCAGCCTCTTCCGGCGCAAGCTGCGATGGCAGTTCGGGCAAAAGCGTTGCCACATCTTCTGGCTCGGCAGAGGGTTCCGGGGCTTCATCCACAACAACCGGCGCCGCGTCTGTTTCCGGCAAGGCAGGGGCGGTACTGGGTGCCCGCGGAGCAGCTGGCGCGTCGGTCATGACGGTCACGCTGGTTTGGTCTTCGGCCTGAGGTTCCTGCAACTCGTCGCCGGCCTCAGCCACGACGGGCTGTTCGTCGGGCACCGTTTCCAGATCGGACAGATCAAGCGCCTCATCCGGCTCTTCGGCGGGTTTCGGCCCAGCAGGCGGCAATTCCACAAGATCCGCGTCCGACGGGGTCTCGGCAATTTGTTCCGGAGCCTTGGGTGTTTCAACATCCACCGGCTCGGGTGCCTGAGTCTTGACCACCGGCTTATTGGCCAGCGGCGTGTTGAGCGACAACGTCACTCCCACGATCAAAACAACGACCGCCCCGACGATCATTCCTCCGAAAAATCCACGCATTGCTCGTGCCTCTCGACTTTAGTCTTGCCTCGCCCATCCTGCGCCATCTTTTGTGGCGCTCGACCTGATGGCGGGTCAAGAACGGGATGTCCTCTTGACGCTGCCTCACAAGCCTGAGCATGTATGTCCCGACATTATACCGTGGCCCGGGGCTGCATCGCCAGCCTGAAATGCCCAAGCGAAGACAAGTGCCAAATGCTGCTGCTGATCGACAACTACGACTCGTTTACCTACAACCTGGTGCATTATCTGGGCGAACTTGGGGCCGAAATGGTCATTCGCCGAAATGATGCGCTGGACGTACAAGAGGCCATGGCGATGAATCCCGCCGGAATTCTGCTGAGCCCCGGCCCCTGCGACCCGGATCAGGCGGGCATCTGCCTTGCCCTGACCGAAGCCGCAGCCGAGACCAAAACTCCGTTGTTGGGTGTTTGCCTTGGGCATCAGACCATCGGGCAGTCTTTTGGCGGCAAGGTCGTGCGATGCCACGAGATCGTGCATGGCAAAATGGGCACCATGAACCACACCGGCAAAGGTGTTTTCGCCGGGCTTCCTTCGCCCTTTGAGGCCACGCGCTATCACTCGCTAGTGGTTGAACGCGAGAGCCTGCCCGACTGCCTCGAGATCACGGCAGAGCTGGAAGACGGCACCATCATGGGGCTGCAGCACAAAGAGCTGCCCATCCACGGTGTCCAGTTCCACCCGGAATCCATTGCATCCGAGCATGGTCACGCCCTGCTCAAGAACTTCCTGCAAGAGTTGAAAGTTCCCGCATGAGCGACGCCCTGAAACCGCTGATCGGAGCGTCCGCCGACCGCCCTCTCACCCGTGCCGAGGCCGAGCAGGCCTTTGCCATCCTCTTCGACGGCGAAGCCACGCCCAGCCAGATTGGCGGTCTGTTGATGGCGATGCGCACGCGCGGCGAGACGGTCGAGGAATACGCCGCCGCCGCCGCCGTGATGCGCGCCAAATGCAACGCGGTGAACGCGCCCGAGGGCGCGATGGACATCGTCGGAACGGGCGGTGACGGCAAGCACACCCTCAACATTTCCACCGCGACGGCCTTTGTGACTGCCGGGGCCGGTGTGACGGTCGCCAAACACGGCAACCGCAACCTCAGCTCGAAATCGGGCACCGCTGATCTGCAGTCACAGATGGGGATCAACGTGATGGTTGGCCCTCAAGTTGTTGAAAAGGCGCTGAATGAGGCCGGCATCTGCTTCATGATGGCCCCCATGCATCACCCTGCGATTGCCCATGTCATGCCCTCACGGCAAGAGCTTGGAACCCGCACGATCTTCAACATTCTCGGGCCGCTGACCAACCCTGCGGGCGTCAAACGTCAGCTAACCGGTGCCTTCACGCGCGAGTTGATCCGCCCCATGGCAGAAACACTGGGCCTGCTTGGCTCCGAGCGAGCGTGGCTTGTACATGGCTCGGACGGAACGGATGAGCTGACGATCACAGGCATAAGCTGGGTCGCCGCTTTGGAAGACGACCGCATCAAGGAGGTCGAACTGCATCCCGAAGATGCTGGCCTGCCCGTCCATCCGTTCGAAGACATCGTCGGCGGCACACCCGAAGACAACGCCGTCGCGTTCCGCGCTCTACTCGACGGCGCGCCCTCGGCCTACCGCGATGCGACGCTGTTGAACGCGGCGGCAGCTCTGGTCGTGGCTGATGCCGCGTCAGATCTGCGCGAAGGTGTTGAAATGGCTGCTGAAAGCATCGACAGTGGCAAAGCAAAAGAAAAAGTCACCGCGCTGGCGCGGATCACACAGGAAGCCGCATGACCGAGACCGTTCTGGACAAAATCAAAGCCTACAAGCTGGAAGAAATCGAAGCGGACAAGGCACAGAAATCCCTGGATGAGCTCGAAAGCGACGCCAGAAACGCACCCGAGGTTCGCGGCTTTGCCGAAGCTCTGCGTAAAGCCGCCCGGTCTGGCTATGGCCTGATTGCCGAGGTAAAAAAGGCCAGCCCTTCCAAAGGTTTGATCCGGCCAGACTTTGACCCCCCGGCTCTAGCAAAAGCCTATGAAGACGGCGGCGCAGCCTGTTTGTCGGTTTTGACCGATACGCCCAGTTTCCAAGGTGCGAAAGAGTATCTGACCGCCGCGCGTGCCGCGACCAACCTGCCCGCGCTGCGCAAGGATTTTATGTATGACCCTTATCAGGTCATCGAGGCACGTGCCTTGGGCGCCGACTGCATTCTGATCATCATGGCCTCGGTCGAGGACACTCAGGCCGCGGAGTTGGAGCAGACAGCGTTTGACTGGGGTATGGATGTCCTGATCGAGGTTCACGATCAGGAAGAGCTGGAGCGCGCAACAGAACTCAAGAGCCCACTGATCGGGATTAATAACCGCAATCTCAAGACCTTCGAGACCACTCTGGATACAACGCGCCGCCTGTCCAAGCTGGTGCCCGGCGATCGCACCATCGTCTGTGAAAGCGGCTTGAGCACACCCGAGGATCTGGCGGATATCGCTCGCTACGGCGCGCGGTGCTTCCTGATCGGCGAAAGCCTGATGCGGCAGGATGATGTCACCTTGGCCACCCGCCACATCCTCTCCAACCCGCTGATCCCCGGAGTGATGTGATGCCGCTCACCCATTTTGATGCGAAGGGGCAGGCTCATATGGTCGATGTCTCGGACAAGGAGGTGACCGACCGCGTGGCCGTGGCCGCTGGCCACATCAAGATGGCCCGGGAAACCTTTGATTTGATTTCAGAAGGTCGCGCTAAGAAAGGTGACGTTCTGGGTATCGCACGGCTTGCGGGGATCATGGGGGCCAAGAAAACCCCAGACCTGATCCCGCTTTGCCACCCCCTGCCGGTGACCAAGGTCGCGGTCGAGTTGACGCTTGATCCCGACCTGCCCGGCGTTCAGATCGAGGCCACCGTCAAGACGTCGGGCCAAACCGGCGTTGAAATGGAGGCCCTGACTGCCGTCTCGACCGCAGCGCTGACCGTCTATGACATGACCAAGGCGGTCGACAAAGCGATGGAGATCGGCGGCATTCGCGTATTGCTGAAAGACGGCGGAAAATCAGGTCGTTACGAGGCGACATGATCACTGTCGAAGACGCCCGCGCCCTGCTTTTTGATCTGGTTGAAACGCTTCCCGTAGAAACCGTCCCTCTGGCCGAGGCCGCAGGTCGTGTGCTGGCGAAGGACGTGAGCGCTACGCGTGATCAACCGCCTTTCGCGGCCTCATCAATGGATGGCTATGCGGTCAAAGCGGCCGAAGTCGAACTGCACGCCATGTTCAAGCTGGTGGGTGAATCAGCAGCCGGAAATCGCTTTGACGGCGTAGTGGGTCCGGGTCAGGCCGTACGGATTTTTACCGGCGCGCCAGTGCCGGAAGTTGCAGATTTCGTTGTGATTCAGGAAGATGTCGACCGTAATGGCGACCTGATCACCATCAGCGATGACCCCGGTAAGAAAACCAACATCCGACCTGCTGGAATTGACTTCACCAAGGGCACGACAATCACCGCCCCGCGCGTGATCCGCCCCGAGGATGTGGCGCTCATGGCGGCTATGAATATCCCTCAGGTCCCGGTTGCGCGGAAACCTCAGATCGCGTTGATCTCGACCGGGGATGAACTGGTGATGCCCGGAGAGGTTCCGGGTCCGGATCAGATCATCGCGTCGAATACGTTCGGTTTGAAGGCGCTGTTGGAGCGTGAAGGCGCGCATGTTCGCATACTACCCATCGCGCGGGATACCGCATCTTCGCTGGAAACCGCCTTTGGGCTGGCCATGGGCGCGGATCTGGTGGTCACGATCGGAGGCGCCTCTGTCGGCGACTATGATCTCGTCTCTGACGTCTCCGAGGCATTAGGCGTGGAGCGCGCCTTCTACAAAATCCGCATGCGGCCCGGTAAACCTCTGATGGCCGGTCGCATGGGGGATGCGGCGATGGTCGGATTGCCCGGAAACCCGGTCAGTGCAATGGTTTGCGGCTATCTGTTCCTTGTTCCTCTGGTCCGGCGAATGCTCGGGTTGGAGGCCTTACTCAACCCGTTCAAAACAGCCGTACTGACCGAACCGCTTGCAGCCAATGGTCCGCGTGAACATTACATGCGCGCTATCGTCGGTGAAAACGGCATTCGGGCCTGCGCGGATCAGGACAGTTCCTTGCTGAGCGTTCTGGCCGATGCGAATGCTTTACTGATGCGCCCGCCGCAAGATCCAGCCTTGCCCGTAGGGGCCCAAGTTCAGTACCTGCCGCTGTAGAACATCCTCAAAATCGTTGACACAAAACGTGAACATGCGTAGAACAAATGCAAACGCATAAGCGACGAGGTATAAGCGATGCTGACCAAGAAGCAGCTGGATTTGCTGGAATTCATCCACAAACGCGTACAAGCAGACGGCGTTCCGCCCAGCTTTGACGAAATGAAGGCGGCGTTGGACCTTCGATCCAAATCCGGCATCCACCGACTGATTACAGCGCTTGAAGAACGCGGCTTTATCCGGCGTCTGGCGCACCGCGCCCGCGCGATTGAGATTGTCAAACTTCCAGAGAGCTTAGGCGGAGAGCCCACGGCGGGCTTCACCCCCCGCGTGATCGAGGGCGACAAGCCCGAAGGCCCGCGCCCTGCCAATTTCGAGCCAGTCTCGGTCGACGCGATGGAACTACCAGTCATGGGCCGGATCGCAGCCGGTGTTCCGATCGAGGCGATCAGCCATGTCTCACACCGCGTTGCCGTGCCCGGCCCGATGGTCTCGGGCCAAGGGTCGCATTACGCACTTGAGGTCCGTGGAGATTCGATGATCGACGCCGGGATCAACGATGGCGATGTTGTGGTGATCCGCGAAACCTCAACTGCCGACAATGGCGATATCGTTGTTGCTCTGGTCGAGGATCAGGAGGCGACGCTGAAACGGTTCTTCCGCCGTGGCAAAGCCATCGCGCTCGAGGCCGCGAACCCCGCCTATGAAACCCGCGTTCTGCCGCAGGAAAAAGTAAAGGTTCAGGGCCGTCTGGTCGGATTGATCCGGACCTACTGATTGCCCGTTTTCGCGCGGGTCCTCGTGGATTTCGGGGACCACAACCGATCGCCGATCATTTCGGCGCTTGAGGTTAATTTGCCACCTGAGATCGACAGGCTCCCGGTCTCATACAGCCGGTCCGGGTCGTAAATGGTGCAATCCCCGCTGAGCTTCAGATCGACCGAAGACACTATGATCTGACCGGTTTTACATTCGTCAAACTCAAGCGCCACGCGTTTGCCGGTGAGGTGGATCACCTCGGCCCCGGTCAGAGCGATCCTTTGCACACGATCTGCATGGCCCGGCCACCGACTGGCCGCCTGCCCCTGGGTCAGTCCGTCTCCGTCATTCTCAAGCCAGACCGTGGCCACGAATCCACTGCCCTTTTCTTTGCTGAGCGCACGGCCCTCACTAGTCATAACGCCGACCAGCCCGCCGGATTCGGCGATCAGAACCTCAGGCCGGTTGCCCGAGGTCCAAAGCACAAAGGCCAGGACCACCGGAGCCACTCCAACCCATCGCGCTCGGCCCTGCCACAAAGCCAGCCAGAGCGCTCCCAACGCGATCATGGGCAGGACAAACCATGGCGGGCCAACCACATAGCCCTGAGATCCGTCCAACCCGGACACCCACTCCGCGATCATCAAAATCCAACGCAGTCCCAGCCCCATGACCTCAAGCGCGATCCACTCCAACCCGAAAGGCGCCAACAGCGCCGCGACAACGGCTGCGGGCACGACGATGGACCCCATGACTGGCACCGAAAGCAGATTGGCCAGCAGGCCGTAATGCGACATCGTATTAAAATGCGCCGCTCCGATTGGTGCGGTTGCAAGGCCCGCGATGGCAGAGGACATTAGAAGGCCAATAGCGGCTTTGGACCATTTCGGCCCCGGCATCGGCCGAAAATCACGCAGCGCTCCGAACACAGCGACCAGAGCGGTGGTCGCCGCGAAAGACATTTGAAAGCCGGGGCTGAGCAGGGTTTCGGGGCGAAGGGTCAACACGATCAATGCGGCCACAGCGACAGCCCGTAGTGAAATGGCGCGCCGGTCGATCAGAACTGCTCCGAACATGACGCTGACCATGACAAAGGCCCGCTCGGTCGCAACATTGCCGCCGGATAGCATCAGGTAGATCACAGCCGCGAACAGCGCACATCCAGCGGCAAGTTTGCGGACGGGCAAACGGAGGGCCAAAACGGGGATTGCAGACAATCCAATGCGGCAGGCCATGAACACAAACCCGGTTAGCAACCCCATATGCAGGCCTGAAATCGCCAGCAGATGCGCAAGATTTGACGCGCGCAGCGCATCGAGCGTGTCTTGCCCCATGCTGCTCCGGTCTCCTGTCGTGACGGCGGCTGCGAACCCTCCGACCTCGTCCGGAAGATAGGCGCGCACATGGTCCGAGATTGCCATGCGAATGGCCGTGACCCGAACACCCTGCACCGCGTCCTGCGGCGGCGCGATGGTCATCACCGGCACCCGGGTGTACCCGACGGCCCCCAGCCCTTGAAACCAGGCGTGACGACGGAAATCGAATCCTCCGGGCTCGACAGGGCCTTGCGGCGGGGACAGGTGCGCCGTGGTCATGATCCGTTGTCCCGGCGCGATTGGCCCGACCTCGGAATGAACAGAAAGACGGATGCGCTGCGGACGCCGGTGCTCTGGCACGTCCCCTACCCGCACCTGATCCAACGTCAATCGCAGCGCATCCGAGGCGGAGCGGTCCATGGCGACGACCCTCCCCTCGACAGGGCCATAGTATCGCCATGACAGAACCGGTTCCGCCACCATATGGGCGCGGGCACCTGCCAGCAGAAAGCCAGCCGCTACCAGCGCCCCCCCGATTGCCAACGCGCCCCATCCGGCAGGCAACACACGACCCAAGCCGATCAAAGCCAACCCCGTGACGGCCAGACCCAGGTACAAAGGCCCCTCAGCTTCGAACCGCAACCCGAAATAGAGACCGATCCCAAGGGCCAAACACACCGGAGACCACGGAAACAAAAACCCGATCTGGTTCAGCAGCGCCAACCGGACCTGTGCGAGAACACGCATGGTTGCCCCCGTCCTTGAGGCTCGTTAGACAGGCGCCAAGCTAAGCCCATCGCGGTTACCAAAAGGTTAATCAACACAATGTCCGATCAGGTCGTCACCCGTTTCGCCCCTTCGCCTACCGGTTTTCTTCACATTGGCGGCGCGCGAACTGCGCTGTTCAACTGGCTCTATGCGCGTGGACGCGGAGGCAAGTTCCTGTTGCGGATTGAGGACACGGACCGCGAACGCTCGACCCCAGAGGCCACGGCGGCGATCCTGCAAGGGATGGCGTGGCTGGGTCTGAATCATGATGGAGATGTCATCAGCCAGTTCGAAGGAGCTGCGCGTCATGCCGAAGTAGCGCATCAGCTTCTGGCCGAAGGCAAAGCCTACAAGTGTTTCTCGACCCAGGACGAAATCGCGGCATTTCGTGAGCAAGCCCGGGCCGAGGGCAAATCGACCCTGTTCCGCAGCCCATGGCGCGATGCCGACCCTGCAAACCACCCGGATATGCCCTTCGTGATCCGTATTAAGGCCCCGCAAGACGGAGCCACTGTGATCCGCGATCAGGTCCAGGGTGACGTGACCATCCGGAACGACCAGTTGGACGACATGATTCTGCTGCGCTCAGATGGGACACCGGTCTATATGCTCGCGGTTGTGGTGGATGATCACGACATGGGGGTGACCCATGTGATCCGGGGCGACGATCACCTGAACAACGCCGCGCGCCAGATGATGATCTATGAGGCGATGGGCTGGGATGTTCCGGTTTGGGCTCATATCCCACTAATTCACGGGCCGGATGGCAAGAAGTTGTCGAAACGTCACGGGGCCCTCGGCGCGCAGGAATATCAGGCGATGGGCTACCCCGCCGCAGGGATGCGCAACTATCTGGCCCGCCTCGGCTGGAGCCACGGCGACGACGAGTTCTTTACGGATGAACAGGCCAAAGAATGGTTCGATCTGGGCGGAATCGGCAAAAGCCCGGCGCGGTTCGATCTGAAAAAGCTCGAGAACCTGTGCGGCCAGCATATTGCGATCTCAGATGATGCTGCGCTGCGGCGTGAAATCGAAGCCTACTTGGCGGCGGCCGACCTGCCACCTCTCTCAGAAACACAATCCAGTGATCTGGAAAGCGCGATGTATTGTCTCAAGGACCGCGCTCGGACTTTCCCGGAACTGCTTGAAAAAGCGCATTTTGTACTGACCTCGCGCCCCATCGAGTGCGATGAGAAAGCCCAAAAGGCACTCTCATCTGTATCCGATGGTATACTGAGTGAATTGACGCCGCAGCTGCAAAATGTTAGCTGGTCCCGGAACGAGCTGGAGGAGGCTCTGAATTCCTTTGCAGAAGCAAAGGAGGTCAAGTTCGGTAAGCTGGCAGGCCCACTTCGGGCGGCATTGGCGGGTCGGGCAGTCACTCCTTCGGTTTTTGACATGATGCTTGTGCTGGGGCGCGATGAAACCCTGGCGCGGCTTTCTGAAGCAGCGGTTTAAACCCAATCTTCATATTCGGGTAACGCTGCACCGCTAACACACCCGGGCTGCGCGCCCGCGCGCAGCCATTGCCCGTAGGTCAGGGCAATGAACTGACCTGCGCACACATGAAGAAGGGACAACCATGACTGATAGCAACAAGACAGCAACTCTGACCGTCCATGGCAAAGAGTATGAGTTGCCCGTTCACTCTCCAACTGCTGGGCCTGATGTTGTCGATATTCGCAAGCTTTACGGTCAGGCAGGTGTGTTCACCTACGATCCCGGCTTTACCTCGACCGCCAGCTGCGACAGCACCATCACCTATATCGACGGCGACAAAGGTGAGCTGCTGCACCGTGGCTACCCGATTGATCAGCTGGCCGAAAAGTCGCACTTCCTCGAAGTCTGCTACCTGCTTCTTTACGGAGAACTGCCGGTTGCAAAAGATCTTGAAACTTTCGAATCCACGATCACGCGTCACACCATGCTGCACGAACAGATGCAGTATTTTTACCGCGGCTTCCGTCGCGACGCGCATCCGATGGCCATCATGGTTGGCGTCGTCGGAGCGATGTCGGCCTTCTATCACGATTCGACCGATATCTCGGACCCGCATCAGCGCGAGGTTGCTTCGCATCGCCTGATCGCCAAGATGCCGACAATTGCGGCCTGGGCCTACAAGTATCACACAGGCCAGCCCTTCGTGTATCCGCGCAACGATCTGGATTATGCGTCGAACTTCCTGCGCATGTGCTTCAGCGTTCCGGCCGAAGAATATGAGGTGAACCCGATCCTCAGTCGCGCGATGGACCGCATCTTCACCCTGCACGCGGATCACGAACAGAACGCCTCGACCTCGACCGTGCGCCTGGCATCGTCTTCGGGCGCGAACCCGTTTGCCTGTATCGCCGCCGGCATCGCCTGCCTCTGGGGTCCGGCACATGGTGGTGCAAACCAGGCCTGCCTTGAAATGCTGGAAGAGATCGGCACCGTCGATCGTATCCCCGAATACATCGCCCGCGCCAAGGACAAGAATGATCCGTTCCGCCTGATGGGCTTTGGCCACCGGGTTTACAAGAACTTCGATCCGCGTGCGAAGGTGATGAAGCAATCTGCCGACGAAGTCCTGGATTTGCTCGGTGTTGAAAACAACCCCAAACTGCAGGTCGCCAAAGAGCTTGAGAAAGAAGCTCTGCAAGATCCGTATTTCGCCGAGAAGAAGCTGTTCCCGAACGTGGACTTCTATTCGGGCATCATTCTCGAAGCGATGGGCTTCCCAACCTCGATGTTCACACCGATCTTCGCCCTGTCGCGCACAGTCGGCTGGGTCAGCCAGTGGAAAGAGATGATCGCCGATCCTCAGAACAAGATTGGCCGCCCGCGTCAGCTGTATCTGGGCGAAACACTTCGCGACTACGTGGATATCGAAAAGCGCTGAACCGCACGACAGATCAAACAGAAACAAGGCTCCGGACGTTCTCCGGGGCCTTTTTTTTGATCCTGAGTTGTTGTAGCGCTGCGTCACTTGCCCCGGCGGTTTTTGCGCCTGCTTCTCTCAGCCTAAGACCATGGATATGGTCTCGTGAAATTGTAGAAACCCTGTGTTGCGATGGTATGTCGGTTCCTTCAAATAGCCTTTCTGGCGTTTTTTGCGTTTCCGGCGTCTGGTTTGGCGCAAGGGATTCTTGAGGACATTTTCAAACAGATCCAGCGCGAAAACGCGGCGGGTTCTCTGGCTATTTTGGGCCTTGCTGGCATCCCTGATGACTCGGCCAGTGCGATCTCCCTGCAATCAAACACGGGAAATCGAGAGTATGATTTCAAATCTGCGCAATTGGGCGGGGGCTTTCGACTGAGCGAAGGCGTGCCCATCTACCTCGAAGGCTATATCGGCTATGCGCGCTATGACCCGGTCCTGTTCTTTTCTGGCTCCGGCGAAACCACCACGTTGCCACTCAAATGGACAAGCGCCGCTGTAACAGGCGGTATCGGCTACCAATTTGACTTGGGAGAGCGATGGAAACTGACGCCCATGGCGCATATCTCGATCGGGCGCACCCAATCTGACACGTCAGTCGCCGCTCAAGTGATCGCCGAGCGGCTTGGCATAGAAGCTGATTTCCTCGAAAGCGGCGGTCTCTGGGCCGGAGGTGCGGGCGGTTCGCTGACGCTGGATTACGCACGCCCTCTGACCAATGACCGAGAGTTCGAGATGAGCCTTCGCTACACGCATATCGAATACTGGCCCATTGGTGACGACGAAGACCTCCTCGTGCAATCGACGGCTGCAAATGCAGTGCTTTGGTCACGGTACCGGTTTCCGACAGGCAGTCGGATGTTTGGCCGACCGGTACGTTGGGTCGGGGATCTGTCTATCTCTTACCTGGCCGGGGATCAGTCGATTGTTCTGGGCACAGATTGGCTGGCCCGCGTCGGCGGCGGGATCGAGGTTGATCTGTCCGACACCTGGGTGCCATGGGTGAGTACCACACGGATCATGGTCCGCTACTATGGCAGCGACACGGTCAACGGGTTCACAGCCGGGATCGGTATCAGTTTCTGACGCGCGGCCTAAAACAGGCTCATCTGATCGCCCGACTGCGTAGGTTTTGCGAAAAGATCGCGACGCAGTTCGTCGGACTTCACCTTCAGGCCCAAACGTTTGACGGCCACCTTGAAGCGTTTTGCGATCAATTCGGCATACTCACCTTCTCCCCGCATCCGGTGACCCCAGCGTGGGTCATAGTCGCGACCTCCATGCATCTCGCGCAGCCGCGCCATGACCTTTTCGGCCCGCGCGGGTTCATGTTCGGCCAGCCAGTCCTGCCACAGCGCCGACACCTCTCGGGGCAGACGCAGCATGATCCAGCTTGCAGTGTCGGCACCGGCCTCATGCCCGACCTCCAGCAGGGTCTCAAGCTCATGATCCGTAAGCCCGGGCACAACGGGCGAGGTCATCACCCGCACCGGCACCCCTGCCCCGGTGAGACGTCGGATGACCTCCACCCTCCGTTTGGGAGACGGCGCGCGCGGCTCCATACGACGAGATAGGCCCGCGTCCATAGTTGTCAGGGATATCCCGACCCGAACCAGACCCTGCGCGGCCATGGGCGCTAGAATATCCAGATCCCTCTCGATCAGGGTCCCTTTGGTCACGATCGCTATGGGGTGGTTGAAATCCCTCAGAACCTCAAGACAGGCCCGCGTGATCCCGCGTTCTTTTTCAACGGGTTGATAAGGGTCGGTGTTGGTACCCAAGGTAATCGGCGCGACCTTGTAGGACCGCGCTGACAATTCCTTGCGCAGCACCTCGGCCGCATTGCCACGCGCGGTCAAACGGGTCTCAAAATCCAACCCTGCAGACAGCCCCAGATAGGCGTGACTGGGCCGTGCGAAGCAATAAACGCAGCCATGCTCACACCCGCGATACGGGTTGATCGAGCGGTCAAACGGCAGGTCGGGCGAGCGATTATAGGTGATCACACTGCGCGCCACCTCGTCCCGGACCTCGGTTCTCAGAAGCGGTTGATCTTCTTCGATGTCCCAACCGTCATCCGTTTGGACCGTGGCAAGTTTTTCAAAGCGACCCGCGTCATTGGATGCGGTCCCTCGAGCGCGGATATTGGTTTGAGGTTGCATTCGTTCACTCTTCGTTCTCATCATATTGATACGCGAATACTGAACGCCAGGCAACCATCCACTGTTTTTGCTAACCTGAGCCAGACACAGGATGATCATGCATATTATTCTGTCGCCCAATGCCGATTTTTGACATAAACGTCGGTCCCGAAACCGCCGAGGTCGCAATCGTCACAGTAAATATGCGACGTTTTGGCCAAAACGAAAAAAATGCCACCCCGGACCAAGGGTCCGCACAGCTCAGGAAAACACCCCATGTCCGACGAAGAAGACATCATCCTGTCCGAACTGAACGACGAAGAGCTTGTTGAACAGATGTTCGACGATCTCTACGACGGCCTGAAAGAAGAGATCGAAGAAGGCACCAACATCCTTCTCGAGCGCGGCTGGACCCCCTACGACATCCTGACCAAAGCTCTGGTCGGCGGCATGACCGTGGTTGGCCACGACTTCCGCGACGGCATCCTGTTTGTGCCCGAGGTTCTGCTGGCCGCCAACGCCATGAAGGGCGGTATGGCGATCCTGAAGCCTCTGCTGGCTGAAACAGGCGCACCGCGCGTGGGCAAGATGGTCATCGGCACCGTGAAGGGTGACATCCACGACATCGGCAAGAACCTTGTTTCGATGATGATGGAAGGCGCAGGTTTCGAAGTTGTAGACATCGGCATCAACAACCCGGTCGAGAACTACCTGGAAGCACTGGAAAACGAACAGCCCGACATCCTGGGCATGTCGGCCCTGCTGACCACGACCATGCCTTACATGAAGGTTGTGATCGACACGCTGGTCGAGCAAGGCGTTCGAGATGACTACATCGTTCTGGTCGGCGGCGCACCGCTGAACGAAGAGTTCGGCAAAGCCATCGGCGCTGATGCATATTGCCGTGACGCGGCTGTGGCGGTTGAGACGGCCAAGGATTTCGTCTCGCGCAAGCACAACCAACTGGCGGGATAAGAACACCGTTTTATGTTCTGAAAGGGCCGCTCGATTTCGGGCGGCCTTTTTGTTTCAAGCCGCGTTTTCGGGCAAAATCACCCGGACCAGCCAACCAGAGGACCTAGGAATGGCACAGAGCCAACATCCCGATGACGCCAGTCTGACGACCGATGGATATGACGAAACCGGCAAGGGCCGTATCCTGTTGCTGGCCTGTGGGGCGTTGGCGCGCGAGATTCTGGACCTCAAAACCCGCAACGGCTGGGACCATATGGATCTGACCTGCCTGCCCGCGATCCTTCATGTCCACCCCGAGAAAATCACACAGGCTGTCGAGGACGCGATTGCCAAGCATCGTGAGAACTACGATCAGGTCTTCGTCGTCTACGCGGATTGCGGCACTGGCGGCCTGCTACAACAGGCATGCGACCGGCTGGGTATCGAGATGGTCAAAGGCCCGCATTGCTATTCGTTCTTCGAAGGGAACGAGGCCTTTGCCGCTCAGGGAGAGGACGAGACAACCGCCTTCTACCTGACAGATTTTCTAGCCCGACAGTTCGATGCCTTTGTCTGGAAACCGCTGGGGCTGGATCGCCATCCTCAGCTGCGAGACATGTATTTCGGGAACTACACCAAACTAGTCTATCAGGCCCAAACAGATGATCCCGCGCTGACGGCGCGCGCAAAAGAATGTGCCGAGCGTATGGGTCTGGATTTTGAGCGCCGCCTGACCGGCTATGGCGATCTGGAAACCACGCTGACTGATTGGGCGACAAGAACGCGCTGACGCTACGCATTCTCCTGCGCGACTTCGCGGATGCGTTCGATCATCGCCCTCAGACCGTTCGACCGCTGGGCGGACAGGTGGTCATTCAGGCCCAGCCGCGCCAACTCTCCGCCGGCGTCGACCTTGATCACCTCAGAAACCGGCAAGTCGTTGTAAAGAAGACGTAAAACCGCAATCAGGCCACGGACGATCAGCGCATCGCTATCCCCATCGAAACGAAACACGCCGCCATCGATCATCGGGTGCAGCCACACTTGGCTGGCGCAGCCGTCCACTTTGGTGGCTGGAACTTTGAGCGCATCGTCCAGTGGCTCCATCGCCTTGCCCTGTTCGATCACATGGCGATAGCGGTCCTCCCAATCTTCGAGGAACTCGAAGTCTTCGACAATTTCTTCAAAGGCGGGCGTTGCCATGGCGCGGCGGTCCTTCTGTTTCATTCACAATTGTGACCTATGCCGACGATAGCCCCCTGTCCAGCCCTCGCCGTGGCTTTTCAAGGCAAGGAAATTGCGCTAACCCATTGCGTGAATGACTGTTAAAGCCGTGGGTCCATGCAAAAATCACTGTCTCTTCTTATCATCGCCGCGTTGACCCTGTCTGCCTGCAATAGCTGGCGCAATTCACGGGCGAACCCGTCGAACTGGTTCGGATCCAGCCAGCCAGCCCCGGTCGAAACCGCCCCGGTAGACGAGGCCTATGCCCTGGTGCCAAGACAAAGCGATGGCATCGGCTTGTTTGATCGTCCCGTAGAAGAAGACACCAGCGTTCCAATTGCAAAAATCGACGAGCTGCGGATCGACGCGACGCCTACCGGAGCGATCGTCTATTCCTCGGGCACGGCGCAACGCCAGGGCGCGTTTAACGCCCGTCTGGTGCCCGTGAATTCGGAAGAAAACCAGAAGAACGGCGTGATGGAGTTCACCTTCCTGGTGAATTACCCCAAGGCGCAAACGGCTCAAGGCACTGAGCGTTCGCGAATGGTTTCCGACGCCATCAACGTCTCCCGGCAAGAGCTTGAAGGCATTCGCCTGGTCCGCGTGGTTGGGCAGCAAAACGCCCTGGAATCACGCCGCCGCTAAACGATCAGAGGGGCACGACCTTCACGTTTTGCCCCTTTGCAGCCAGTGCGATCTTGCCTTCGCACAGCTTCAGAGCATCCTCACCGAACACCTCGAACCTCCAGCCGGTCATAGAGGGAAGGCCGCGCTCGCCCGCTGCGATCTGGTCCAGTTCGGCGCTGGTGGCGATAAGCTTTGCCGCCACACCCGAGCTTTCGGTTTTCGATTTCAGTAGCACCCGCAACAGATCGGCCAGCGCCGGGTTAACCTTTAGTTTGTCGCGGCTTGTATCGACCTTGGGCAATTGTTCGGGTGGACAGTTCACACCCTTTTTGACGGCCGCCAGAATGCCTTCCGCAATTGCCCCTTTGCGCGCCTCTCGCAGCAACAGACGCGAGCCGCCAAGGTCTGATGGCGTTTTGGGTTTGGTCGAGGCCAACTCGATCAGCGCGTCATCCTTGAACACGCGGTTGCGTGGGATGTTGTTATCCTGCGCATGGGATTCGCGGAACTGCGCCAACTCCCGCACAACCGCCAGAAACTTGGCCGAGTTGGTCCTCGTTTTGACACGCTTCCACGCATCCTCGGGCCGGATGTCATAGGTGCCGGGCTGGGTCAGGATGCGCAACTCCTCGGACACCCAATGGCTGCGCTTGGTCTTCTCAAGCTCGGCCGCGAGATGTTCGTAGATCTTGCGCAGATGGGTCACATCGGCCAGCGCATAGGTCTTTTGTGCATCCGTCAGAGGACGCCGCGACCAGTCGGTAAAGCGCGAGGTTTTATCAACCCCCTGCTTGCAGATCTTGCGCACCAGCGTCTCGTATCCCACCTGTTCACCAAAGCCACAGACCATCGCAGCAACCTGCGTGTCAAAAAGCGGGGTTGGGAACACATGCGCATCGACCCAGAAGATCTCAAGGTCCTGACGCGCAGCGTGGAACACCTTGACCACGCTCTCATTCCGGAACAGCTCGTAGAGCGGCTCAAGCGAGATACCATCAGCCAACGGGTCGACGAGAACGGCGCTGTCTTCATTCTCGGAGGGGACGGCAAGCTGCACCAGACACAGTTTTGAATAGTAGGTCCGCTCGCGCAGAAATTCGGTATCTACAGTGACATAGGGAAAGGCAGCAGCAGCCGAGCAGAAATCAGCCAGCTCTTGCGTCGTTGTCAGAGTTCTCATGCGCCGTACTATTCTTGTTCTTTGTGTGACTGCCCGTTTTTCTACCGTCCCGAGCGTTATCGGCGACCATAGGACGAATTTCCGCCGGGTGTAAATCACCCAAGGGCGATCAGGGC
This sequence comes from Ruegeria sp. B10, assembly GCF_056539825.1. NCBI lineage: Bacteria > Pseudomonadati > Pseudomonadota > Alphaproteobacteria > Rhodobacterales > Roseobacteraceae > Ruegeria > Ruegeria sp. B10. The sequence continues at coordinate 297,982 of NZ_JBQFVP010000001.1, forward strand.
AGCATAAGAACGGACCTGTTGCCTTCCGCATACCGCCGCAGCACAGGCGGGTAGAGCTGGTGCTCATAGACCAGCACTTTGGCGGCCAGGCTATCGGGGGTGTCATCGGGTGCAATGGTAACCCGCGCCTGCCCCAGAATTGGGCCATCATCCAGCGCTGCGGTGACCTCATGCACGGTGCAGCCATGTTCGGCGTCACCCGCTTCGATCGCGCGGGCGTGGGTGTGCAGGCCCTTGTATTTCGGCAGCAGCGAGGGGTGAATGTTCAGCATCCGCCCCTGAAAACGCGAGACGAAATCGCCGGTCAGAACCCGCATGAACCCTGCCAGGCAGACGATATCGGGTTGCGCGGCCTCAAGCGGCTTCAGCAACTCCGCCTCAAACGCCGCCCGATCCCCTTTGAAGGGGCGGTGATCAACCACGGCCGTTTCGATGCCGCGATCCCGCGCCTTTGCCAGACCACCGGCCTGCGCGTCGTTGGACAGAACCAGACACGGGCGCGCAGGGTGGTCTCCGATCATGCTGTCGACCAGAGAGACCATGTTTGACCCGCCGCCGGAAATCAGGATCGCGACGCGCTTGTGGCTCACAGCAGTTTGCCCGAATAGGCCACGCCAGCCGCGTCGGTCACGGTGCCGATGCGCGACACGGTCTCACCCGCCTCAGTCAGCAAAGCAGTCAGCGCGTCGGCCTGATCTTCGGCGCAGACCACGATCATGCCGATGCCGCAGTTGAAAGTCTTCAACATCTCAGCTTCGGCAGTCCCGCCAGTTTCGGCCATCCAACCGAAGACAGGCGGCAAATCCCATGCGTCCAGATCGATCTGCGCGCCCAGCCCTTCGGGCAGAACACGCGGCAGGTTTTCGGTCAGACCGCCGCCGGTGATATGAGCCAGCGCATGCACACCCCCGGCGCGGATCGCGGCCAGTGCAGGCTTCACATAAAGCCGCGTCGGCGTCAGCAGCGACTCGCCCAACGTGCCGTCGCTAAAGGGCGAGTCGGCCTCCCAGCCCAGCCCGGAAATCTCGACCAGTTTGCGCACCAGAGAGTAGCCATTGGAATGCACCCCGTTGGAGGCTAATCCCAACAGAACGTCGCCCGCCGCTACGCCGTCGGGCAGATCGGCACCGCGCTCCATCGCGCCGACCGAGAACCCGGCCAGATCGAAATCACCATCGGGATACATGCCCGGCATCTCGGCAGTTTCGCCACCGATCAAGGCGCATCCCGACTGCGCACAGCCTTCGGCAATCCCTTCGATGATCCGCGCGGCAGTATCGGTGTCCAGCTTGCCAGTGGCGAAATAATCGAGAAAGAACAATGGCTCAGCGCCCTGGCAGATCAGGTCGTTGACGCACATTGCGACCAAATCAATGCCGACGCCATCCACAACACCTGTATCAATCGCGATCCGCAGCTTGGTGCCAACACCGTCGGTGGCCCCCACCAGAATCGGGTCTTCATAGCCAGCGGCCTTGAGGTCGAACAGCGCGCCGAACCCGCCCAGACCGCTCATGACTCCGGGGCGATTGGTGCGTTTGGCAGCAGGCTTGATGCGGTCGACCAGAGCGTTGCCTGCATCAATATCCACACCCGCGTCGGCGTAGGTGATTCCGTTCTTGCCCGCTGTCATGGCCTATCCCTCATGAATGGTTTGCGGGCGGGTTAGTCGATTGTGCGCTTTGATGCAACGGTCAGGCTTGACGCGGGCGATCACCGTGGTACTCAAAGCGCTCAGGCGGGCCTGTAGCTCAATTGGTTAGAGCAGAGCGCTCATAACGCTTTGGTTGCGGGTTCAAGTCCTGCCGGGCCTACCAAATTCCGCTGTTTTCATAAGAACGCCGCGCCTCTAGCGCCCTACGATGATGTCAGCACACAGCCCGCCCAGTCGCTCGCTTTTACCAAGGCGCAAAACGCCGCCATGGGCACGGGCGATGTCGGCCACGATGGCAAGGCCCAAACCAACACCGCTACCTTGGTTCTGATTACGTGCAGGGTCCAAACGGGAAAAGGGCTTAACGGCCTCGGTCCGCTGTTCGGGCGGGATACCCGGCCCATCATCCTCGACCCGGATGCGCAGAGATTTCCGCGACAGCGTCAGGCTGACATCCGCCTTGCTGCCATAGCGCACGGCGTTGCCGATCAGGTTCTCAACCGCCCGGCGCATGGCCGATGGTCGCAACATCGCTGTCCCCTGCCCGTCGACGGCAACCAACTCCGCCTGATGCCCTGCCCTTTTTGCGTCGCTAACGATTTGCGTCAGCAAAGCTTCGGGATCGACCTCTTCGGGCGCGCCTTCTGCGGCACCGCGCGAAAAGTCGAGGAACGCGTCCAGAAGCGACTGCATCTCGGTTACGTCCTGCTGCAACGGCGCAGCCTCGTCTTCGGGCAACATCGACAGGCCAAGTTTCAGCCGCGTCAGCGGAGTACGCAGGTCATGGCTGACCCCGGACAACATCAACGTTCGCTGCTCCATCTGCCGCTCGATCCTCGCCCGCATGTCGAGAAAAGCGTTGCCCGCGGCCCGAACCTCGACCGCGCCGCCGGGGGAATACGGCACCACCCGTCCGCGACCAAAAGCCTGCGCCGCATCCGCAAGCCGCGTAATGGGACGCAGCTGATTGCGCATGTATAGAAACGAGATCGAGGTCATGATGATGGCAAAGAAAACCATCGTCACAATCAACTGATGCGGCGCTGCAGGGGACAGACGCCGTCGATCAAAGGTCAGCTGCAACAGGCCCAGATGAGTGGGCATATACAGGCGTGCCTCTTGCCCGCTGGGCAGGGCAACTGCCACAAGGTCGGGCAATTCCGCCATCAGATCCGCCTCAACCTGTGGCGCTATAAAGTCGTACCACCTGCGCCGGCCGATTTCCGGCATCTCATCCGCATCGAGGAACTGCATCTTCATCGACAAAGCGCTTAGATCGGGACGCACGGCGGCCAGCGCCTGTTGCCGAGTCTCAGATTCGGCCATGGTCTGAGTGATCAGTCGGACCTCACGCGCGGCGGCTTGCGTCATTTGCGCGGTCACGTCCTCCAGATGCTTTTGCAGAAACGCGATGCCCACCACCAGCAGCAAGGCCACCACCGGCAGGACGAGAATCAGCGCAGCCCGGACATACAGGCCGCGCGGCATATAGGGTTTGAGCCATTGCGTGGACATGCGCTAAACCTAGCGGGCTGCCCGGACAAGAGAAAGAGGACAGAATGCAGGCACCTGACGAATTCAACCCGCCAGCTGGCGTGGCGCAGGAGTTGCATCCGGGTTTGCGGCGCATTCTGGCTCCGAATCCTTCGCCGATGACGTATCGGGGCACAAACACCTATCTTCTGGGCACGCGGGATCTGGCAGTGATCGACCCCGGACCGCTGAGCAACGTGCATCTGGAGACGATTCTGGACGCGTTGTCCCCCGATCAGAGAATCAGCCACATCCTCGTGACCCACACCCATCTGGACCATTCGCCTCTGGCTGCCCCGCTTGCGGCCCGCACGGGTGCACCAATTCTGGCCTTCGGAGGACCCGAGGCCGGGCGCAGTCCGGTCATGTCCGACCTCGCCAAGAGTGGCATGGTGCAAGGCGGAGAAGGCATCGACACCGCATTCCGGCCAGATATCGAATTGGCGGACGGAGAACGCGTCACAGGTGACGACTGGCAGCTTGAGGTCATCCACACCCCTGGCCATCTGGGCAATCATATCGCGCTGGCCTGGGGCGATGTGTGCTTTACGGCGGATCACGTGATGGGTTGGGCCAGCTCGCTCGTCTCTCCCCCTGACGGAGACCTCACCGACTTCATGGCGGCCTGCCACCGGCTGCAACAGCGCGACTGGTCCGTCTTTCACTCAGGTCACGGCGCACCCATCGAAAACCCTGCTGAGCGGTTGGAGTGGTTGATTCAGCATAGGCTAGGACGAGAAGCACAAATCCTGGCGGCGCTGGCAGATCGGCAAGGCTCGGCCCGGCAATTGGCCGAGCGTATCTACACCGAAACCCCAAAAGCCCTACTGCCTGCAGCCGAGCGTAACGTCCTGGCGCATTTGATTGATTTGGCAGGAAAATCCAAGGTCACCTACGATGGCGCCCTTGCATCAGATGCGGTTTTCCGGCGACTTTCGTGAGCGCGTGAAAAAATTCAGATTTCTCGCGCTTCCCCTCTGGACGTCAAAAATCGGGGTTGTTATACGCCCCTCAGTTCCGGCGTAGCTCAGCGGTAGAGCAGTTGACTGTTAATCAATTGGTCGTAGGTTCGATCCCTACCGCCGGAGCCAATCTTCTCAGCAAGTTGGTTAGTTTTCCTCTGCGTAGAACCTTCGCAGGTCTTGGTGAGAAAAAGACAAATAGGGTTAGAGCTTTTTCGGGTATTAATCGGACAATAAAGCCCACCGCCTCCGTTTGGTAGAACCCACACTATCCTAACGCCTATGAACAAATCATAGCACCTACAGAGCCACACAACGTGGGGTCGAAGGATTCGACTAGGCGGTTGTCAACAAACGAATCACACGAACCAACCGATCTACTGGAATTTCCATAGGCTCAACGTCAAAAATCGCCATCCGACCGACAAACTTCGGAGCCCTAAGAAACTCTTCGGCAGCGCGCATACGCGGGCGGTGAAGGTAGTCATCAAACAAAAGTGTCACCGGTCGCTTGATGTTAAAAGCCGTCGCCAGGGCACAACCGACGCGAAACCGTCCGTCCACCAGCACTACATCAGGATGCTGAAACCCATCGCTTTGCCAAATTGACAATGGGTATCTGGGAAACAGGTTCGATTCCTTCGTATTTTCCGGGAAACCCCATTTCTTTGTCTTCCCAATGTTCACCCATGAAATATTGACTTCAGTACTCGTCTTAGGAGGATTTTCCTGGAACCACCGATGCATCATTTGGGCCCAGTATTGATCACTTTCCACACTAAAGACTTTTTTATTCTCCAATTCCCCTGCCAATACAGTGGATCCCCCGGATCCATACTCCAGAATGACAGAAGATTTTTGATAATGCTCGCGCAGTACTTCCTGCACGTCATAAGGCATAGTCAGAACTGGTTTCTTGAGCTGAGCTGTGTTCAATTCGGTCTCCAAGTTGTTACAATGCATCTAACTGATCTCCAAAGAAAAGTATCATGAACGACAGTGATTTGAACCAGATACTGCGCTCCGCAGCTGACAAACAAAAGAAAACTAAATCAAGGTCAAGCGTGCTAAAATACGCGCAGAGACCTTTGGTTTTGAACTCATTGAGTTCTTTTGCAGCTAAATGAGTGTCAAAGCCAGGGCGATGGTCTAGGAAGAGGTTTTTGAGTCATCGGTCGCATCGCTCTATTTCGCAACGCCAGTGTTCAAGCCTGACAAACACTGTCTCGAAACGGCTGTTGCGTTTTATGCCGACGAGTGCCGTATTTGGCGTACTTCTTGCGCCTTTTTCGAACGACGATAGCAAATTGCAATTCTTTCTCGCGGCAAACGAACAGGGGGTTGAACCGAAGTCTGAAGAGATCAGTACCGAGGAGAAGCGGCCTGTTTGATAAATTTACTCAAAATCCCACAAGATGATCTAGACGCCATGAAAACAGCTTGCTATACGGCGCGAACCGTTCCGGCGTAGCTCAGCGGTAGAGCAGTTGACTGTTAATCAATTGGTCGTAGGTTCGATCCCTACCGCCGGAGCCAATTCTCCCAGATCACTCCGTCAAAACGTCGGCAAACTGCGTGCGCAGGGTCCGTTTCAGCACCTTTCCCGTTGCGTTCAACGGCAGAGCGTCGATGAACACAACCTTGTCCGGCACTTGCCATTTGGCGATCTTGCCATCGAAGAAGGACAGCAGTTCGTCCTCTGACGGCTCCTCTCCCTCGGCCTTCACGGCGACCAGAATCGGGCGCTCATCCCATTTGGGGTGCGCCACACCAACCACGGCGGCTGTGGCGAGTTTTGGATGGGCGACCGCGATGTTTTCCAACTCGACCGAGCTGATCCATTCGCCGCCCGATTTGATGATATCCTTGGACCGATCGCGGATCGTCATGTAGCCGTCGGCATCCAGAGTTGCGACATCGCCGGTGGCGAACCAGCCGTCCTGCAAAAGCGCCTCGTCCTGCATCTGGAAATAGCTGTCCAGTACCCACGGGCCGCGCACCATCAGGTCGCCCTGGGTTTCGCCGTCATGGGGCAAATCATTGCCGTCGTCATCCACGATCTTCAACTCAACCCCATAAGGAGGCCGCCCCTGGCTTTCGCGTAGGCGGTGCTGCTCGTCGATCGGCAGGTCGCGATGTTTGGCAATCGGGACATTGGTTGTGCCCAGCGGGCTCATCTCACTCATGCCCCACGCGTGGACGGTATCGACGTCGTAGACCTCACGGAAGGTTTCGATCATCGAGGGTGGGCAAGCGGCACCTCCGATCACGGTGCGATCAAGGCTGGCGAGTTTGCTGCCGGATTGCGCGGCATGGGCCAGAAGGCCCTGCCAGATCGTGGGAACACCCATTGCGACCGTCACGCCATAGCTGTCAATCAGGTTGACCAGCGCCTCACCATGCAGGCCTGGCCCAGGCAAAACCATGCGCGAGCCGGACATGGCACAGGCATAGGGCGACCCCCATGCATTGACATGGAACATCGGCACCACAGGCATCACGACATCCATCGCCGAATAGCCAATGACGTCTCGCGCATTCGAGGCAAAGCCATGCAGCACGGTCGAGCGATGCGAGTACAGCACCCCCTTGGGATGGCCCGTTGTGCCCGAGGTGTAGCACAGGCCGGACGCCGTGTTTTCATCCAAGTCCGGCCATGCAAAATCGGCATCACCCGTCTCGATCAATTCATCATAGAATTGCAGCCCGTCGATCTGAGCCGCCGCTTCATCATCCCGGGGGCCCATCAGCACAAAGTGATGAACCTCGCCCAGCCCCTCTTGCAACGCTGCGACCAGAGGGATGAAGGTGGCATCAAAAAACAGAACGCGATCCTGGGCGTGGTTGATGATGTAGGTCAGCTGTTCGGGGAAGAGGCGTGGATTGATCGTGTGACACACGAAACCGGCACCCGAAGTCGCGTAGTAGTTCTCAAGGTGGCGGCGGTTGTTCCAGGCCAGGGTTCCGATGCGGTCTTGTGGTTCCAGTCCAAGCTTGGTCAATGCCGATCCCAACCGGCGAGCGTTGCGTGCCACTTCGGACCAATTGGTTTGCGTTACGGTGCCGTCTGTCTCAACCGACACGATTTCAGTCTGACCGTGGTAGCGCTCGGCGTGATCAATCAGTGACGAGATCAGCAAGGGCTGCGTCATCATCTGTCCCAGCATGGGCATCCTCCCTTTTTTGTTCAGGCCACGCTGTCGGCGGCCATTCCGTGCTTTGAGTGATACGCGAGCCTGTGGCCGGGCGATCAATCATGACGGTTCATTGGGAAGAACCCTGCCAAGCAATTATTTGTCTGACAATAAAAAGATTGCGGCCCGAGATTGCCCCGGGCCGCGTTTCACCACGTCAATTGCGGTGACGCAGGGCATAGGCGACCAAGGCCGCAGTCGAGCCGTCCTTGTCGTCCGCGCTTTCTTCTCCGTCCACGATCGGCCCGAGTGAGGTGGCAAGTTCTTTGCCCAGCTCGACGCCCCATTGATCGAAGGAATTGATGCCCAGAAGAACGCCTTCGACGAACACCCGATGTTCATAAAGCGCTATGATCTGACCCAACACAAACGGCGTCAGTTTGGGGTAGATCAAGGTGGTCGAGGGCCGGTTGCCTGGAAAGACCCGATGCCTCGCCTGACGGTCGAGTTCATCGCCCGTCAAGCCTTTGGCCGCCATTCGGGCGCTGGCTTCGTCAAAAGACCTGCCGCGCATCAAAGCCTCGGACTGCGCGAGGCAATTGGCCAGAAGCAGGCGGTGGTGATGGGCCAGTTCAGGCTCATGCCCTTCGGCGGCGACCATGAATTCGCAGGGGATTACGTCGGTGCCCTGATGGATCAGCTGGTAGAAGGCATGCTGGCCATTGGTGCCCGGCTCACCCCAGACAACAGGCCCGGACGGCACTGTCAGCGCGCTGCCATCCATTGCGACCGATTTGCCGTTCGATTCCATCTCAAGCTGCTGGAAATAAGCCGGCAAGCGCAGCAGCCTCTGGTCGTAGGGCAACACCGCTCGACTGGCATGGCCCAGCACCTGACGATGCCAGATTCCGACCAAAGCCAGCATAACCGGAACGTTCTCGGCCCAATCGGCCGAACGGAAATGCATGTCCATCGCTTGCCCGCCCCGCAGGAACGCATCGAACGCGTTCGAGCCGATCGCGACCATAACCGGCAAACCGACAGGACCCCAGACAGAATAACGCCCTCCCACCCAATCTGCGAAACCGAATACGCGGTCCTCGGGGATGCCGAAGTCCTGCGTTTTGTCCAACGCGCTTGAGACGGCGGCGAACTGCTTGGCGGGGTCTCCTCCGCCCTCGCTCATCCATGCCCGCGCGGTGCGGGCGTTGGTCATGGTTTCAATCGTCGTGAAGGTTTTCGAGGCCACGATCACCAGTGTCCGGGTCGGGTCCAACTGCCGCAACGTATCCGCGATATGCGCGCCATCGACGTTCGAGACATAGTGCAGACGCGGCCCATCATGGTAGGGCGACAGCGCATGGGTCGCCATCACCGGCCCCAGATCCGAGCCTCCGATACCGATATTCACCACATCGGTAAAGCTGCCCCCTGCCCCGGCAGCGGTGCCTCCGCGCACCTCCTCGGCGAAGACACGCATCCGCTGCAAGGTGTCCAAAACGTCCGGCATCACATCCTGACCATCGACCCGCACCGCGTCGCCGTCCAGGTTTCGCAACGCCGTGTGCAACACCGCGCGATCTTCGGTCTCGTTGATTTTCTGGCCAGAAAACATCGCCTCGCGGCGTGCTTCCAGATCGGCTTGGTCACATAGTTGGATCAGAGCATCCCGGATCTCGCCGCCGATCTGCGTTTTTGAGTAGTCGAACAGCATATCGCCGGTTGAGGCGGAGAAATTCTGTGCCCGATCCGCGTCCGCCTCGAACAGGTCGAGAATGCGGGCCTGTTGCGATGCTGCCAGTGCTTTCAATCTATCCAGCTGCATGGCTCACTCCGCCCAATGAACGGTCATGCCGCCCAACACAGCCGCAATTGGGGCCTCTTCGGGGGGTAGAGACATGGCCTTCTCCAGCGCTTCCCGCTTCTCGGCGCCGTAGATGATCAGATGTTTCGACAAGGCCCCATCTAGGACCGGAGCCGTCAGGGTGATACGCGGTTCCGGTTGCACATCCGTCCTCGCCACGGCCAGTGTCGGCGCGTTGCTGTCCAGCGCCTCAGCCAGCCCCTGCATTCCTGGAAACAGTGAGGCTGTGTGCATATCGCCTCCCATCCCCAACACCAGTACCGACAAAGGCAGAACCGGTGCGATCAATGACTCGATCTCAGGCAGAGCGTCCTCGGGTGCGGCCCCCGGGACGTAGAGCGGCACGTATTGCGCCACCGAGGCGCGGTTGGTCAGAAGGCGTTCGCGGATCAGACGCTCGTTCGAGCGGTCACTGTCTGCAGGCACACAGCGTTCGTCGGTCGGCAGCACGCGTATCCGCGCCCAGTCCAGATCTGCGGCACAGAGGACATCGAAAACCGGCCCCGGAGTCGTTCCGCCCGGCACCGCAAGGGCCACCGTGTCGTCATGCAACAAAGCGGCCTCTAATTCTCCGGCCAATGCGTTGGCCACGTCGATCGCCAACATGTCGCGGTCGGCATATTCCTGAATATTCATGGCTTGATTCCTTGCCAGTGGCGACCGTCTCGTTTCATCAGCAGCTCGGCGTCGCCCGGCCCTGTGCTGCCACTGTCATAGGGTTTGGGGACATCGCCCCGCGCCTGCCATCCGGCGATGATCGGATCGGTCCAGGCCCAGGCGGCCTCGACCTCATCACCACGCATGAACAGGGTCTGGTTGCCCCGGATCACGTCCATGATCAGCCGTTCATAGGCATCGGGCGGGTCCTGATTTTCCGGACCGAGCGCCTCGGCAAAGCTCATATCTAGCGGGACGTCGATCAGACGCATTCCACCTTGCCCCGGCTCTTTGATGGTCACCTTCAAGGTGATCCCCTCATTCGGTTGCAACCGGATCGACAAGGCATTGGCGTGTCGCCCTGCTGCCTCGCCAAATATCGAATGCGGCGCGTCCTTGAATTGCACGTTGATCACCGAGGACCGCGCCACCAGCTGCTTACCGGTGCGCAGGTAGAACGGCGTCCCGGCCCATCGCCAGTTGCTGATATGCGCCTTCAAGGCCACGTAACTTTCCGTGGTCGAGCGGGGATTGCCGACAACCTCGCGATAGCCTGACCCTTCAGCCTCGGCGGCGAACTGCCCGCGTACAATGTGGTGCGGCTCAACCGGATCAAGCGCGCGGATGACCTTGAGCTTTTCGTCGCGTACAGCGTCCGGATCGAACTTGGCGGGTGGTTCCATCGCGATAAGGCAGAGCAATTGCATCAGGTGGTTCTGCACCATGTCGCGCATGGCTCCGGCGCGCTCATAATAATCCTCGCGCCCTTTGACGCCGACTGTCTCGGCCACCGTGATCTGGATGTGATCGACGTATTGGCTGTTCCAGAGCGGCTCAAACAGCATGTTGCCAAACCGCACGGCCATCAGGTTCTGGACGGTTTCTTTCCCCAGATAATGGTCGATCCGATAGATCTGTCCTTCGTCAAAATGCGCCGCCAGCGTCGCATTCAAATCTCGAGCGCTGTCCAGATCGTGGCCAAAGGGTTTCTCTACCACGATCCGAGTATCCTCGGTCGCAAGCGCATGCGCGCGGATACGTTCGGCCAGAGGGGCAAACAGGCTGGGACCGACCGAGAAATAGAACGCCCGCACGCGGTCCGGGGTCAGTTTGCCTGCAAGCTCATCCCACCCGCCGGTTGAAAGCGCATCAAGCCTGACATAGTCGAGACGCTGCAGGAAACCCTGCAGATTCTCAACCTCGCCCGACCGTCTGGGCGCATAGCTCCGCAACGACTCGGCCACGAGGGTCCGGAATGCATTCGTCGAAAGCTCACTGCGCGCAGCCGCAATGATGCGCGCGCTTTCGGGCCATTGCCCCGCGCAGAACCTGCGAAACAAAGCGGGCAGGATCTTGCGCTGCGCAAGATCTCCGGTGCCGCCGAAAATGACCAGATCGAAAGGATCGACGGGAATGACGCGTGAAACCATGAGTTGTCCTTAACCTGCCCCTAAGGTCATGTCCAATGTTAGCGCAATCATTAGCACTTCTTTTTTCCGTCGCATGACCTGAAAACCGCCTCTTATTCGATGGGTACAGCCAAAGTAATCCAAATCACTGAGGGACGCGGCGGTTTTCCGCTATAGATGTAGCAGGATCATTCCAGTTTGGGTTGTTGAGATGAACAAGTTTCTGTTTTTTCTGTTTGCATGTTTCGCCGCCCCGCTTTGGGCGCAAGAGCGTTTGGCTCTGGTCATCGGCAATGATCAATACAACTCGGTCGTTGATCTGAAGAAAGCTGTCGCAGATGCCGAGGCGGTTTCCGACAAGCTGGAAAATCTGGGCTTTGAAACCATCCAAGGTCTCAACCTCGACCGGCGCGGTATGAACCAGAAAATCGCGGACTTTACGGCCCGGCTTGAGGCTGGCGACACTGCTTTTGTGTTCTTCGCCGGTCACGGGGTCGAGATCGACGGAGAGAATTACCTGCTGCCCACCGATATTGTCGCGCCCACGTCCGGTGAGACCGATTTCGTGAAATCCGAATCTATCGCCCTGTCGAACCTGCTGGACCGCGTCCGCGCCACCGGTGCGCGCACCTCAATCGCAATTATAGACGCCTGCCGCGACAATCCGTTTGAAACCGTGTCCGGACGCAGTGTCGGGCGCACCCGCGGGCTGGGGCGCATCAACGCGCCTGAGGGTATGTTCGTGATCTTCTCGGCCGGGGCCGGCCAGATGGCGCTAGACCGCCTGAGCGATGATGAACCCGCGAAGAACTCAGTCTTCACCCGCGCATTGCTGCCGCGCCTGTCAGAACCGGGGCTTGAGCTGCGCAGCATGGTCTCGGACCTGCGGCGCGAGGTGCGCGACCTGTCCCGCACTGTTCAGCACACGCAAATCCCCGCCTACTATGATGAGTTGCTGGGAGAGTTCTATTTCACCCCAGCTGTCGCAACGGTCCCGCGGAACGCGCCAACGCCCCCGACAGATGACATGCGCGCAGATCTAGAGCTTGCGCGCTCGGTCGGGACGGTGACGGCGCTGGACGCATTTTTGGAGAAATACGAGGATCAGTCCGAGAACTACTCTTATGAGGTGGCTCTGCAGCTGCGCGACAGCCTTGCCTCGGTCGAATTGCCGATCGAGACAGAGCGCACTCCGGCCCCCGAAACCCCCGACACCCCCGTCATATCAGATTCGCGCGAAGTGATGCGCGCCACGCAATCGGCCCTGAACGCGTTGGGCTGCAGTGCCGGAGGCGCAGATGGTGTCGCTGGACCACGTACCCGCCAGGCCTTTGCGCGCTACCGTAAAGCGAGCGCATCGCAATTAGGGGCAGATGATTTGGGAACTCAGCACGCGCTGGAGGAGTTGCAGGGTAAAAGCGGCACGATCTGCAAGGTCGTCGCTGCACCGTCCCCCACACCGGCCCCTGCGCCGTCTGTGTCGGCGAGTGTGACGATGGCTGGCACCTGGCAGTTCAAGGCCACTTGCGCGGTGGTCGTCAAAGTGACCGGAACAGTGCGCTACTCTCATGCCGGTGGCAACAAATACACCGGAAGCCTCACCGACTCGCTGGGTCAAAAAGCCAACACGGTGATCTATGTGAATGACCAACAGATCAGCGGCACCGACTATTTCCCCGGCATCACCGTTCAATGGCGCGGTCGTCTGGCTGAAGATGGCAACAGCTTCACCAGCTCGGGCTCAACCGGGTGTTCGGTCTACGCGTGGCGGGCGGGATAAGGCGTCAGTTCACGCGGAACTCACCCACCATATTGCGCCACTCCCCCGGCGCGATCATCTTGCGATGGGTGAATTTGACCGAGTGCAAAGGCCCCTCAATCTCTCGTTGCCAAAAGTCGATGAATTCGAACAGTTTCGGATGATCCGGCGCCAGATCATATTCCTGCCAGATGAACGTGTTCAGGACATGGATATAGTCGGGCATACGGTAGAAGAATTCCGCCGTCGTCAGACCGTATCCCTTCAGCATTAATTCGGTTTCGCTTTGCTGCATTCAGACCTCCGATTTCATTCAGGGTCTCTCCATGATAGCAGCAAAACCACCTAACAGTTGTATAACAAGATGTTACCCGAGTGTTACTTTGGATTTTCACGCGCGGATTCGTTGCTTGCTTGCACCTTATGTGCTGGGTCTGATAGAGTAGAACCACAAAATATAGAGTCTGCACAAGAAACGAGCAGTTTACGTGAGCGATACGCCAGAAACACCTGAAAACATGGATGAAACCCCGCCCGAGCGCCCTGTCTATGACGGCCCGACGGTCTCCATCGAATCCGAGATGCGCACGTCTTATCTGGACTATGCCATGTCGGTCATCGTTTCCCGCGCGATCCCCGATCTGCGCGATGGCCTGAAACCCGTGCATCGGCGGATTTTATACGCCATGCACGAGACCGGTAACACGCATGAAAAGGCGTATCGCAAATCGGCCCGTCCGGTCGGCGATGTGATGGGTAAATACCACCCGCATGGCGACAGCGCGATCTATGACGCGCTGGTGCGGATGGCGCAGGATTTCTCGATGTCGCTGCCGTTGCTGGATGGTCAGGGCAATTTTGGCTCGATGGACGGCGACAACCCGGCGGCCATGCGTTACACAGAAGTGCGGATGGACAAGCCCGCCGCCGCCCTGCTGGCGGACATTGAAAAAGAGACGGTCGATTTTCAGGACAACTACGACGGCAAAGACAAAGAACCGACCGTCCTGCCCGCCCGCTTCCCGAACATGCTGGTCAATGGCGCTGGCGGTATCGCCGTGGGTATGGCCACGAATATCCCTCCGCACAATCTGGGTGAGGTGGTCGACGCCACGCTGGCGCTGATCGACGACCCGGACCTGACGTCCGAGCAGTTGATCGAATACGTCCCCGGCCCCGACTTCCCGACTGGCGGTGTGATGCTGGGCCGGTCCGGTGCGCGCAAGGCCTACTTGGAGGGCCGTGGCAGCGTTATCATCCGCGCCAAGACACGTGTCGAGGAACTGCGCAAGGATCGCTACGCCATTGTCGTGGATGAGATCCCCTATCAGGTTAACAAAGCCTCGATGATCGAAAAGATCGCCGAAGCGGTGCGCGAAAAGCGCATCGAAGGCGTGGCGCATGTGCAGGACGAATCCGACCGCAACGGCGTGCGCGTGGTCGTTGAACTGAAGCGCGACGCAACGCCCGAGGTGGTATTGAACCAGCTTTATCGTTTCTCGCCGATGCAGACGTCGTTTGGCTGCAACATGCTGGCCCTGAATGGTGGCCGACCCGAGCAACTGACCCTGCGCCGGTTCCTGACATCCTTCATCGACTTCCGCGAAGATGTGGTCGCCCGCCGCACCGCCTATGATCTGCGCAAGGCGCGTGAGCGTAGCCATATCCTGTGTGGTCTAGCGGTGGCCGTGTCGAACGTGGACGAAGTTGTTGCTACCATCCGGTCGTCAGCCGACGCGGCCGAGGCGCGCGAAAAGTTGATGACCCGCCGTTGGCCTGCGGCCGAGATCGAAGGCTATCTGCGCCTGATCGACGATCCTCTGTCCAAGATGAACGACGACGGCACCTATAACCTGACCGAAGTTCAGGCCCGCGCTATCCTTGAGTTGCGCCTGCAGCGCCTGACCCAACTGGGCGTCAAAGAGGTCACGGATGAGCTGGAGCAACTGGCTGCCAAGATCAAAGAATACCTGGATATCCTCTCCTCGCGCGAACGCATCATGTCGATCATCGGCGATGAGCTGCGCGAAGTACGAGATCAGTTCGCGGTACCCCGTCGCACCGAGATCGTCGATTGGTCCGGCGACATGGAAGACGAGGACCTGATCGAACGCGAAGATATGGTCGTGACTGTCACCTCGGGCGGCTATATCAAGCGTACGCCTCTAGCCGATTTCCGGGCGCAGAAGCGTGGCGGCAAGGGCCTGTCGGGGATGCAGACCAAGGAAGAGGACGTGGTCACCACCCTCTTCGTGGCCAACACCCATACGCAGCTGCTGTTTTTCACGACCGACGGGATGGTCTACAAGCTCAAGACGTGGCGCCTGCCGCAATCGGGACGGACCGGCAAGGGCAAGGCGATCGTCAACATCCTGCCGATCCCGACCGGAGTCTCCATCGCTGCGATCATGCCCGTGGATGTACCGGATGAGGAATGGGAGAACCTTCAGGTCGTCTTCGCCACTAGCGCAGGCACAGTGCGGCGTAACCGCCTGTCGGACTTCACCAATGTGAAGCGCAACGGCAAGATCGCCATGAAGTTCGAGGATGAGCATGCCGAGACGAAGCTGATCAACGCGCGCATCTGCTCGGAAGAGGATGATGTGATGCTGGTCACCAAATCCGGCCGTGCAATCCGCTTCCCGACGACCGATGTGCGGGTGTTCAACAGCCGCTCCTCGGTCGGTGTGCGTGGTGTGCGCCTCTCCGGCAATGACGAAGTGGTTTCGATGTCCGTCATCCGCCATTTCGATGCGACCTCGGATGAGCGGGCCGCATATCTCAAGATGCGCCGTCTGATGGCTGGCGTCACCGATGAGGCCGAGGGCGATGAGGATGAAGGCAATGCCGACAGCGTTCTGCCTCAGGAACGTTATGCCGAGATGTCGGCCGCGGAGAACCTGATCCTGACTATCACAGCGGGCGGTGCAGGCAAACTGAGCTCCAGCCATGACTACCCTGTCCGTGGGCGCGGCGGCATGGGCGTTGCCGCAATGGACAAGGCGATGCGCGGCGGCGAACTTGTCGCCTCGTTCCCGGTCGAGATTGATGACCAGATCATGCTGGCCACTTCAAAAGGTCAGTCGATCCGCGTGCCGGTCGATGGCATTTCCTTCCGGTCCCGCAGCGCCGGCGGCGTGCGGGTATTCAACACCGGTAAAGGCGAAGAGGTCGTCAGCGTCGCCTGGATCGCCGATCAGGGCGATGAGGACGAGGCCGAAGAATAATCTTTCGGCTAGAGCACATGAAACAGGCGCTAACCGGACCCGGGCAGCGCCTGTTTTGATTCAGTGCCCAATAGATCAGCCACAGCCCAGAGCCGATCCTGACCCCAAATGCTCTGACCGTCGACGTGGAAGCTGGGAACACCCCAAAGGCCAACGTCTTGCAGCCTGTTTTGGTTCTGCTCAACCCGCCGACGCCAAGTCTGGGATGTCAGCTCATCGCGCGCCGTTGTCCAATTCAAACCTGCGGCCTTTACGATGTGAGAGAGGCCCTTGTCGCTGGCCGCATCCACGCCCTCGGACCAAACTGAGCGCATGAAGGCAGAGCAAAACGCTCCCATCCGACCTTCGGATTCGGCGTGGTCGAACAAGGCATAGCCGCGCTCGACCCCGCTACCCAAGGGGTCGTTAATGCGGCCAAACGGGATACCCAGCCGCCGCGCCTCACGCGTGCAATCCTGCAGGATGTATCGGGATTTCGCCTTGGGCACCGGCAAGCCGCGCATCAGCATCGGCAGCACCGGGCGCAGGATCAGTTCCGCATTGCATTGTTCCGCCAAATGCTGAACCCGGTCAAAAGCCAGATAGGAATACGGGCTGCGGAATGAGAAAAAGAACTCCAGAGTTTTCGGGGTCGCGGCACGGCCGTCGAGCACCGGCCTTGGGGGCGGTACCAAAAGAGGGCCGGTGCCCAGCCCGGCGCTCTGTAACCTTTCATCAAGATAGTGCAGCCGGTCCACACCCCAGTACCATTCGCCGCCGTAGTAAAACGTGCCGCCGAGGTAGTGCCCTTTCGCCCGCAACGCCTGATCCCCGGCGCGCATAGCAGCGGCGGGATCACTCTGTTTGCCCGCAGGTAAATCCCGCCCAGCCCATTGGGCGGCGCTAATGGCTTTGAGATGTTGCGCGAAATCCGGCTCTCCAAGATGGGCGGCCAGATGAGCGTTGACCTCTGGCGGCAAGCCAGCCGCCTTTGGCGCGTCCAAATCCAGCTTTTGCGCCAAGCGCGTTGCATCTTTGAGCGCGTTCTCGCGATTCGCTTTCGGATCAGGAACCGCCTCTGCTGGCGGGCCTGAGATCAAATGCGGGCGCAGCGCAAGGTCATAGCGCGCCTCGAATGCTGGCAAAACCTGCGCTGTCAGTGAGCAATACGGGTCTGACGCATCGTGAAAATAGTGAACCTCGCGTCGCGCACCACACGCCCTACGACCAAGTTCGTGCAGGCCACGACGCGCGTTTTGCAGACCTCGGCTGGTGATAATTTCGGCGAGCCGGGGTTTTACCAAAGATGTGAAGGGCACAGTCGTCTCCGCCGGGGTCAGATGCCCTACCCTAGCCAATCCCGCGCGGAACACCACGCAGGCACACGGCAACGTGAGCGGCCCGCGTTACAGCCCGTAAAGCGCGCCGAATTTCTGCTCAAGATAGCCCAGCAGCGGGTCCGGCCCCGGTTCAACACCGCTTGCACGCTGGATGACTTCGCGCGGGGCGTAGAGCCCGCCATATTGCTGGACGTTTTCGCGCAGCCATGCGGTCGCGCCCGAGGTATCGCCTTCGGCCAATTGGCCATCCAGCCCCGGCACAGCGCCGCGCAGCGCCTGATAGAGACACCCGGCATAGACGTTGCCTAGAGAATAGGTCGGGAAATAGCCGAACAGCCCCACGGACCAATGCACATCCTGCAAACATCCGTTCGAGGGCTTGTCGACCGCATAGCCGAAATCCGCCTTGAAGCGGTCGTCCCACGCGGCCTCGAGTTCCGAGACCTGTAGGTCTCCGGCCATCAACGCACGCTCCAGATCAAAGCGCAGCATGATGTGCAGGTTGTATTGCACCTCATCCGCCTCGGTCCGGATATAGCCGTTTTGGACGTGGTTCACAGTCGCGTAGAAGGCGTCGGCATCCGCGATCCCGAAATCTCCGAACGCGTCGCGCATCTGGGTGAACAGCCATCCGGTGAAGGCACGCGAGCGCCCAAGCTGGTTTTCATAGATCCGGCTTTGGCTTTCATGCACACCCATCGACACACCCTGCCCCAGAGGCGTCAGCGCGTAGTCGGGGTTGATGCCCTGTTCATAGGCGGCGTGACCAACCTCATGAATAGTTGAGTAGAAGCAGTTGAACGGGTCAGTCACGCTGGTCCGGGTCGTGATCCGCACGTCCGAGCCGCTGCCCGAGCTGAACGGATGCACCGCCTTGTCGACGCGGCCTCGGTTCAGGTCATAGCCGAACGCAAGCGCCAGTTTTTGTGACAGGCGCATCTGTTCGGTTTCGTCGAAAGAGCCGTCCAGCGCCCTTGGGGCGGGCCGATCCAGAACCGCTGCCCGCAGCGCTACCAACCGGGGGCGCATCTGATCGAATATCTCGGCAATCTGCGCTCCGGCCGTATAAGGTTCATAGTCCTCGACCATGGCGTCATAGACGTCACCGCCCTGCGCCAGCGCGGCCCCTTCCTCGCGCTTCAGCGCGACCACTTCTTCCAGCACGGGCAGGAAGGCCGAGACATCCTCATCCGCACGCGCCTGCGCCCATTTGCCTTGCGCGGCAGAGGTCACCCGCGCAAGCGCCTTGGCCAGATCGGCAGGAACTTTGATGGTACGTTCATAAGACCGACGGATCTCACGTAGCTGGGCCTGACCCGAGGCATCACTCGCGTCGGCCTGGTCCAGCCATTCGGCCACGCGCGGGTCGGACTTGCGCGCGTGCAAAACGGCCTCGATCGCGGCCATTTCCTCGGCCCGTTGCGGGGCAGCTCCGCGCGGCATCATGGTTTCCTGATCCCAGCCGAGCCGGCCAGCGATCTGACCAAGGGCCGAGGTTTCACGTTGAAAGGCCATCAGGTCGTCAAAGGCGCTCATCGGGTCATGCTCCACGGATTGAGGTTGCAATGGGATAGCCGCTCAGGAAGCGCGCGCGCAGGATCAGGGTCCAGACCACGACGGCCATGAATTGGTGGAAAATGGCGATCTGCCACGGGGCTGCGTAGACGACCGTGACGATCCCGACCACCACCTGCAGCGACAAGGCTGCGAAGGCTGCGTTGAAGGCAAAACGGGTCTGGGCATGGGCGCTGCCCTGCCCCCGACGCCAGACGATGATGGCGAAGATGAACAGCAGATATCCTGCGCAACGGTGGATGAACTGCACCAGACCCGGGCTTTCGAAGAAGTTGCGCCACATCGGTTCCAGCATGGTCGCATCTGGCGGCAAAAGCTGCCCGCCGATCAGCGGCCAGTCGGTGTAGGACCGACCGGCGTCAATCCCGGCGACCAGCGCACCGATGAGGATTTGCAAAAAGGTGAAATGCAGGAGGCCGGTCGAGAGCGAGAACAGTTTCGCCTCTTTCGCTCGGCGGGCCTGCATCAGGTCGCGCTCATCTCGGCCCAGCTCAAAGATATACCACGCGAGGAACCCAAGGATCACGAAGGCCAAGCCCAGATGCGTCGCCAGACGATAGCTTGCAACGGCCGTCATGCCTTCGCCCTGTGTCACACCCGAGGCGACCATCCACCAGCCGACAGCACCCTGAACGCCACCCAAGGCGCCGGGGATCAGGAGTTTTCCGGTCCAACCCGTGGGGATTTTGCGCGCGATCAGGAAGCCAAAGAAGCCAATCGCCCAAACCAAGCCGATCACGCGGCCCAATTGGCGGTGGCCCCATTCCCACCAGTAGATGAATTTGAAATCAGTCAGCTCCATCCACTGGTTTTGGATGCGCCACTGGTCGATTTCCTTGTACTTGTCGAATTCGGATTGCCATTCGGCTTCGGTCATCGGCGGGATGGCCCCGGTGATCGGACGCCATTCGGTGATCGACAGCCCGCTATCGGTCAGCCGGGTCAGGCCACCCACGGCGATCATCACAACGACCAGAGCGAACAGGATCATCAGCCACGCCCGGATCGTCTTGCGTGCCCCGCCACGGCCCTTGTCGATCATACCGGGTTGAACGGCCTGTTGTTTTTCGGTGTCTGAGACTTCTTCGAAGATGCTGCGCTTTGCGCTCATGCTGTCCTCATATGTCCTGGATTTGGTCGCAAGCTCTGGATTTCGTCGCAAGCTAGGGCCAGTGAGGGGCAAGGTCCAGCCTTACCCTTTGTCTTTCCAACGGACCATCTGACGCATGACACCGTGCAACATCTGCACATCCGCCCGCGTCATCCGCATCCGCGACCACAGGTTGCGCAGATTGGTCTTCATGCCCTCGGCCTTTTCCGGCGGGTAGAAGAAACCCGCCTCTTCCAGCCGATCTTCATAGTGCTCAACAAGTTTCTCGACCTCGATGCCGGTCGCCCAGTCGCCCTTGCCCAGATCGGTGGCCTCATGCACCACATCACCGGTCTGACGCATCCACTCATAAGCGGTCAGCAGCACGCATTGCCCAAGGTTGAGCGAGGCATATTCCGGGTTCACGGGCACCGAGATGATGGCATTGGCCTTGGCGATATCCTCATTCTCAAGCCCCGCACGTTCGGGGCCAAACAGAACCGCCACCTTTTCACCGGCGGCAACCTTTTCAGCCGCGATCTGCATGGCGCGTTCCGGGCTGTAGACCGGCTTGGTCAACCCGCGTTGCCGTGCGGTGGTCGCAAACACAAAGGTGGTGTCGGACAGCGACCCTGCCAGATCGTCAAACAATTGCGCCTCATCCAGAAGCCGACCAGCGCCGCTGGACATTGCCACCGCCTTCGGGTTCGGCCACCCGTCCCGAGGGGCCACGATCCGCATCCGGTCCAGCCCGAAATTCCACATCGCCCGCGCGGCGGCCCCGATGTTTTCGCCCATTTGCGGGCGCACGAGCACAAAGGAAGGCTGAGAGGTGTCACTAGGCATGTCTGTCTCCGAAAGTTCCGCCTGCTCTAATCACCCAGCCCCATCAGGGCAACCCGATCCTCTTCTTCTGTTCGCAAATACCAGCTTGGTGGGCTTAAAAGTTTGCTTCCCGCGCTCAATCCGCTAAACCGCGCCAAAGAATGAAAGCGAAGGACGCGCTAATGGACACCCCCGAGCAGCCGCAGATCTATCTGATCACACCGCCGACCATCACGCTTAGCACCTTCCCCGACCAATTGGCGCGAGTTTTGGACGGGACCGAGATTGCTTGCATCCGGCTGGCCTTGGCTGGGAATGACGAGGACACGATCGCCCGCGCCGCAGATGCCTGCCGCGAGGTTGCGCATGCGCGGGACGTGGCCATCGTGATCTCGAACCACGTTCTGCTAGCGCAACGGCTGGGGCTGGACGGCGTGCATCTGGACGATGCGGCGCGCTCGGTCCGGGCTGCACGCAAAGAGCTGGGCGCAGATCCGATTGTCGGCAGCTTTTGTGGGGCCTCCAGCCATGACGGCATGACGGCTGGCGAAGCGGGCGTCGACTATGTCGCCTTCGGCCCGGTCGGAGCGTCTTCTCTGGGCGACGGAACCTTGGCAGAAAAGGACCTATTCCAGTGGTGGTCGGAGATGATCGAGGTCCCGGTTGTTGCCGAGGGCGGCCTGACCCCAGACCTTATCCGCGACCTGACCCCACATACGGATTTCTTCGGCATAGGTGATGAAATCTGGTCGGCCGAGGACCCGTCGGCCGCTCTGAACGACCTGTTGTCCCATTTGACTAGCTGAGTATCAGGGGCTCGGCCAACCAATAGACGGCAATTCCCGCAATCAGGATCGAAGCCAGAACCGATATCCGGCCTCGCATCCTCTCGGACGCGCCGGCGATCAGAGCGGAGACCGCAAAAACTGCGGCAGCTATGGCGTAAAGCGCTACCAGTACTCCGCCCGCATAGCCGAATATCGCGGGCGGCAAATGATCCGGTGGCACCCCAATCGTCGCCAGCGAAGTGCTGAGCGCGATCCCACACAACAATCCGGCCCCGAAAACGGCCAGCAGACGGAATACGGTCAGACGCCTGAGAGCCAAATTCCACAGCGCCAAAACGAGGGTTGCGGCGGTAAGCGCCTGAGACGCGACTGCAGAGGGCAACGCAACCGCGCCGTAGACCGAAAGCGCCAGACCGAAGATCAGCCCGAAGGACACAAACAGCAACTGCGCCAACAGCGGACGCAGGCTGAGGGTCATAAAGACCAGCGGCAGAACAAGGACGATCTCGTGGTAGCCATGCGGAAGGATTCGGGTCAGCCCCTTTGGCAGAAACACCTGCAGCACCTGTTGCGGGCCAAGCGCAGCACCGCCTTGCAACGGGATCAGCGGGCTGACCTCTCCGGCGACCAGATAGCCCGTGTAGGGTGCGTTGACACGCTGTTGTTTCACGACGGCAGGCCCGTGCCCCTCGGGCCATGTTAGGCGCAGACTGGACACGCCCTCCGGCAGCGGCGTGGCCAGCAGCAGCTTTGAAAGGCGCTGAGTATCGGGATCCCCGACAATGGGAATGCGCACGCCCTCATAGGACAGGCGGGCCGGGCCTGCGAGTTCGACCTGCAGCGTCTCGGCCCAGTTTTTGACAAACGACCGGACCTCAGGCTCCAGCTCTGAGGAGACCCGTCGGCGCAACTCTCTGTACCGCGCGTCATCGGCAAAATCCGGGCGGGTTTCGGGGTCGACCCCGGCCAAGAACATCTCGGCATTCAACGTGACCTCAAGAAACAGAGTGTCTGCCTTCGTCCAGAACTCGACAATCGTCGGAGGGGTCTGCGCCTTCGCGGACCATGTCGAAAGGACCAGAAAAGCAGGCAATATCAGGAGGAAACGGAAAATACCGCTCATCTGCGACGCTCATCAATAAAATTATCAATCATACACATCGAGTGTCCCGCCGAACGCATCGGATCGCAAGTCGAAACGAATACGGACCGGAACACAAAGGCCTTATCTCTGTTATCGCTGACGTTCTGGCTTGCACGGCCCTCGGTGCTGCGGCATGACACCTACATGACTCAGAACAGTAAAATCCTGTGTATCGGCTCGGTCCTATGGGACGTGATCGGACGCTCGGCAAGTGCCATGCGGCAAGGATCGGACGTGCCGGGGCGGATCACCCGCCTGCCTGGCGGCGTTGCCATGAACATCGCCATGACGCTGGTGCGGTTTGGCATGACCCCAACCCTGCTGACCGCCATTGGCCGCGACCCGGAGGGTGACGAGCTGGTCCACGCTTGCGCCCGGCTCGGCATGGTCACCGACCATATCTACCGCTCGCAAGACCTGCCGACCGATCGCTACATGGCGGTCGAAGGGGCCAACGGCCTGATCGCGGCCATCGCTGACGCCCACTCGCTTGAGGCTTCAGGCGCGAAAATCCTGCGCCCGTTGATGCACGGGCCGCTGGGTTATGAGAACACGCCGTTCGAAGGGCCGATTGCGCTGGACGGCAACCTGACGCTGGACTTGCTGGAAGAAATCGCCCAAAGCCCCGCCTTCGCCAAGGCGGACCTGCGGGTTGCACCGGCCTCGCCTGGCAAGGCTGAACGTCTACTGCCCTTCCTCAAACACGCCCGCGCGACGCTTTATGTGAACCTCGAGGAGGCTGGCCTGCTGTGCCAGCGCGAGTTTACCGATTCCGAATCCGCCGCCAAAGGCCTGCTGGACCGGGGCGCGCTGCGCGTTCTCGTCACCGATGGCGGCAATTCGGCCACCGTGGGCTCGGCCTCGGGCGTTCTGACCCAGACACCTCCTTCCGTGCTTGTGACCCGCGTGACCGGCGCTGGTGACACGTTCATGGCCGCTCATATCGCTTCAGAATCAGACGGCGCCGACGCGCAAACGGCTTTGACCCGCGCGCTCCACGCCGCTGCAACCTACGTTTCAGGAGAAACTCCGCTGTGATCCCTATCCACTACTCTGCCGAGGTCCGCGCCGCGAAAGACGCAGGCCACCCAATCGTGGCGCTGGAAAGCACCATCATTACCCACGGCATGCCCTACCCCCAGAATGTTGAAGTCGCCGCGCAGGTGGAACAGGACATCCGCGATGCCGGAGCTGTGCCAGCCACCATGGCTGTGATCGAAGGCGTGCTGCATGTGGGCCTTGAACCCGACCAGCTGCAGGCCTTGGGCCAGGCTCAGGGCGTCGCGAAAATCTCACGCGCGGATATGGCGGCCTGTATCTCGACCGGCGGAACCGGGGCCACAACCGTGGCCGCAACCATGATCGCCGCGCAATATGCGGGGATCGAGGTCTTTGCCACCGGCGGGATCGGAGGCGTCCATCAGGGGGCCGAGACCACGTTTGACATCTCAGCCGACCTGCATGAGCTGGGTCAAACCCCGGTGACGGTCGTGGCGGCGGGTGCCAAAGCGATCCTCGATCTGGCCAAAACGCTGGAAGTACTGGAAACGCTGGGCGTTCCGGTCATCGCCTATGGTCAGGACGCCTTCCCCGCCTTCTGGTCCGCGCAATCCCCCTATGCCGCACCGCTGCGCATGGAAAGCGCCGAGGCCATCGCCAAGGCCCACGCGACACGCCGCGCGCTGGGCCTGCCGGGCGGTCAGCTGGTCGCGAACCCGATCCCAGCTGCAGACCAGATCCCGGCCGAGGAACTGGCCCCGATCATCGCCGCAGCCCAGGCGGATGCCGATGCACATCGGATCACTGGCAAGGCAGTTACGCCCTATCTGCTGCAACGGATCTTTGAAAAGACCGAGGGCCGCTCACTCACCGCGAACATCGCCTTGGTGCGCAACAACGCACGATTAGCGGCGAATATTGCTAAGGCACTGGTAAACGGCGCGTAAACCTGCCCTATTGCACCGGCGCATCGGACTGCTTAGGTAGTTTTGCAAACCACTCGGACCTGTAATGAATACACCGTTTGACGAAGAACCACATCGCCGCCCCGGCCTGTTCTCGCGCCTGCGCGCTTCGTTCCTGACGGGTATCGTTGTCATTGCGCCTGTCTGGCTGACAATCTGGCTGATCTGGTCCGTCGTGGGCTGGATCGACAGCGCCGTTCTGCCGCTGGTGCCACAGCAGTTCCGCCCCGAAGAATATGTGGGCATCAACCTGCGCGGCGTCGGCGTCATTATCTTCCTGGTTTTCACCATTCTGGTCGGCTGGGTTGCCAAAGGAATTCTGGGCCGGTCCTTCATCTCGTTCACCGAGAGCCTCGTCGACCGCATGCCGATCGTCCGCTCGATCTATTCCGGGATCAAACAAATCTCGGAGACGGTGTTCGCGCAGACCGAACGTTCTTTCGAGAAAGCCTGCTTGGTGCAATATCCACGCCGTGGCATCTGGGCCATCGGGTTCGTTTCGACCACAGCAAGGGGTGAGGTTAGCAATCGCGCCGAAACAGGTGGCAACCTCCTGAGCATATTCATCCCGACAACGCCCAACCCAACTTCCGGCTTTCTGCTGTTCTTCCCGGAAGAGGATGTGATCCTCCTGGACATGTCGATTGAAGAGGCTGCGAAGCTCGTAATCTCAGCCGGTCTGGTCTATCCCAACGAAAAAGACCCGACGCAGCCGCCCGAGTGATCAGCCGAACATCGCGGGCAGATCGA
Organism: Ruegeria sp. B10; assembly: GCF_056539825.1. Lineage (NCBI taxonomy): Bacteria > Pseudomonadati > Pseudomonadota > Alphaproteobacteria > Rhodobacterales > Roseobacteraceae > Ruegeria > Ruegeria sp. B10. Next base: position 323,636 of record NZ_JBQFVP010000001.1, read on the forward strand.
CGGTACTGTGCTGTCCAAGATCATCCTTGTGGCGCGCCAGAAACCCATCTGCCGCGTCGCGGCCCGCGTGCTTCAACTTGTGCAGGATTACCGGATTGGGCACCGTTTTGGTCGCCACAGACAAGCTGTTCATCAGCTCATTATCCGCAATCATGTGCACCAAAACGCGGCTCATCTCACCGGCTTTCAGCTTGCCTTCTTCCAGCAGCCGCTGAACGAAATTGATCGCCCTCAGCTCGCGAAACAGGGATGAGTTAAAGCTGATTTCATTAATCCGGTTCTGGATTTGCTGCGGCGTAACCGGCAACTCGTCCCGTTCCAAAGGGTTGATATTCACGATCACCACATCATCGGGCAGGTCACCCTCGAACAGCGGGTACATCGCCGGGTTGCCGGTAAAGCCGCCATCCCAATAGGCCTCGGTCCTGTCGGTTTCAGGGTCGTAAATCTCAACAGCTTTGAACAGCGTAGGCAAACAGGCCGAAGCCAAAATCGCATTTGTCGAGATCTCATCGCCCGTAAACACACGGATCTTGCCGCTGCGCACGGAAGTGGCGCACACAAACAGACGTGGCCCCTGATCGGCACATACCTCATCAAAGTTGAACCGATCCACCACGGATTCCAGCGGGTTCGAATAGAACGGACCATAGGCATAGGGCGACACCATCCGGGACCACGCATCTCCAATAGAGTAAGGCAGCGAATACTCCATCGCCTGCGCGATGCTCGCCGGCTCCAGCCCCCTGAACCAGTTGGCAATTCGCATATCGCCAAGAGCCCCCATGCGTTTCCACAATCCGTCCAGCCGGGCCCGCGCGCCCTCACGCCCGTTTGCAACCATACCGGACTTGAACGCAGCCCCGTTCAAAGCCCCGGCCGAGGTTCCGGTGATCGCCGCAACCTCGATATCCTCTTCATCCAGAAGCCGGTCGAGGACACCCCAAGTGAACGCTCCATGCGCTCCACCACCCTGCAAAGCCAGATTGATCCGCTTCATGGTTCCGCCTCTTCATCTAGCCAAAAAATAACCCGAGGGTGTGGGGGCAGAGCCCCCATGCAAGCTCACAAAGCCGTCCAGCCACCATCGACCGAGATCGTCGTCCCCGTAATCTGCGCCGCCGCCTCCGAGCAGAGGAACTGAACCGTCCCGCCCAGTTGTTCAACAGTTGCAAATTCCTTGGACGGTTGCCGCTCCAGCATGACGTTCTTGATCACGTCCTCACGGCTCATATTGTATTCCTTCATCGTGTCGGGGATCTGCGCCTCGACCAGAGGGGTCAGCACATAGCCCGGACAAACCGCATTGCAGGTGATCGGCTCTTGCGCGGTTTCCAACGCGACGGCCTTGGTCATGCCAACAACACCATGCTTGGCCGCCACATAGGCCGCTTTGAACGGAGAGGCCGTCAAACCATGAGCCGAGGCGATGTTCACGACGCGCCCCCACCCACTCGCGCGCATCAACGGCAAGGCGGCTGCGGTCGTATGGAAGGCCGAGTTCATATTGATCGCAATGATCGCGTCCCATTTGTCGATCGGGAACTGGTCAATCGGGGACACATGCTGAATACCCGCATTGTTCACCAGAATATCGCAGGAGCCCGCCTTCTCAATCAGGGCGCGGCATTCATCCCCTTTGGACATGTCGGCCTGAACGTAGCGCGCGCTTGTACCGGTGTCTTTCGAAATCTCCGCCGCCAACGCGTGATCTTCATCTCGATCCGTGAACGAGTTCAGAACCACATCCGCCCCGGCCTTTGCCAGCTCGCGCGCGATGCCCAGACCGATGCCCGAATTTGATCCTGTGATGATAGCCGTTTTTCCCGAAAGGCTCATGATTGCATTTCCTCTGAGTTCACCTGGCACGCAGAGTGCCATGCTGCACCTGCAAAGAAAACGGGGAACTGCAGAATGAGTGGCTGCAAATCTGCCAAAAAAAACGCCCGCACGAAGCGGGCGTTAAGTTATTGAGGCAGGTTTCATACAGGCAAGAAACCTATCGAGCAGTGAGACCTTTATAAGCAATTCTGTGCTTTCGTCCAAGCTAAAAGTTTGAAAACAAGAAAAATCATCGCTACGATGAATCCCAACAAAATAAGGCCAGAGCAGGATTGTTTCCAAAATGAGCCCGTATTTTTCACACCCGCTTCGTGGTTTGGCAGCGGGAATCGCCCTGCTTTTTGCGTCCTCACTGGCACAGGCAGAATCGACTCATGGCATAGCTATGTATGGCGACCCGGCCTTACCACCGGATTTTGTGTCTCTACCCTATGCGAACGCAGAGGCGCCCAAGGGCGGCAAAGTCGTTTTCGGAAACACCGGCGGCTTTAACAGCTTGAACCCGTTTGTGCAAAAAGGCACCCCTCCGTGGCAGTTAAGATTTTGGACCCACGAGAGCCTGATGGGCCGCTCCTGGGACGAACCTTTCACTCTTTACGGGCTGTTAGCCGAATCGGTTGAGACTGCGCCAGACCGGTCTTGGGTGGAATTTACACTCCGAGATGAGGCCCGATTCTCCGACGGCACCCCGGTCACAGTTGACGACGTGATCTGGTCTTTTCAAACCCTCGGGACCGAAGGGCAACTGCGCTATCGCGGTCTCTGGTCCAAGATCGACAGTATCGAACAGACCGGTCCGCGCTCGGTCCGGATCAGCTTTAACGAGGCTGACCGCGAACTTGCATTGATCGTGGGGCTGCGTCCGATCCTTCAGAAAGCCCAATGGGAAGGTAAGGATTTTGCCGACGCCGAGCTGCACGACGTTCCTGTTGGAAGCGGCCCATATGTAGTCGAGGACTATGAGGCAGGGCGCTATGTGAACCTGCGCAGAAATCCGGACTATTGGGGCGCTGATGTTCCGTTTCGCCGTGGCACGATGAATTTCGATGACATCCGGATTGAATTCTACGGCGATGCCACCGTCCTATTCGAAGCCTTTAAAGCCGGAGAGCTTTCGGCCGTGCGCGAGTTCAACGCCGACAAATGGGACACGCAGTACAGCTTCCCCGCCGTTCAACGTGGCGATGTGATCAAGACCGAGATCCCGCATGGCAAGCCCTCGGGCATGACCGGGCTGGTGATGAATACTCGCAAAGCTCCGTTCGATGACTGGCGCGTGCGTGAAGCCCTGACGCTGGCCTTCAACTTCGAGTTCATAAACGACACGATCACCGGCGGCGCGCAGTCGCGGATCTCATCCTATTTCTCGGGCTCTGATCTGGCGATGCAACCGGGACGGGCGACAGGTCGCGTTGCGGAACTGTTGGCGCCCTATAGCGCAGACCTGATCCCCGGAACGCTTGAAGGCTACGCCCCACCCGAGGGCGACGGTTCAGCCCGAAACCGCGCGAACCTGCGTAAGGCGGTAAAACTGCTGGCCGAGGCTGGCTGGACCATTCAGGACGGCGTACTGCGCAATGCAGCGGGCGAGCCGTTTCAGATCACCGTTCTGCTGCAACAAGGCGATGGTGAGATGCAGACAGCGGTCGAGATCTACACGCGCGCGCTGGAGCGTCTGGGCATTCAGGTCACGACTGAGCGTGTCGACAATGCGCAATATACCGGGCGGGTATCTGAGCTAGATTTCGATATGACCCCGTTCCGCCGTGCCCTGTCACTGTCACCAGGCAATGAACAGCGCCTCTATTGGGGCAGCGAGTCCGCTGATGCACCGGGCACGCGCAACCTGATGGGCGTCTCCTCACCCGCTGTTGACGGGATGATCGACTCCATGCTGGCTTCGGAAAGCCGCGAGGATTTCGTGGCCGCCACCCGCGCCCTCGACCGCGTTCTGACGGCGGGCCGATACGTGATCCCGATCTGGAGCTTCGACGTCGGCCGCATCGCCCATGTCAGTGCGCTGAAATACCCCGAAACTCTGCCGATCTACGGCGATGGCCCGCAATACATGCCCGAGGTCTGGTGGTACGCTGATTAGAACCACGCGCATAGGGTGTGACGCACCGGAACTGACACCTTATGCACGTGGTGATCGGCAAAAACTGGCACATTCCGCGGCACGCAAAATAATGCGCTCATATCACAAAGCGCCCCTATATATGGACGTTCGACCGGGTTTTGCACCAAACCCACGGCACAAACCTGACTCTAATCGGCATAATATCGACCTGCTCAGGGGTGCGACATCTTGTCATGTCTTCCGCTGCGTCAACTCGTCCGTACGCTGTTCCTAGGGGAGAGCCGTCCTGAAACCCGAAGAAGGAAAGCTCGCAGATGCTGAACTGGACCGATCTGACACAAGACTGGAACGCGTGCTACGCCCGCGCTAAACGCCGTTTTCCCAACCTGAGGGACCAGGATATGCCGCGTGTCGGCAAGGATCGCAAACAGTTCGAAGCCTATCTGGCCGAACGCCATCACCTAACTGTCAATGAAGCCCACGAAGAGGTCGAGGATTTTCTGTTCACGGAGTCTTTGAACCGCGAATTGAACTGATCCTAGGCGAGTGATGTCACCCAGAGGATGGTCGCATCCTCATCGCTGACCGAAATCACATTATGCCCCATGCTGCCGTCGTAATAGGCGCTGTCGCCCCGGCGCATCTCCACCGGTTCGTAGAACTCGGTATACAACCGCACGACGCCGGTCAGGACGTACATGAACTCCTCCCCGTCATGGCGCACCCAACCTTCGAACTCATCCATCGAGCGGGCGCGGACGCGGGCGCGATAGGGGAGCATCTGCTTTTTCGTCAGGGTTTCAGCCAGCAACTCATGCTCATAGGTGGCAGTGGCATGTGCAGCCCCCTCGCCGGACCGGGTCACGGCCATACGACCAATCACCTGCTCACGCTGCGGCGGGGTGAAGAGCTGAGGCACCGAGATCTCCAACCCGATGGCCAGCTTTTTCAGCGCATCGTAGGTGGGTGACATCTGACCATTTTCGATCTTGCTGAGCGTCGAACGCGCCAGACCGGCCTGCGAGGCTGCCTGCTCCAGCGTCCAGTTGCGCGCCTTGCGCAACTCGCGCACGCGGGCGCCCAGGTCCAAAGGCTCGGGTTCCGTGTGTTCGCCTGCGTCGCGGGCAATGCGGATCAGGGATTTGGGATCTTGGGTACTCATGCCATCGTCTATAGGGTGCACAAGCCGCGCTTGCAACGCGCCATGGGCCGGGTTAGCCAGTTGCCATGCTTTCAATCTTCGATCAGGGGCCACCGACGCCCTGCCCGACCCCGTTCAATCTGGCTGCTCATGTGCTGGGCAAGGCGGATCAGCTGGCTGATAAAACCGCCCTGTCAGTACTGCGTCAAAACGGATCCGAAGACTGGAGCTATCGCGCATTGAAAGCCGCTGTTCTGGGAACGGGTCAGGGCCTTTTGCAGGCCGGACTGCACCCCGGAGACATCGTGCTGATGCGTCTTGGAAACACCGTCGAGTTTCCGATCGCCTATCTTGGGGCTATCGCCGTCGGCATCGTGCCTGTTCCGACTTCATCGCAACTGACCGAACCGGAAACCGCCCGGATCATCGCGGAGCTTTCGCCCGCCGCCATCTTGCGCGACCCCTCTGTGGCTTGTGCCGAACACCCCAATCAGATCCATCTGGATGACCTGATCGCCATGCATGACCTACCGCCCGCATCGTTCGATATGGGCGACCCCGAGCGTCTGGCCTATGTGGTCTACACCTCTGGCACCTCGGGCAAGCCCCGCGCAGTCGCCCATGCTCACAGAGCGATTTGGGCGCGCCAAATGATGGTCGACGGCTGGTATGGCCTGACGGAACACGACCGCCTGTGCCACGCGGGTGCGTTCAATTGGACTTATACGCTGGGCACCGGGCTTATGGATCCGTGGACGATCGGAGCCTCAGCCCTGATCCCTGAACCCGGCACCGATATGTCTCAATTACCGCAGATGCTGCGCCAAAACCGCGGGACGATCTTTGCCGCAGCGCCCGGTGTTTTTCGAAAGATACTGTCCGGTTCGGATCAGATCGAACTGCCCGATCTGCGCCACGGTCTGTGCGCCGGGGAAAAGCTGTCTCGGTCCCTGCATACCCAGTGGGAAACGGCCACCGGAACAGAACTTTACGAAGCGTTTGGCATGTCCGAGTGTTCGACCTTCATTTCATCCAGCCCGACCCATCCTGCGCGCGGGGATGCCCTCGGACAACCGCAACCGGGTCGCCGCGTCGCGATCCTCGGGCCGGAGGGACCCGTGCCGCAAGGGGCTGAGGGGACCATCGCCATTCACCGCTCTGACCCCGGCCTGATGCTGACCTATCTGAACGCTCCCGAAGAGGCCGCCGCCCGCCAGCAAGGCGACTGGTTTCTTACCGGTGATCAGGGCGCCATGGCCGTTGATGGGCAGATCACCTATTTGGGGCGCGACGATGACATGATGAACGCAGGCGGCTACCGCGTCTCGCCGGTTGAGGTCGAATCCGTCCTGTCCCGCTTTCCCGGCATCACTCAGGTCGGGGCCGCAGCCGTCGAGGTTAAACAGGACACATTTGTGATAGCGGCCTTCTACTCTGGCCCCGATAGACTGGACGAAGACGCTCTGCACACCTATGTCCAAGCCAATCTGGCGCGTTACAAACAGCCGCGTGCCTTCGTTCACCTTCCCGAGTTGCCAACCGGCGGCAACGGCAAACTCCTGCGCCGCGCGTTGCCGGCCTATTTCAAGGCGTCCACCCCATGAGCCAAACAAACACCCAGACCGTCAAGCTTGATATCTTGTCCGATCCGATCTGCCCGTGGTGCTACATCGGAAAAACCCATCTGGACAAAGCCTTGGCAAAGGTTCCGGAGCATCCGTTTGTGATCGAGTGGCACCCGTTCCAGTTGAACCCCGACATGCCGGATGCAGGCATGGATCGGCGCGAATATCTGGAACGGAAATTCGGCGGCAAGGACGGTGCGGTACGGGCCTATGCGCCCGTGGTTGAACATGCCGAGAATGCGGGCCTCAAGATCGACTTTGAGGGGATGAAACGCACGCCAAACACGCTGGACGCGCATCGCCTGATCCACTGGGCCGGTATCGAGGGCAAGCAGAACGCCGTCGTCGATGCTCTGTTCGACGCGTATTTTGTTCAAGCGCGTGATATCGGCGACCCGGAGGTCCTCTCCGACATCGCCGATAGCGCTGGCATGGACGCGGCAGTGGTAATGAAATTGCTGAAATCTGACGCCGACCGTGAGGATATCCGCAACCGCGACACCCACTCACGCGAGATGGGCGTCAGCTCGGTCCCGACCTTCATTGTTGCCAATCAACATGCCGTTCCGGGCGCGCAACCTCCTGAAATGTGGGAGAAAGTGATCGGAGAAATCATGTCTCAACTTGAGGCTTCCTCTGCATAGAAGCACAGAGGTCTGTGCGAAATTCCGGTCTGGCGCAACCTGATCCGTCGTGATAGCGCGATCAGGTAAGGAGTCCCCATGACCAACCGCATGTCTCGTGGAGAGTTCATTGCGCTGATCGCAATGATGTTCTCGACCATCGCCTTTTCGATCGACTCGATGCTGCCTGCCCTGCCCGAGATCGGCGCGCAGCTCAGCCCGGATGACGTCAATCGCGCGCAGCTGATCCTGACGTCTTTCGTGCTTGGGATGGGGATTGGCACGTTTTTTACCGGCCCTCTGTCGGATGCGTTTGGCCGCAAACCGGTCATCTATGGCGGTGTCGCGCTTTATATTGCGGCCTCGGCCGTGGCTTGGGCCAGTTCCTCGCTTGAACTCGTTCTGGCGGCCCGCGTGGCACAGGGGCTGGGCGCGGCAGGTCCGCGCGTTGTGGCTATGGCTGTCATCCGCGATTTGTACTCGGGCCGGATCATGGCGCGCATCATTTCGATCGCAATGCTGCTGTTCACGCTTGTACCCGCCGTGGCACCCATGTTGGGGGCCGGAGTGATCGCCCTGTTCGGCTGGCGCGGTATCTTTATGTCTTTTATTCTGTTCGCCGTGATCGTCTGCGTCTGGATGGGAACCCGCCTTCCCGAGTCGCTGGCCGTAGAAAACCGTCGCCCCTTCCGCCTGCCGCTAATGGTCGCCGCAACGAAAGAGATGTTCGCACATCCAACCGTGCGCCTGTCCATCATGGTGCAAACGCTGTGCATGGGGATTTTGTTCACCATGCTGACCATGGTTCAGCCCGTATATGACGTGATCCACGACCGGGCCGAAAGCTTTCCGTTCTGGTTCGGGTTCGTCGCCCTGATGTCCGGATCGGCCAGTGTGTTGAATGCGGCCCTCGTGGTGCGCGTCGGCATGCGCCGCATGGTAACATGGGCGCTCGGGGCGCAGATTGGCATCACGGCGCTGGTGATCGTGACCAATTCCTTCCCGCTGTCGCCCGACGCCTCGTTTGGCCTGTTCGTTGCCTGGCAAACCACCGTTTTCTTCATGGCGGGTGTTACCATGGGCAATCTGAACGCCATCGCGATGGAACCGATGGGGCATATCGCCGGAATGGCAGCTTCTGTCATCGGCTCGGTCTCGACAGTGCTCGCCGCGGCCATTGCTGCACCGGTCGGGCTGCTATTTGACGGCTCGATCTTGCCTTTGACTACCGGCATTCTGACCATGTGTATCCTGGCCTTCAGCCTGATGATCCACATGGGGCGCATCGAAAACAGACTGCTCGCCTGAGGATTTTCAGCCCGGATCAAACGCGCTACGCTGTCCCGACCAACATGGCGGAGGGTCAGTTATGAGTGAGTACTACGATCTGGGCACCTATTCCTACCCTGTTTCAACAGCATCCGCTGAAGCCCAACTCTGGTTCGACCGAGGGCTGGTCTGGACCTATGGCTACAACCATGATGAGGCCGTCGCCTGCTTTGAAAAAGCTGTCGAACATGACCCGAACTGCGCCATGGCGCAATGGGGCGTCGCCTACGCAGCCGGCCCGAACTACAACCTGCCCTGGGATCTGCAAGACGACCGGGGACGGCAAAAAGCCCTGACAAAGGCCTATGAAGCCACGCAAAAGGCGCTGAGCCTGACCGATGGCTGTACCGAGGTTGAAAAGGCTCTGATCCACGCCCTGCCGTCCCGCTATCCGCAGCGCGACACGACCGAGGGCATGCATGAGTGGGACTATGATTTTGCCGACGCGATGCGCGCGGCCTTCAAGGCTCAGCCAGATCATCTGGACCTGCGCACAATCTATGTCGAGGCGCTGCTCAACCTGACGCCGTGGCAAATGTGGGACCTGTCAACAGGTCAACCCGCCGAAGGTGCCGCCACGCTTGAGGCGCAAGAGGCGCTGGAATGGGCCATGCAGAACGACCCCGACGCCATGTCTCATCCCGGCCTTCTGCACCTTTATGTCCACCTGATGGAGATGTCCCCAACACCCGAAAAGGCCTTGAAAGCGGGCGATATCCTACGCACTCTGGTCCCCGATGCAGGCCACCTTGTGCATATGCCAACGCATATAGATATCCTCTGCGGCCACTATCAGAACGTGGTGCATTGGAACCAGAAAGCCTCGGAAGCGGACCTGAAATATTATGAGCGTGAAGGGGCGTTCAACATCTACACCGGCTACCGGCAACATGACTATCACTTCACCATCTATGGCGCGATGTTTCTGGGTCAGATCGAACCGGCCCTGCGGGCCAACCAAGGTATCTGGGACACGACCCCCGAAGAGATGTTGCGCATCGAGAGCCCGCCCATGGCAGATTTTTTTGAAAGCTACATGTCCATGGGGCCTCACATCCTGATCCGCTTTGGCCGATGGGAGGAGGCAAAAGCGCTGGCGCTACCCGACGACCCCGACCTGTACCGCACGCTGACGGCAACCACCCACTACGCCCGCGCGCTTGCTTTCGCCGCGACCGGGGATGTGCCCAAAGCCGAAGCCGAGGAGCAACTGTTCCTCAAAGCCAAAGCCCGTGTGCCCGAGGCTCGGCGATTGCACAACAACCGCGTCATCGACCTGCTGGAGATCGCAACCGAAATGCTGCGCGGTGAGATCGAATACCGAAAGGGAAACTTCGATCTCGCTTTCGCTCACCTGCGCCGATCTGTCGAATTGGACGACACGTTGCCCTACGACGAGCCTTGGGGATGGATGCAACCCACTCGCCACGCCCTGGGCGCGCTGCTCTTCGAACAGGGCCATTTGACCGAGGCGGAAACCGTTTACCGAGAAGATCTGGGCCTTGGCGGAACCCTCAGCCGCGCCTCGATCCACCCAGACAATGTCTGGAGCTTGAAGGGCCTGCACGACTGCCTGAAAGCACGCGGCGATAGGATTGAGCTACCTCAGATCAAACAGAGGCTGGATTTGGCGCTGGCAAGGGCCGACCGCGCAGTCGCCGCATCCTGTTTCTGCGCTCAGTCCGCCATGCAGACCTGAATCGCGCTGCGCGCGATGCCTCCGGTGGAGGTATTTTTGGCCAGATGAAGTCCGGATCCCCTGCTTCATCTGGCCGGAAATATCCCGGGGGAGTCGCGGCTTGCCGCGGCGGGGGCAGCGCCCCCTTCCCCGCTATCCGCCTGTTTTGGTCTTTTTTCTTTCGGCCACGACTTTCTCCGCCAGGTCGCGGGCAATGGCAAAGGCACCTTTGATCTTGTCGCTATCTTTCTTCCAGTCGCGCCGCACAACGATTTTGTTGTCTTTAACCTTCGCCATGCCGCGCTGGTTCTGGATGAACTCGACCAACCCTTGGGGCGAGGCGAATTTGTCGTTGTGAAACTGAATCGTCGCCCCTTTCGGCCCACCATCCAGTTTTGCAATACCCGCGCGCTTGCACATAGCCTTGATGCGGACGACCAGCATCAGGGTGTTCACCTCTTTCGGCAAGGTGCCGAACCGGTCAATCAGTTCCGCGGCAAAGCCCTCCAGTTCAACCTTGGTCGAGAGCGATGACAAGCGGCGATAGAGGCCCAGACGGACATCGAGGTCGGGCACATAATCCTCGGGGATCAGAACCGGTACGCCCAGATTGATCTGAGGCGCCCATTGGTCATCGGCGTCCGAGAGCCCCTCCATCTCACCGGCTTTGATCTTGGCTATCGCGTCTTCCAGCATCGACTGGTAGAGTTCATAGCCCACATCGCGTATCTGGCCGGATTGTTCTTCGCCCAACAGATTGCCAGCCCCACGAATGTCGAGGTCTTGGCTGGCCAGCGTGAACCCGGCCCCCAGCGTATCAAGCGACCCCAAAACACGCAGGCGCTTTTCGGCGGTGGCGGTCAGTTTCTGGCGCGGCTTGGTTGTGAGGTAGGCATAGGCGCGGGTTTTTGAGCGCCCGACGCGGCCTCGGATCTGATAGAGCTGCGAAAGGCCAAACATATCCGCCCGATGCACGACCATTGTGTTGGCCGTTGGGATATCCAAACCGCTTTCCACAATCGTCGTCGCCAGAAGCACGTCATATTTGCCGTCGTAGAACGCGTTCATGCGGTCGTCGAGTTCACCCGCCGCCATCTGCCCATGAGCGACGACGTAAGTCAGCTCTGGCAACTGCTCATTCAGGAACTCTTCGATTTCAGGCAGATCCGAGATGCGCGGCACAACGTAAAAGCTCTGCCCGCCGCGATAGTGTTCGCGCAGCAAAGCCTCGCGGATCGTTACTGCGTCGAACTCGCTGACATAGGTGCGGATGGCCAGGCGGTCGATGGGCGGCGTGCCGATGATTGATAGGTCGCGCACCCCCGTCAGTGACAGTTGCAGCGTGCGTGGGATCGGCGTTGCGGTCAGAGTCAGGACGTGGATGTCCGAGCGCAGTTGTTTCAAACGCTCTTTGTGGCCGACACCGAAATGTTGTTCCTCGTCGATGATCAGCAAGCCGAGATTGTTGAAACGGATACCTTTCGCCAGCAGAGCATGGGTGCCGATCACAATATCGACTGTCCCGCGCGCCAGCCCGTCTCGAGTCTGTTGCGCCTCTTTCGCCGAAACAAAACGCGATAGCTGCCGGACCTCAAGAGGGAAGCCTCGGAAGCGTTCCTTGAACGAGGCCGCGTGTTGACGAGCCAGCAGAGTGGTCGGCGCAACGACGGCTACCTGCACGCCTGACATGGCGGCGACAAAGGCCGCGCGCATGGCGACCTCGGTCTTGCCAAAGCCGACATCGCCGCAGATCAGACGATCCATTGGCGCGCCGGAATGCATGTCCTCCATGACTTCCGATATGGCCCGCAATTGATCGTCGGTTTCCTGATAGGGGAAGCGCGCGCTGAACTCCTCCCACGCGTGGGGTGGTGGGTCCATCACGGGGGCTTTGCGCAGGGCGCGTTCAGCGGCGATGCGGATCAACTTGTCCGCCATCTCGCGAATGCGCTCTTTCAGCTTAGCCTTTTTGGCCTGCCATGCGCCGCCGCCCAGACGGTCCAGCAACCCTTCGTCGTGGCCGTATTTCGACAGCAGTTCGATGTTTTCGACCGGCAGGTACAGCTTGGACTGTTCGGCATATTCCAGCAGCAGGCATTCGTGGGCTGCGCCCGCCGCGGTCACAACCTCCATCCCCATGTAGCGGCCGATGCCGTGGTCGACATGCACCACCAGATCGCCGGGGCTAAGGGATTGGGTCTCGGTCAGGAAGTTCTCGGCCTTGCGGCGCTTCTTGGGCTGGCGGATCAGGCGGTCGCCCAGAACGTCTTGTTCCGCAATCACGGTCAAGTCCGCCGTTTCGAACCCATGTTCCAAGGCCCAGACCGCCAGATGGAGGCCCCTTTTGCCGATGCGCGTACCATCGGTGACCGGGATCGCCTCGGCCAGACCTTCGTCTTCGATCAAGCCGGTTAGACGCTCTCGCGCGCCTTCGGAATAGGACGCGATCAGCACCGGCCCCTTGTCCAGCTTGCCCTTGATGTGATCCGCCAGAGCACCGAACAGGCTGATGCTTTCCTGTTGGCGTTCGGGCGCAAAGTTCCGCCCGATCCGCCCGCCCGCGTCGATCACGCCGGGTCCGCTGGCCTGCGGCAGAGGGCTGAATTGCAGCACGCGCCGATCGCCCACGGCCCGATCCCACGCCGCGTCATCGAGATAGAGCAAACCCGGCGGTGTCGGCTTGTAAACCGTATCCATGCGTGAGCGGTTTTCCAGCGCCAGCCGCCGTGTCTCATACTGATCGGCAATCGTATCCCACCGCGCCAGACGCGCGGGTGAGACCTGATCGTCCAGAGAAATCGTCGCCTCCGGCAGATAGTCGAACAGGGTTTCCAGCTTTTCGTGGAAGAACGGCAGCCAATGTTCAATGCCCTGATGTTTTCGGCCCGCACTGACGGCCTCATAGAGCGGATCATCCGTGCCCGCCGCGCCGAATTCGATGCGATAGTTCTGACGGAACCGGGTGATGGCGGCCTCGTCCAGAATAACCTCGGATACGGGGGCAAGCTCGATCACGTCAAGCTTTTCGGTGGTGCGCTGCGAGACCGGATCAAAGCGGCGCGCGCCGTCCAGAACGTCTCCGAACAGGTCCAACCGGACGGGGCCGGATTCGCCCGGAGGGAAGATGTCGATGATCCCGCCCCGGATCGCGTAGTCTCCGGGCTCCATCACGGTCGGGCTTTGGGTGAACCCCATCCGCACCAGGAACTTGCGCAGGGCGCCTTCGTCCACGCGTTGGTTGACGCGAGCGGTAAAGGCAGCCTCGCGCAGAACCTCGCGCGCAGGCACGCGTTGGGTCGCGGCATTCAGTGTGGTCAGCAGCACGAAACGTTCGGGCATCTGGTGGACCAGCGCTGCTAGCGTCGCCACCCGCGCTGCGGCGATATCCGCGTTGGGCGAGACCCGGTCATAGGGCAGACAATCCCAACCGGGGAAAACGAAAACCGGCACATCAGGGGCAAAGAACGCAAGTGCTGCGCGCATCCCCTCGAGCCGCTTGTCATCTCGTGCCACATGGCAAACCGGCCCACCAGAACGCGCGATCTCGTTCAGGACAAGCAGTGCATCATACCCTTCGGGGGCGCCGCCGACTGTCACGTGGTTCGGAGCCTTCATCCCTGACCCTTTCAGATTTCGCTATCCCAGAACGCCGATTGAAAGGTTCTGATACATGCCCCACATCGAAGTGACCAGTATCGAGATCATGCCGATGATCTGCGTATACAGGCGGCATCGTGACAGCGTCTTGGAGACGCGCTCCAAAGTCAGCTCGTGCCGCCGCAAACGGCGTGCGTGAAAGATGTTGATGAAGGTCACGATCACCAGGGGAAACAACAGTAGGAACACGGCCTGTGCAAACTCGACCCAATAATAAAAGCCGAGCGTCGCCAGTGCGGTAAAGACGAAACAGGCCATTGCCAACATCACCATGCCCGACACCTCGACATAATAAAGCATACGGTTGGTGTTGATGCGCACGATGTCCAGCAGGTCGACCTCAAGCTGGCCGCCGACCCGGCGGGCGCGGACTACCATGTCGTAGGGTACCCCCATCGACCAGTGACTGGCCGAAGACCAGATCACCGCCAGAACAATCCAGAACCACAGATTCGAAAAGCTGCGCATGTCGATGAGTTCGAAAATCTTAGCGTACCAGTCCAAACGCAGCCCTTTATTCACAATCCTCAGGGGGGGTCTGTCGCGATGGCGCGTCCATTGATGCCCTTGAGCCCTTGGCGGATTCATGCCACCCAATGCGGCAATGTTCAAGGAGGACGCGCCATGAAACCGACCATCGCCCCCTACCCCCAAACCCGATTTCGCCGGGCGCGTCAGTCCGATGCGATCCGCGGGCTGGTGCGTGAGCATACGCTGACCACCGACGATCTAATCTGGCCGGTTTTCGTGCGCGATGGAGAAGGTATTGAAGAGCCCGTGCCCTCGATGCCCGGCGTGTTGCGGCGGTCGGTCGACTTAATTGCCAAATCAGCGGTCGAAGCACAAGCCCTTGGAATCCCCGCGATCTGCATCTTTCCCTATACTGATGCGTCGCTCAAGACCGAGGATTGCGCCGAGGCCTGGAGCCCTGACAACCTCTCGAACCGCGCGATACGTGCTATCAAGGCCGTGGCGCCGGATATCGCGGTCATGACCGATGTTGCGCTGGATCCGTACAATATCAACGGCCATGACGGCTATGTAGTGGATGGCGAGATCGTGAATGACCAGACCGTTGAGGCGCTGGTCAAGATGACCCTCGCGCAGGCCGAGGCCGGGGCCGATATCATTGGTCCGTCAGACATGATGGATGGCCGGATCAGCGCGATGCGCTCGGCGCTTGAGGCGGCGGGTCATCACAACGTGATGATCCTAAGCTATGCCGCGAAATATGCCAGCGCCTTTTACGGCCCGTTCCGCGATGCGGTTGGTGCCTCTGGCGCCCTGACCGGCGACAAGAAAACCTATCAGATGGACCCTGGAAATTCGAACGAGGCCCTGCGCTTGATCGAGCGCGACCTGACCGAAGGGGCCGATATGGTGATGATCAAGCCGGGCATGGCCTATCTGGATATCTGCCGCCGCGTGAAAGACACGTTTGGTGCGCCCACCTACGCCTATCAGGTCTCGGGCGAATACGCGATGATCCAGGCGGCCGCGCAGAACGGGTGGATCGACGGCGACAAGGTGATGTTGGAGAGTCTGCTGGCGTTCAAACGCGCAGGTTGCGACGGAATCCTGACCTATTTCGCGCCGCAGGTCGCACGGGTTCTTCAAGGCTAAAACCCCGGCACCTCGCGATATTTCGCCGATTGTTTCGCGGGCCGCGGCAGCTTTGTCGTGACATGCAGGGTCAATCGGCGTATTCTTGCACATAAGATCGGGAACACCCGACATATCAGGCACAGTTACAGAGACAAAAACCATGAGCAGTTCCACCCTTCCCCGACTGAACCGTCGCGGCTTTGCCTTGGGCATGGCAGGTCTGACCCTGACCGCAGCCTGCGGCAACGGCGTCGGCAACTCGAACGCGGCCACCCTTGATGCCCGTGTAGACGCAACACTGACTGAGATGTTTGCCCGCTACCCCAACACGGTCGAGATCGCTGAAAAAGCCAACGGCATGCTGGTCATGCCCCTGATTACAGAGGCCGGGTTCGTATTCGGCGGCGGGTATGGTCAGGGCGCGCTGCGCATCAATGGCGCTACGGTTGACTATTACTCGGCCGTCAAAGGCACTGCGGGTCTGCAGATTGGCGCGCAGCAATACGCACATGTGCTGTTCTTCATGACCGAGGACGCACTGAACGACTTCCGTCGTTCCAGCGGTTGGACTGCCGGTGCTGATATCGGCTATGTGGTCAGCGATCAGGGCGACCAGTTGTCGACCGATACAACCACCCTGCTCAGCCCGGTCTTGGCGGCCATCTTCGGCCAGGCAGGCCTGCAGATCGGCGCGACCGTCGAAGGCATCAAATACACCCGCATCATCCCCTGATTTTGCACTACAACGCCTCTCTCTGAAAGACCTCGTCCCCTCTTGGGGCCGGGTCTTTTTCATTGCCACTTCAAGACAGGTTTCCGCAGTGTTCCTCTTTCGGTCGGGGCGGCCTTGAAGTAACCTCTCGCCACGTGAAGAACGAATACAAGTGGGACGTCCATGGCTCTTGTCTTTCGCTGGTTGATACGCATCACCACGGGTCTTGTCCTGCTGGTTCTTGCCGCCATCGGACTGGTCTATTTTCTGGCCAGCCAGTCGCTGCCCGAATACGATCAAACCCTTGAGGTTCAAGGCGTCACTGCCCCCGTCGAGATTATTCGTGACACGGCAAACGTGCCCCATATTCTTGGCGAAACCGACCCGGACGTGTTCTTTGGTTTGGGCTATGCGCACGCGCAGGATCGTTTGTGGCAGATGACCGTCATGCGCCGCACCGCCCAGGGCCGTCTGTCCGAAGTATTTGGCGCGCGTACCGTTGCCATCGACAAGCTTCTACGTCGGCTTGACCTCTACGGCTTGGCGCATCGCTCGGTCGAGGCGCAGGACGACTATACCAAGGCTGCACTGCGCGCCTATTCCGCAGGGGTCAATGCCCGCCTCACGCAGATCAACGAAGAGGCTTTAGGCCGCGGCGCGCCCGAGATGTTTCTGTTCAACGCCCCCGTCTCACCCTGGCAACCGGGTGACAGCCTCGCTGTGATCAAGCTTATGGGGTTGCAGCTGTCGGGCCACCTGAAGGATGAGGTTCTGCGCGCCCGCACCTCGCTGATGCTGGACGATCCGGCGCGGCTGGTCGACATTCTGCCGGATGTGCCCGGTGCCGGCATCGCCGCCCTGCCCGAATATGCCCAGCTGTTTCCCGGCCTGCCACGCTATGCTGCTGGGACGCCGATGCCGGATACGCCGCTGTCGCCATTCCCCAAACGTGGTTTAGCCGGAGCGTCAAACGCATGGGTTGCCGCGCCGTCCCGCTCGGCCAGCGGAGGGACTCTTTTGGCCAACGACCCGCATTTGGGGTTCACCGCACCCGGCGTGTGGTACCTCGCGCATCTGGACCTTGCAAAGGGCGGTGTGATCGGCGCGACAATCCCGGGCATTCCTGCCGTGATGAGCGGCCGCAGCGACCGTTTGGGCTGGGGCTTGACCTCCTCCTATCTGGACGATCAGGACCTGCATATCGAGCAGCTCAACCCTGAAAATCCCGAAGAATACCTGACCCCCGACGGGTTCAAGGAATTCCAAAGCCGCCCTTCGATCATCGAAATCAAGGACGAGGCCCCCATCACCTTGACCCTGCGCTGGACGGAGAATGGCCCGGTACTACCCGGCAGTCACTATGATCTGGAAACGATCACGCCACCCGGACATGTCGCATCATTGTCCTGGACCGCCCTCAGCCCGAATGACACGTCGATGAGCGCTTCAATGGCCCTGATGAACGCTGATACCGTGCGCGAAGCTATTGACGTCGCAGAGAAATTCATCGCGCCGTCGCAGAACCTGTCTCTGGTCGACACCGAAACGATTGGCCTGAAACTGATCGGAGCAGTCCCTAAGCGCGACCGCCTCAACCAAAGTAAAGGACGCATTCCAACGCCCGGCTGGATTGCGGAAAACCGGTGGCAAGGCCGCATGCCCTATGCCTCCAACCCCGAGTTCACGTCACCCGCCGGTGGTCTGCTGGGCAACACCAACAACAAGATTATCGACCGTCCATTTCCCAACCATGTCTCATTCGAATGGGGTGACACACAGCGCGTTCACCGCTGGGAACGGCTGATGCAATCACGTGAGGTCCACACGCGCGACAGCTTTATCGAAGCACAACTGGACACCGTCAGTTTCACCGCGCGCTCGCTGCTACCGCTGATTGGAGCTGATCTGTGGTTCACCGGTGCCTCGGCCCCCGAAGGCACGCCCGAACGTCAGCGCCAGATCGCCCTGTCGCTGCTGGCGGAATGGAATGGCGAAATGAACGAACATCTGCCGGAGCCTTTGATCTATGCCGCGTGGCTACGCGCTTTGCAGATCCGCCTGATCGGGGATGAACTCGGCCCGTTGGCCAGCGAGTTCAAACATGTCGAACCTCTGTTCATCGAACGGGTTTACCGCGACATTGATGACGCGTCGGTCTGGTGTGACGTGCGCCAAAGCGCCCCGGTCGAGACCTGCTCGGACATGGCAGAGCTGGCGTTGGATGACGCGCTGATCTGGATCGCCGAGACCTACGGCACCACGCTTGAATCCCTGCGCTGGGGCGATGCCCATCAGGCCACCCATGATCATCCGGTTCTTGGGAATGTTCCGGTCCTGCGTTACTTCGTTAACATTCGCCAATCGACCAGCGGAGGCGACAACACCCTGCTGCGCGGACGGACCTCGGGTGAAGGACCTGACCCATTCCTAAACGTGCATGGTGCTGGCTATCGCGGAGTCTACGATTTCGCTGATCCCGACAGTTCGGTCTTTATCACCGCAACCGGGCAGTCCGGGCATTTCCTGTCTCGCTACTATGACGATCAGGCGCAGCTGTGGCGGCGCGGAGAATACATCCCGATGTCCCTCGACATTGATCTGGCGCGGGCCGCAGCGGTGGGAGTTACCACGCTCACCCCGCAATAATCCGCCCATTCGGCGACTCCTCGCCCCGATTTCCGAGGTGTCGTGGCAAGCCTTCCCAATTTAACCTAGGATCACCGAACAGGTGATGTGGGATCCGTGGGGGACGATCATGGCAAGCATTCGGGACATCCTGAACAATATAGCGCGCGATTACGCCATCGCCTGGAGCTCCGGTGACGCCGAGGATGTCGCACGTTTTTTTGCACCTGATGGGCAGATCATCATCAACCGAGGCGACCCGCACAAAGGCCGGGACGCCATCGTAGAAATGGTGCGTGGTTTTCACGCTGAATTTTCCAACCTCGAAGTGCGATGCGATATGTTTCGCTGGGCCGGATCACACGCGATCTTCGTAAAAACGATGGAAGGGCATCATTCCGAAACCGGTAATCAGGTGGTGGTTCGTGGATGGGAAGAATGGGACCTAACGCCCGAGCACAGGGTCCAGTCTTCAGTGGGCTGGTTCGATATGGAGGATTTTCACAGGCAAATCGCCGGTAGCTAGCCTTTAAAGCCCGGCAAACTGCGCTGCCTGTTTGTCGGTCCAAAGTACCGTAATCTCAAACCCGTCTTCCGTTTGCTCCTCGGATCGAACGACATCCTGCCGGAACAGCCACGCGCGCTTGTTTCCTTCGGCGAAGCTCAGCGTAAGAGTTGTTTCACGCCGAACCCCCTGCAGTTTTGTCGCGATATCAGCCAGCAGAGGCGCGATCCCATCACCGGTCACGGCCGAGATCGCAAAGATCGACGGATCACGGTCAGCGCGCGCCAAAACCGCCTCGCGCTCATCGGCGTCCAGCAGATCGGTCTTGTTCCAAACCTCCAGCATCGGCCGCTCATCATCGACACCCAGTGAGGTGAGAATGGCCTGAACGTCATCGGCCTGCGCTTGTGACTCGTCATGGCTGATGTCACGCACATGCACGATCAGGTCCGCGCCCAGCACTTCCTCAAGCGTTGCCCGGAATGCCGCGACCAGTTCCGTCGGGAGATTCGAGATGAAACCCACCGTGTCTGACAGGATCACCTCGGGTCCGTCGGGAAGAACAACGCGGCGCATGGTCGGGTCCAGCGTGGCGAACAGCATGTCCTTGGCCATCACCTCGGCCCCGGTCAGGCGGTTGAACAGGGTGGATTTGCCCGCGTTGGTGTAGCCCACCAGCGCCACGATCGGATACGGCACCTTGGCGCGCGCGGCCCGGTGCAACGTGCGGGTCTTGACCACCTTTTGCAGCTGCCGACGCAAACGCACCAGTTGCTCGTCAATGGCGCGGCGGTCGGCCTCGATCTGAGTTTCACCCGGGCCGCCAACAAAACCCAACCCGCCCCGCTGGCGTTCCAAGTGAGTCCAGGCCCGGACAAGCCGTGTGCGCTGATAGCTGAGCGCGGCCATCTCGACCTGCAAGACCCCTTCACGTGTACGAGCGCGATCGCTGAAAATCTCAAGGATCAAACCGGTCCGGTCGAGGATCTTGACCTTCCACGCTTTCTCAAGATTGCGCTGCTGAACCGGCGTCACGGGGCCGTCGATCAGAACCAGTTCGACCTCGCTATCGTGCAACCGTTCGGCCAGTTCATCGATCTTGCCGCTGCCGAACAGAAGACCCGGCTGCGCGCGCGGCAGGCGCACGATCTCAGACCCGATCACGTCCAGATCGGGCAATGCGGCTGCCAGTGCAACCGCCTCTTCCAGCGCGGGTCCGGGGACGCGGCGCTGTTCATCTGATTTGATTTCAGGATGCAGCACCCAAGCCCGGGTGCGCTTCCTTTCATGTTCCATCAAGAGGCGTCTTCGCCCTCATACAGGTTGATCGGCTGCGATGGCATGATGGTTGAAATCGCGTGTTTGTAGACCAACTGCGACTGTCCGTCGCGGCGCAACAATACGCAGAAATTGTCGAACCAAGTGATCACACCCTGCAATTTCACGCCATTGATCAGGAAAATCGTGACCGGGACTTTTGCTTTCCGTACATTGTTCAGGAACGCGTCCTGCAGATTCTGTCTGTCCGAAGCCATATTTTATTAACTCGCCATTGTTCTTGCTACGCGCTGCGGACCAACGCGCTCCCTCTGGCAGAGTATGGAGTGACGCGCACAGATATTCCAGACGAAAAATCAGGCAGTAACGCTGGGCACGCGCAGTGGTTCAATCCCGCCACAGGGTCGGCGTGATCAGCGCGATGATCGCCAGTGTCTCAAGCCGACCGATCACCATCGCCGCGCAGAGCGTCAGTTTGGCCCCGCCCGACAGGTCAACCAGGCGGATCGGGACATCCGTCGCAAGCTCGATCAACGGTCCGGTTGTGCTGAGCGCTGCGACGCTCAGCACCATGGCCTGTTCGAACCCCGACCCCATCAGGGCCAGCAGCAGGTTAAACAGGGCAAGGGTCAACGCAAACATCATCAGGAAGATCCATGCGATGAATGCTCCGTCGCTTTGAATGCGGCGGTTGCCGCCGCCGGTACCACTGACCGAGGACGGGTGGATCAGCCGGTCAATCTCGCGCGCGCCATTGAGGTAGAGCGCAAAGACCCGCAGCAATTTGACCCCACCTGCCGTGGTCGCGACACCGCCACCCACCAGCGCCAGCCCCATCAGAACCAACCCCGGAGTCCCCAGACCCGAAAGCTGCTGGGCATCGTTCCAATTCGCACTCTCGAACCCGGCTGTGGTCAGGAAAGCGAGGCCCGTGAACAGCATACCCCAAATGACGTGTAGGGCTTGCAACGGCTGCAGCTGACCTCCGATTTCATTGACCCCTGCCCAAACGCGGAAGAACAGCAGCACAGCGACGGCCAACACGATGAACAGCCCGATCCGGAACTCGGGGTCTTTGTCCAGCCGGGCAAAGCCGCTGGCGGCCGTGTCGGTTGAAAAGGTCAGGCGCGACAGGGCGAAAAGCAAAAACAGAAACAGGATCATTTCCCCTGTGATGCCCGCCTGCGCGCCCTCCAGCCCACCAACAGGAGAGATACCCGAGGTCGCCATCACCGACATCGCATGGCAAATCGCGGTCAGGCCCTGCTCTCCGGCGATAAGCAGCAGGATGCAGACCACGGCGGTCAGGCCCGCGTAGATCGGCGTCAGGGTGCGGGTCACACGCAACAGGCGGCCACGCGGATCGACCTGTTCGCTCTGGGCCACGCCCGAGACCGGCCGACCGGGTTGACCGCGTGCCGTGACCTCGAACCCGCCCAGTGACAACGGTGCCAAGATCGCAGCGGCGGCGATCCACATCAGCAAACCGCCCATCCAACCCACCAGCGCGCGCCATAGATGCAACGGCGCGCTGAGGCGGTTGGGGTCGGGAAACAAATCGGCTCCTGTCGTGGTCAGGGCGCTGACCATGTCGAAATAGGCGTTCAGAAAGGTGGTATTGCCAAGCGCGTCGTGAAACGGGATGGCCAGAAAGATCGGCAGAATGGTGAAACAGCCCAGCAGCACCGCCAACTGCCCCAGCGTCCCCCGCCGCGGCACCCGGTTCGAGGCCGCCAGAGCGATCGCGGACACCAGAAATAGCCCCAACAGCCCGGAATAGAGGAAAGACCGCGATGTATCGTGATCATCCAGCGCCAGCGCATAACCCGCCGGCACCCACATAGACAGCGCCGAAATCCCCCAGATCAGCAGAAACAACGGCAACCGCCGCAAGACCCCGATCCGAGCTGTGACCACACGCGCCATCAGAAGAAATCAATCGAAACCTGCAGCAGCCGTTCGACCTCGGGGACGTCTTTGGCCATAGCAAAGATCGACAGCACGTCCTTTTCGTCAATCCGCAGACTGCCCGTTGGGCGCAACAGTTCGTCGCCTTTGAGGACCGCGCCAACAAGAACACCCTCAGGGAAGTCGATATCGCGCAGTTTCTGTCCGGCCATGGGCGAAGTCGAAAGCACCTCGGCCTCGATCACTTCGGCCTCGGCGTCGCCGATGGAATAGACCTGCCGCACCCGCCCATGTCGGATATGGCGCAGGATCGAGCTGACAGTGGTAGCCCGTGGGTTGATATAAGCGTCGATCCCCAGCGGCCCCATCAACGCCACCATGCTGGGATCGTTGATCAGCGCAATCGCCAGCGCGCAGCCTTCCGCCTTGGCGCGCACGGCGGCCAGCATGTTGGTGCGGTCATCATCTGTGACGGCCAACATTGCATCAGCGCGGTCGATGCCCGCCTCGTTCAGCAAAGCCGAATCCAGCCCGTCGCCATGCAGGACGATGGTCCGCTCAAGTGCTTCGGCGGCTTTTTCGGCGCATTCCCGGTCTCGTTCAATTATCTTGGCCCGCACGCGGCTTTCGCGTTCTTCCAGTGTTCGCGCAACCTCAAGGCCGACATTGCCGCCGCCAACGATCACCACACGGTCCTGCCGCTTTTGCGCTTTGCCGAACACCTCCATCGTGCGGTCGACATCCTTCACGCTAGTGAAGACATAGCACTCATCGCCCACGAACAACTGATCTTCGGATTCAGGTGCGAAAAGGCTGCCCTCGCGCCGGACCCCGACCACGATGGAGCTGAGGGTCGAGAACAAATCGGTCAATTGCCGCAGAGGCGTGTTCACGATCGGGCAATCCTCGTCGATCCGGATGCCCAGCAGCTGGGCCTTGCCGTTCATGAACATCTCGGTGTCAAAGGCGGACGGGGCCGACAGGCGACGCATGGCGGCGGCGGCGACTTCGCGCTCGGGGCTGATAACCACATCAATCGGTAGGTGGTCGCGGCGATAGAGGTCTGAGTGGATCGCCTGAAGGTAGGATTGAGACCGCAAACGCGCGATCTTGCGCTGGATGGCGAAAACCGAATGGGCCATCTGGCAGGTGACCATATTCACCTCGTCCGAATGGGTTGCGGCGATGATCATGTCGGCATCGCGCGCCCCTGCCCGTTCCAGCACATCCGGATAGCTGGCGAAGCCCGCGATCCCCTGCACGTCCAGCGTTTCCGTCGCGCGGCGCACAAGATCAGGGTTGTTGTCCACCACCGTGACGTCGTTCAGTTCGCCCGATAGATGCCGTGCGATCTGCCAGCCAACCTGACCCGCACCGCAAATGATGACCTTCATGTTTCTGGCCCTTCTGCCTGAAATCTTTGAATGACAGATGGTCCTGAGAGGGTCAATTGAATTGTCATACCCGACCTTTTCGGGCAGAATAAGCATATGAAAACACTCGTTCCCCTGCTTGTTCCAGTGATGCTGCTGACTGCCTGCGGCCCGCTTTCCATATACTATCGCGAGGGGGAAAGCGTGTCGAAGATGCAGGAACAAACCACTCAGTGTAAGGTTCAGGCGCTTGAACAGGCACCGGTTGCCAACCAGGTCCGTCAGGGTCCGCCGACCTATTGGCCGGGCCGCACCTATTGCGACGGAAGCGGACGGTGCTATCGGTCGGGCGGTTGGTGGGAGCCTGGGCGCATATACACGGTCGACGTCAACCAACCCCTTCGCAACACGGTTGAGGCACAGTGCATGGCGCAGAAAGGGTTTCGCCCTGTCAGCCTGCCGCCCTGCAAATCCGGGGTGAAATCCCGCGTTCCGGCAACCCGCACAACGACCCTGCCTCCGCTGAATACGGAATCTTGCTTCGTCAAATTCGATGACGGGTCGTTTCAGATCATCACGCCCGGTCAGGCCGGCTGACGGAGCGCTCGTTTTCGCGCCAATGCGACATGCGCAAGGATCGCAACCGCGTAGATTCCGATCACTGTGATCAACATACCGGCCTCGCCCGTCCGCCCAAGGACGGCCAACAGAACAGGCGTGCCCAACAAGTTCCCCGCATTGCCCATTTGCGCCATGGCGCCATAGCTGAGAGCCTGCGTCTCGGGCGTTTGGTTCAGGATAGGCACGGCGGCAAAGCTACCCCCTTGCACCAGCCCCAGCACCGCAAACAAACAGACACAAACGAGTTCCAGCGGCACGCCAAGAAAAACCCCGGTGATAGCAAACATTCCAAGCGCAAATCCCAGATTGACGACCGCAACGCAGGACATTCGGGACAAAAGGATTGGAACTGCGACCCAGCTCAGAACAATGCCTGCCAAGGGCATCAGGCCCGCAACCGTCGCGGTATGCCCCTCGGGCAGCCGACCTGGCAGGATGGCCAGCAACGAGACGAAGGTTAAAGTGTAGAAGAACCAACCTATGGCCGGGGCCGACACAAAGGGCGACTGGTAGGTGCGCAGATGCACGTCAAAGAGTTCGCCCCAACGCCAAGGGGCAGCACCCAGAGATGGTTGAACCTTTATTCCACAAAGCAGGATCAGACCCGCGATGGCGATCATCAGGCCGCCGTGCAGTGCGAAGAAAAAGGGTAGGCCGAAATGCTCGACGACCGGCAGGCCGATCCAGGCGTTCAACGCGAAGGCCACGCCGAAGAATGTGCTCCACAACACCATCGAGATATTGCGCGCCTTGCCGCTCGTGATCTGAGCGATCAGCGTGGGCGCAGCGACGACGATGGCGAGGTGCGAGACCCCCTCGACAATCCGGGTGGCCAGCATTGTGTAAAACCCAGGAAGGCTCGCCTGAAAGATCGACAGTGCGCCGCCCAGACACAACCCGCCAATGAGCAGTTTCAACGCCCCGACGCGCCCCACGACGGCACCGGACACCGCACCCAGAACCGCGCCCAGAAGACTGATGATCGACAACAGCCACCCCATACTCTCGGCATGATCGGGGTAAAGCAGCACAAGCTCGGGAAACGGCACGGCAATCTTGGCAAATTGCGTGGCCGCACCCAGACCGGCCAGCCAGAGGAGAAGAACCTGAAATGCTTGTATCATGGAGCGCTTCTACAGCGCCTGCTCAGCCCACGGAACGCATAAATTATGCGCCTGCTTTCGTCCCGCTGACCAGACGAACCGGCGTGCCGTCAGACAGGTAGAGACGTTCCCAGAAGATTTGTCCGGCACTGATCCGAATACGGTCGTGAATGGCCTCGGAAGTCTGGAAAGCCTTGGGCGCGGGCGTGTGCATATCCCACCACCCTTCGGCTTCCAACTCGGCCTCGGCCTTCTGGATTTCTTCGGTCGCAAACTGCCAGAGCGACACGCCCAAAAGCGCGTTCTGGCTGGTGTTCCAGTCCCTTGCCCGACTGGCGGAATAGGCAAGGCATTTGTGGCTCGCCTCTTCGACTAGATGAAGGCAATCGGCGGAATTCATTACCAAGCGCCTCAACGCACTGTCATCGAATCGCTTTGGACCGAGCGCGGCAAAAACCGCTTGTTGCGTGTCCGGAGGCGGCGTCTGTCCACCTCTCTCCCAACGCGAGATTGTGGCCTGATCCACCTCCAGCAGCTCGGCCAGATAGGTCTGTTTGTACCCGACGGACCGGCGCAACCGTTTCAGGCGCTTGCCGAAGCCCGGATAGCCCCGGGTCTCAAGCCGCTTGCCCGTGGATGACGCGCCAATACCCATCGTGACCTTCCCGGTAGATTACTCTGCCGGTTCCGGCTCATCAATTTGTGCAACGCGCGCGCCCGATTTGTTCGAGGTCACAACGCCCAGCGATTTCAGCTTGCGATGCAGCGCGCTGCGCTCCATCCCGACAAAGCTGGCGGTGCGGCTTATATTGCCACCAAACCGGTTGATCTGCGTCAGCAGATATTCCCGCTCAAACGCCTCACGCGCCTCGCGCAGAGGAAGAGTGGCCAGCGCGCCGGACAGGACCACACGACCCGAATCCTCGGCCTTGTCCTCATCGCTCGGCAGCTCGCGCGCCTCAATCGGGCCTGTGCCATCGCCGAGGATCAGAACACGCTCGATCAGGTTCTTCAGCTGACGGACGTTGCCGGGCCATGTCATGGTCTGCAACAGCGCAACCGCTTCCTCAGACAGTTCCCGAACCGGCAGGCCCTGCGTTTCATTGCACATTTCGATGAAGTGCTGCGCCAGAACCGGAATATCCTCACGACGATCCTCCAGCGAGGGGACGTCAATCGGGACAACATTCAGACGGTGATAAAGTTCCTCGCGGAATCGCTCAGCCACAATCTCATCGTCGAGGTTCTTGTTGGTCGAGGAAATCACGCGCAGATCAACCCGTACCTTGTCCGAGCCGCCAACGCGTTGGAATTGCTGATCAACCAGTACACGCAGGATCTTGGACTGGGTGCCCAAGGGCATATCAGCCACTTCGTCAAAATAGATCACACCGCCGTGGGCCTCTTCCAGCAGGCCCGGCTCCACACCGCGTTCGCTGCTTTCGCGCCCGAACAAAACCTCTTCGACCCGCTCTGGTTCGATCCCCGCGCAGTTGACCGTCACGAAGGGCGCGTTGGCTCGGTTGGAATGCGCGTGGATATAGCGCGCCGCGATTTCCTTGCCCGACCCGGCCGGGCCGCTCAGCATCACACGGCCATTCGACTTTGTGACCTTGTCCAACTGGCCCTGCATCGCCCGGAACGAGGCCGATTTTCCGATCATATCCGAGCAGCTCACCTCTTTGCGTTTCAGCGATGCATTCTCGCGACGCAAGCGCGAGGTCTCCATCGCGCGACGGATCACGACCATCAACTGGTCAATGTTGAAGGGCTTTTCGATAAAGTCATACGCGCCCTGTTTGATGGCGGCGACGGCGATCTCGATATTGCCGTGACCCGAAATAATCACCACCGGCACATCCGGGTTGTCTCGTTTCACCGCCTTCAGAATATCAATCCCGTCCATGCGGCTGTCTTTCAGCCAGATATCCAGGATCAAAAGTCCCGGCGGCTCGGAATTGATCGACGACATGCACTCATCCGAGTTCGCCGCCAGCCGGGTTGAATAGCCTTCGTCCTCCAGAATGTCGGACACCAGTTCGCGAATATCGCGTTCGTCATCTACGATCAGAATGTCGCTCATCTTTGGCCTGCTTTCATTATGTTGGTTTTAATCGCCTGCTTCTGTGGCGCTGAATTGGATGGGAGGTTCGCCCCCGGTAAACGGATCACGGCCATCGCGCCGAAATGGTCCTGTCCGTCAAAGGTGGGCGCGTCTTCTAGCGTCAGCGCTCCGCCGTGTTCTTCGATGATTTTCTTGACGATGGGCAGGCCTAGCCCGGTCCCTTCGTCACGTGTTGTTACATAGGGCTCAAACAACCGCGCACGGTCTTCCGGCAGCCCGATACCATTATCCGCAATGGTGATGATCGTCCCAGCATCGTCGCTAGAGACCGCCACCTTGATCTGCGGCTTCAGGTTTTCAGGAGCGCCCTTTTCCTTCAGGGTTTCAATGGCTTCCCCGGCATTCTTGATCAAGTTGGTAAACGCCTGATTCAGCATGGTCGCGTCCACATCCACCGGGATTGGTTGGTCCGGAAGATCCGCATCAATCTGCACCTCGGGTTGACCAGCCTGTTGTAACAGCACCGCCTCGCGCACCAGCGCAACGACATCCTCTTCGCTCCGTTCAGGCTCGGGCATGCGCGCGAATTTCGAGAACTCATCTACGATCCGCCGCAAGTCATTGGTTTGACGCACGATCACGTCGGTCATAGAGACGAGGATATCGCAATCCTCTTCGTCCAGCTTGCGCGAGAATTTCCGCTTGATCCGCTCGGCGCTCAGCTGGATCGGGGTCAGAGGGTTCTTAATCTCGTGGGCAATACGCCGGGCCACATCGCCCCACGCGGCCATGCGCTGCGCGCTGACCAGATCGGTGACGTCATCAAAGGCCACAACATAGCCCTCAAGCCCGCCGTCCTCGCCTCGCCGCGTGGCCATCCGAACAAGCAGGTTCTCCAGCTGGCCTTTGCGGGTGACTTTGATCTCACCTTGCACCGCCTCTTGCCCGCTGTCTTTCAGGCTTTCGAACAAAGGCAGGAATTCCGGCACGGCTATGCCAATGGCCAGGTGCTCCTCGCGCCGGGACCAATCCAAGAGCCGCTCGGCTGAGCGGTTGACGAAGGTCACGCACCCTTCCGGGTCAACGCCCACAACGCCGGAGGTTACCGAACTCAGCACCGAGTCGAACAGGCGTCGGCGGCTTTCGATCTGCTGAGTATTCTCGAGCAGCGTGTCTCTCTGGCCTTTCAACTGCCGTGTCATCTGGTTGAAGTACCGACCCAGCATTGCAATTTCGTCGTCGCTGGCCTCTTCGATCACTTGCACGCTCAGATCGCCCGCGCCAACCCTCTGCGCCGCTGTGGTCAGGCGCCCCACGGGCCTCGAGAGGCGTTCCGCGAACCACATCCCCAGCGACATCGCGGCAAGGATCAGGATCAGCGCAAAACCCAGATAAAGAAGGCCGAACTCGAACAGCACCCGACCGCGCTCGCTTTCAAGCTGTTGATAGAACTGCGCGGTTTCTTTGGTGTCATCCAGCAGCGTCAGCAACTGGCCGTCGACCTCACGACTGACATAGAGGTACCGGTCCAAATACGCCTGCAGCGGCACTAGCGCGCGGAATTCGTTGTTTTGCCAGTCCGCGATGATCAGAAGTCCGCTTTCGGTGGTTGCGGCCATCTGCTCGGGCGTCGGCGCTTCGTAGTTGAACAGGTAAGAGCGATCACCGCGCGACCGGATTTCACCATCACCGTCGATCACATAGGCCTCACGCAGCCCCCGCTGGATCTGAGCCTGCCCCTGCGCCAGAACCTCGCGCAGTTCCGCATCCGAAATGTAGAAATCCCGGGCGCGTGCATTGTCGAGGAAAAGCGCCAGAACGGCGGCGTCTTGTGTCAGACCCTGCCGGTGCTCAAGCTCATAAGCCTCGGCTGCCGTCAGCGACGACCCAACAACCTGCCGAACCCGGTCCGAAAACCAGCCTTCAAGGCCAATATTCACCGTCAGCCCGGCGAAGATCGCGACCGTCACTGTCGGCACCAACGCCAGCAGTGTAAACGCACCAATCAAACGCAAATGTAGGCGTGACCCCGCCGATTTCGCTCGCCGCGCCGCGATCAGACTGCCCAATTGCCCCAGAACGAGCGCCGCAACGACCAGCACATAAACGAGGTCAGCCAGTAGAATCAGGCGCAACGTTGGGGCAGTTGCGCCCAGATCGAACGGGCCAATGACAAGATACGTCGCAAGCGCCAAGACCGGTCCCAGAAGAACCAGCCCGAAGGTGCTGTAATTGCGCAGTTTCCGGGATCTGCGCCACCGGTTAACCGATGGGAGGATCCCGCTCTGTGCCCGGGTTGCCACCGTCTGCCCTCATCCTGATGTGCTGCTTTCGCAGCGAACCGCCATATCTCGTGGTCTATCGTCGGGCGATACCCGAATGCCACGCTTTGTGTGGCGATATTACATCAGTTTGCGACGGCGTGTCACCTGAATATCGAGGTCCGTGATCTTTTTCCGCAGCGTATTTCGGTTAATCCCAAGTAAATCAGCGCATTTTGCCTGGTTTCCGCCGGTGGCCTCCAGTGCGATTTCGATCAACGGCGCCTCAACTTCCCGCAAAATGCGCTGATACAGGCCCGGAGGTGGCAGCATATTGCCGTGCAGATCGAAATAGCGGCGCAGATGGCGTTCAACCGAGGTTGCCAGCTTCTCACGCTCTCCTCCGCCCAGAACGGGCTCGGCTTCGGGCTGGCTGCCCAGAACCATCTCTACCTCGGCCTTAGAGATCTCGTCGGATCTGCTGGTCAGGCTGAGCCTGCGGATCGCGTTCTCCAACTGCCGCACATTGCCCGGCCAGGAATAGCGCCGGACCAGCTCAACCGCATCAGCGCTGAGCCAGCGTTTGGACCCAAGGTCTTTTTCCTCGCGGGCCAGAAAATGCTCGGCCAACAAGGTGATATCATCCACCCGCTCGCGCAGGGCCGGGACATGGATGGTTGCGCCGCACAGGCGGTAGTAGAGGTCTTGACGGATACGCCCGCCCTCCATCCCGGCGGTCAGATCCGATTGGCTGGTGGCCATGAAGCGGGGCACGTGATCACCAGGCGTATCCATCATCCGCACGATCCGCGCCTGAATCTCGTCGTCGATATCGGCGATTTCATCAATCAGCAGCGTCCCGCCACGCACCCGTGCCATAACGCGTGCGGGGCCTTCGAGGTCACGCAGATCAGCCGCAGTCGCCGTCACAAACGGCAAGGTCCGACGATCCGAGAAGTCGTGAATAGCCCGCGCAATCAGAGACTTACCGGTCCCACTTTCACCAGAAATCATGACCGAGAGATCGGTGTTCATCACCCGCGCCACCAGACGATAAAGCGACTGCATCACCGGCGTGCGCCCGACCAGAGGCAACTCATCCGGGCGTTCATTCTCCTGGGGTTCGGGGTCGGACTGTAGACGCTGCTTCTGTTCCAAGGCGCGCGCGGTCCGCTTCATCAGGTCTGGCAGGTCAAACGGCTTGGGCAGGTAATCGTAAGCATCCGCCTCGGCCGCTTGGATCGCGGTCATAATCGTGTTCTGAGCCGAGATCACGATCACCGGCAAGCCAGGACGGTCCTCGGCGATCTTTGGAAGCATTTCCAAGCCGTTACCGTCCGGCATGACCACGTCCGAGATCACCACGTCCCCTTTGCCTTCGCCAACCCAACGCATCAGCGTGGTCAGCGAGGATGTGGCATGCACCTTACATCCGGCGCGCGTCAGAGCCTGTGTCAGAACGGTGCGGATCGTGCGGTCGTCATCCGCGACCAGAACGGTGCCATCCATCAGATACTCTCCTCTTTCGATTTTTTATTTTCAGCCGGCGCACGGCGCAGCGACAGTTTGAAAACGGTCCGCCCAGGAACGGAATCAACGGAAATCCAGCCGTCATGGTCCGAGATGATCTTGCTGACCAAAGCCAACCCCAGCCCTGTCCCGTTTTCCTTGCCCGAGACAAAGGGGTCAAAGATGTCACTGCGGATTTTCTCCGGCAGGCCCGGCCCGTCATCAATGATCTCGATCTGCAGCGGCAGCGAATGTCCCGATCCATCGCTGCGGCGCAGGCGGAAGGAATGTTCGAAATAGGTGCGGAGGCGGATTGTGCCGCCCTGCGGACCCGCCGCCTCGGAGGCGTTTTTCAACAGGTTCAGAACAACTTGCAGAAGTTGGTCCGGGTCCCCAAAGGCCAGCGGCAGTGAGGGGTCGTAATCCTCGACAATGGCCATATCCGCGCCGAAGCCCAACAAGGCCGAACGGCGGGCGCGGTCTAAAACATCGTGGATGTTGACCGGCTTGAAGTCGGGTTGCTGCAGGTTTCCGAACTGCTCGACCTGCTCCAACAGCTTTACGATCCGACGGCTTTCGGCAACGATTAGATCTGTGAGTTCAAGGTCTTGCGGTGCGATATTCATGCTCAACAATTGCGCGGCGCCGGTGATCCCCGCAAGTGGGTTCTTGATCTCATGCGCCAGCATTTCTGCCATTCCGATGGCGGATTGCGCTGCGGATTTGACCGTATTGCCCCGCGTCATACGCCCCGCCAATTCGCGCGGAGATATGATCATGATCATCGAGCCGGGATGCCCAACCAGCGGTGCAATCTGCAAGGCGCATTGCAGCGGTGCGCGATTGCCCGACCCCGCATCCACATCGTTGACGAACAAAGGCGTTCCCTGAGCACGCGCGCGGTCAAAGGCTTCCTCTAGCGGCGCATCAACGGCGATCTGATCCCAGACGGGGTGGCCGATCACCGACTTGCGCGAGGCGTTCAGAAACCCCTCGCCCGAGGAATTCACATCCGCAATCCGGTCGTCCTGGTCGATAATGAAAGCCGGAACCGGCAGCGAGTTCCAGATGCTCTGATCCGAAGTCATGCTGCCACTCCCTGCTGCCACTCCAGCGCATCACCCAACAGGCGCAGCACCTCATCCGTATCGCGCGAGGTCAGAACCGCGCGACGCAGAGGCGCGGGCGTTCCGGCCTCATCCATGTACCAGCCCAGATGCTTGCGGGCGACGCGGAGGCCAAGGTCCGTGCCGTAAAAGCTCAACATCGCCTGATAATGCGCGCGCACCATGTCGATCAGATCCGCGCTTTCGGGGATCTCCGGTGCATCGGTGCCGTAGACCTCATGGCAGATCTGCGCCAGCAGCCATGGCTTACCCTGCGCCCCTCGGCCAACCATGACACCATCCGCGTCCGATTGCTTCAGCGCTGCGCGGGCCGCATGCGTATCCACGATGTCCCCATTGGCAATGACGGGGATCGAGACCGCCTCTTTCACCGCTCGAATCGCCTGCCAATCGGCACGGCCCTTGTAAAACTGGCACCGTGTCCGTCCGTGGATCGTGACCATCTGAATGCCCGCCTCCTCGGCCCGGCGCGCCACGTCTGGGGCATTCAGCAACGCGTCATCCCATCCTAGCCGCGTTTTCAGCGTCACGGGGACATCAACGGCCTCAACCACGGCCTCGATCAAACTCAGGGCGTGGTCTGGTGTCTTCAGCAGGGCCGAACCGGAATAACCGTTGGTCACTTTCTTGGCCGGGCAACCCATGTTGATGTCGATCACACGCGCGCCACGATCCGCCACCTGACGGGCAGCCTCGGCCATCCAATGCGCCTCACGCCCGGCAAGTTGAACGGCAGTGTTTTCCACATCGGCCGACAGCTCGGCTCGCTCGCGCACGCCAGGTTTGGCCTGTACCATTTCCTGACTGGCGACCATTTCACTGACCACCATCCCCGCGCCAAAACGCATAACCAAATCGCGGAACGGGCGATCCGTGATTCCAGCCATCGGGGCCAGCAAGACAGGCGGAGATACGGTTTTGTCGGCGAGGTGCAGCGTCAACGTGCTTAATCCTTGGGCAATTGCGGATTTGATATCGAATTCGGAGCATATGAACAACAAAACGACGGTCATCAAGCCTGCAAAATCATCACTTGCCTATTTTTTAATCACACTACCATGGGTGATTGCCTCTGCATTCACCGCCCCCTAAACAAAGCGCAGCATTCCGGAGAAACCCGACCATGACCACAGCCGCCATAATCGTTGCCGCAGGGCGTGGATTGCGCGCCGGAGGCGGCGCGCCTAAGCAATGGCGCGCGCTGGCCGGTCGACGCGTAGCGGATTGGACAATCGACCGGTTTCGCGGCCTCGTCGACTACACTGTTTTGGTCCTGTCGGACGAAGACGCCTCGGCCTGGGAAGAGTTTCGCGAGACCGACTTAATACTGGCCGCAGGTGGTGCGGACCGGGCAGGATCGGTTCGTAACGGGTTGCAAGCATTGGAAAATCACCAAGTGACCCGCGTGCTGATCCATGACGTGGCACGGCCCTGTGTCTCGGCACATCTCATTCAAAACGTCCTGAGCGCGCTGGATACCCACCAGGCCGCGGCCCCCGGCTTACCCGTTACGGATGCGCTTTGGATCGGGCATGGTGGCTCGGTGTCTGGGACGCAGGACCGTAGCAACCTGTTCGCTGCGCAGACCCCTCAGGGGTTTGACTACGATTCCATCGTCAAAGCGCATGCCGCGCACCCCGGAGGCGCCGCCGATGATGTTGAGGTCGCGCGGGCCGCAGGTCTTGAGGTTTGCATTGTGCCAGGCGATGCGGACAATCTGAAAATCACCCGCCCCGAGGATTTCGAACGGGCGGAAAGCATAATGGGAACGACTATGGATGTGAGGCTGGGCAACGGCTATGACGTGCATCGTTTTAGCGATGGCGATCACGTGATCCTCTGCGGCGTGAAGGTCCCGCATGAACGCGGGCTGCAAGGGCATTCCGACGCGGATGTCGGGATGCACGCGGTCACCGACGCGATTTACGGCGCGCTAGCACAAGGGGATATCGGCCAGCACTTCCCCCCTTCGGCCCCGCAATGGAAAGGCGCAGCCAGCGAGATCTTCCTGCGCCATGCGGTCGAGTTGGCCGAGGCGATGGGCTACCGCATCTCGAACGTCGATTGTACGCTGGTCTGCGAATACCCCAAGATCGGCCCTCATGCCCCGAAAATGAAAGAAGAAATGTCGAACATCATGGGATTGCGCACTGATCAAGTCTCGGTCAAGGCAACTACGTCCGAGCGTCTGGGCTTTACCGGCCGCAGCGAAGGCATTGCATCGCTCGCCACTGCCTGTCTGGTGAAAGCATGAACATCGCGCGTCTGATCGGAACTGTCGGCGGCGTCGGATATCTGCGCCCTGCCCCCGGCACATGGGGATCGCTTGTCGCCCTGCCTCTGGTATGGGTCCTGCACGTTCTAGGCGGCTTCCCCCTGCTCGTCTTCGCGACGCTCGTTGTGTTCATCGCAGGGCTGTGGGCCACAAAAGTGATGACCGCCGGGCAAGAGGATCACGACCCGTCCGAGATCGTCGTCGATGAAGTCGCAGGCCAGTTCGTCGCGCTCTGGGCCATTTCTTACCCAAGCTGGGCACACGGTATCGAGATCACCGCGCTCTGGCCCGGTTGGGTCGCGGGGTTCCTGCTGTTCCGGCTGTTCGACATCACCAAGCCCGGCCCGGTCGGCTGGGCCGATCGCAAAGGAGACGCGATGGGCGTGATGCTGGATGATGTGATCGCCGGGATCTTTGCCGCCATCGGTGTGATGGTTCTGGCCGGGATCGCACATGGAGTGTTGGGCCTATGACCGTATCTGAGCTGTTGGACCGTGCCATAGAGCAAGGCATCATGATCGCGACGGCAGAAAGCTGCACGGGCGGCATGGTGGCCGCTGCCTTGACCGACATCCCCGGCAGCTCGGCCGTGGTGGAGCGGGGTTTCGTCACCTACACCAACGACGCCAAGCAGCAGATGCTTGGCGTGCGCGGCGAGACGCTGGACGCCTATGGCGCGGTCTCAGAGCAGGTCGCACAAGAAATGGCCGAAGGCGCTCTGCGCCAGTCGCGCGCGCAGCTGGCCGTGTCGATCACCGGCATCGCAGGCCCCGGAGGATCGGAATTCAAACCCGAAGGCCGCGTGTGCTTTGGCCTTGCCGCCGAAGGGCAACCTACGCGCACCAAAACTGTCGAGTTCGGCGCTCTGGGGCGCGAAAGGGTCCGTCAGGCCGCGCGGGATCATGCGCTGGAAATGCTTTGTTCCGGTCTTTCGCAAACCGCTTAAATTTACAGCAACTATACTGCATTGACGCAAAATTAAGCGTCAGTTGAAAAAAAGCCGTCTAAATAGGCGTCTTTTTGCACCTTTGCCTCTTTTTTCCCCGATCCAGCTCAGCTTCAACCCGCCGCACACCACTCACGAGGTGTCGGCCGTGGCGGTTTGCCCGGCCGACGCCCAAACGGCAAAAAAGGAGACCGGCCCATGAACGGAGCCGATACAGCCTGGATCATTGTGGCAACCGCACTGGTCCTGTTCATGACATTGCCGGGCCTTGCCCTGTTCTATGGCGGGCTTGTGCGTGCCCGAAATGTCCTCAGCGTGTTTATGCACTGCTTCTCGATTGCCTGTTTAATGAGCATCCTTTGGCTGGTCGCGGGTTATTCCATCGCCTTCGGGCCCGGTGAAAGCGGGTTCTGGGGTGGATTGGGCAAAGCGTTCCTGAACGGTGTCGATGCCGAAAGCCTCGCGGGCACCCTACCCGAAATCCTATTCTTTGCCTTCCAGATGACCTTCGCGATCATCACCCCCGCCCTAATCGTCGGCGCCTATGTCGAGCGGGTCGGCTTTGGCTTTGTCCTCACCTTCTCGGGCCTGTGGATGCTGCTGTGCTACGCGCCGGTGGTCCACTGGATCTGGGGCGGCGGGATGCTGTCTGATGGTGGCATTCTGGGTGAGATCGGCGTGCGCGACTTTGCCGGTGGCATCGTTGTTCACGAAACCGCCGGTCTGGCCGCGCTGATCATCGCCGTGATCCTCGGCCCACGCCGCAACCGCACGACGCCTCCGCACAATCCGGGCTTTGTCATGATCGGTGCCGCGATGTTGTGGGTCGGCTGGTTCGGCTTCAACGGCGGCTCGCAACTGGCCGCTGACGGAGGCGCCGCGATGGCCATGACCGTCACGCATCTGTCTGCCGCGACCGCATCCCTGACCTGGGCACTGTGGGAGAAGATCCGCTTTGGCAAAGCGTCAATGGTGGGTCTGGTCACCGGCACCATTGCGGGTCTGGCCTCGATCACTCCGGCCTCGGGCTTTATGGGTCCGGTGCAAGCGCTGATCATCGGGGCCGTTGCAGGTGTTCTGTGTCAGGAGGCCGTCTTTGTCATCCGCAACAAGCTGAACATCGACGACACGCTGGACGTTTTTGCAGTGCATGGTGTCGGGGGCATCTTTGGCACTCTGATGATTGCGCTGTTCGGTCTGGGCACATGGGCAGCACAACTTGGAGGCCTAGTGATTGTGGGCGCCTTTACGGCAGTTGTCACCTTTGTGTTGATTAAGGTGGTTGCAGCCATCACCCCGCTTCGCGTAGACGCCGAGACCGAGACAAACGGCCTCGACCTGTCGGTACACGGCGAGCGTGCCTATGACATGAGCAGCTAAGCCCACCTTGGTTGCCCATCGCCCGCAAGGGCAAAAGCGGACCTGTCGCGGGTCCGCTTTTTCTTTGTTCGGCCCTCTCGACTCCGGGCCGATGGACAGGCTATCAGCCCGCAACACTCTTTCAGCCCCGAGGTTTGCGCCATGATCCCCAGTTCATTTCCCGACAGCTCTGAAATCGCCCGCCTGACCGCGCGGATGCTGCTGGAGATCAAGGCCGTTCACTTCAACTCGCGTGAGCCGTTCACGCTGGCCTCGGGCCTGCCAAGCCCGACCTATATCGATTGCCGCAAGCTGATCTCATACCCCCGCATCCGCTCGACCCTGATGGACTTCCTGACCGTCACAGTGATGCGCGAAGCCGGGTTCGAGGCGTTCGACAATATCGCGGGCGGTGAAACGGCGGGCATCCCCTTTGCCGCCATGGTCGCGGAGCGGATGGCCCTGCCCATGACCTATGTGCGCAAGAAGCCCAAAGGCTACGGCCGCAACGCCCGCATCGAAGGCGCGATGAGCGAAGGGGAACGCGTGTTGCTGGTCGAGGATCTGACCACCGATGGCGGCTCCAAGCTGTCCTTCGTCGACGCGATCCGTGAAACGGGCGCGACCTGCGGCCATACCGCGGTGATCTTCTACTACGGCATCTTCCCCGAGACCGAGAAGACCCTCGGCGATCACGGCGTGAAGCTGCATTCGCTGTGCACTTGGTGGGACGTTCTGGCCGAGGCCAAGGCACAAAAGGCCTTTGACGAAGAGACCCTTAGCGGTGTCGAAGCCTTCCTGAACGACCCGCGCGGGTGGCAGGACGCGAATAAATCGTAAAATTCGGCCTGTGGGTAAGCTGGGGATATTTGATTTTCGAATCGATCCAAAGCGCGCCTATCTAGTCGAATTTCGCGCCCATCACACCAAATGTTGCGATAGCTTTCGTCCCGTGCAAAACTGGACGGAAGTTATCCCCATTCAGATGGGCAGTTATCCCGAAGCCGGGGGCGGTTATACCAACTTACCCCCATTCATTTGCAGATAGCTTGAACCGGGGCTTGGCGTGTAGAACCTCGGAACGGGCAGCGGGGACAAGATGAACGAGATCAGCAGTATCGAGCAGGCAGCGGCGCAGATTCAAAACGCCGAAACCATGCCGCATTCCATTGAGGCCGAGCAGCAGCTTCTGGGCGCGATCTTAACCAATAACGACCTCTATGACCGGGTCGCTTCGATCATCGGGGCCGAGCATTTCTACGACCCGGTTCACTCACGGATCTACGAGGTCGCAGCCAATCGCATCGCCAAGAATGCGCTGGCTTCGCCCGTGACGCTGAAATCCTTCATGGCAGATGACGAAGGCCTGAAGGAGTTGGGCGGACCCGCGTATCTGGTCAAACTCGCCGGTGCCTCAATCAGCGCCTTCGCGGTGCATGACTATGCCCAAATGATCTATGACCTCGCCATTCGACGCGAGCTGATCCGTCTGGGCCGCGACATCTCGGACAAGGCGGCACGGGTCGATGTGTCCAGCGAGCCCAAAGAACAAATCGTTGAGGCCGAGCAACAACTCTATCAGCTTTCCGAGCAGGGCCAGACCGAACAGGGCTTCCAATCCTTCCTGAAGGCGGTCACAGAAGCCGTCAATGTCACCAACGAGGCGTACCAGCGCGGTGGCGGCATGGCGGGGATTTCCACCGGTCTGGCCGACTTGGATAAACAGTTGGGCGGGTTACACCCTTCGGACCTGATCATTCTCGCGGGTCGTCCGTCGATGGGTAAAACCTCGCTGGCGACCAACGTGGCGTTCAACGTGGCCAAGGCCTATAAGCGCGGGCTGAAACCCGATGGCAGCGAAGGCGCGATTGACGGCGGCGTTGTGGGTTTCTTCTCACTTGAGATGAGCGCCGAACAGCTGGCCGGTCGTGTTCTGGCCGAAGCCTCGGAAATCTCCAGCCACAAGATCCGTCAAGGTGACATGACCGAGGCCGAGTTCCGCCGGTTCGTCGACGCAGCGAAGGAATTGGAAGCCTGCCCCCTGTTCATTGACGACACGCCTGCCCTGCCGATTTCGCAGTTGGCAGCGCGTGCGCGGCGGTTGAAGCGGACGCACGGGTTGGATCTGCTGGTGATCGACTATTTGCAGCTGTGCCGGGGCATGTCCGACAACCGCGTCAATGAGATCGCCGAGATCTCGATGGGCATGAAGGCGATTGCCAAGGAATTGAACATCCCGGTCATCGCCCTGTCCCAGTTGAGCCGTCAGGTGGAAAGCCGCGACGACAAACGCCCGCAACTGTCTGACCTTCGGGAATCGGGCTCGATCGAGCAGGACGCCGACGTGGTGATGTTCGTGTTTCGCGAGGAATACTACAAGGAACGCGAAAAGCCCGGCGATCACGAGCTGGAAAAGATGGAAGAGTGGAAGCAGGCCATGGAGCGCCTGCATGGCAAGGCCGAGGTCATCGTCGGCAAGCAGCGCCACGGCCCCATTGGCACTGTCGAACTGTCGTTCGAGGCGCAGTTCACCCGCTTTGGCAATCTGGTCAAACCCTGGCAACAAGGCGGCGAGATTGAGGGTTACTAAAAGTCACTTTAAATATCCAAATAGCCGATTTTGAATGCCAATCGTCGTGTGTTAGTGTGTACTGAATGACGGCACGTACTGCCGGATTTTAGCAAGGCCTACGTCATTGCCCGCGATCATTTCGGAAATACGATACAGAAACGGGCCAAATTTTGCGCCAGACGGCGATTTCATCGAAATCCGCGTTCCGACCGGTACGGATGTCTCGGACCTGAGGGTTCAAGTTTACAATGCCAACGGAACAGTACGAAGCTCCACAGATGTCGATACAGCGCCGGTGAACACGGTCAACGGTTTCGACTATTATGTGGTCTCGGCACGTATCAACCGGCTGGGCGCTGTGTCGCTTGACGACAATGGCACGGTGCTGAGCTTTGTGTCCTTCGACAATGAGGTCACCGCAACACAAGGCGCCGCCAGCGGGCAGACCTCTACCCAGATCGGCAGCAACGGAACAGATGACACCTCGTCCCTTACCTCGACCGACGGGGTGAATTTCGTCGAGAACCCGAACCCAAGCCCCGGCGCGCCATGCTTCACAGCCGGCACTCTGATCGGCACGCCGCGTGGCAAGGTTCCTGTTGAGGCACTCCGCGCCGGAGATCAGGTTCTACTCGAAGATGGCCCGCCGGAGACCCTGCGTATGACCCTGTCCCGCAGCCTCAACCGGGCCGAGTTGATAAAGACCCCGCAACTGTTTCCGGTTCGCATCGTCGCTGGAGCGCTTGGGCAGTCGCTGCCGAAACGTGATCTTATGGTCTCGCGCCAGCATCGGATGCTGATCCGATCTCCGATTGCGCAGCGCATGTTCGGGACCGAATCCGTTTTGGTCTCGGCAATTCAATTGACCCGAATGCCCGGTGTATTCGTCGACACCAGTGTCTCGCAGGTGACCTATCACCACCTTGTGTTTGACCGCCACGTGGTGCTGTTTGCCGAAGACGCGCCCAGTGAAAGTCTATTTACCGGCCCGCAGGCGCTGCAATCCATGGATGACGCCTCACGCGAAGAGTTGATGCTGCTGTTC
This sequence comes from Ruegeria sp. B10, assembly GCF_056539825.1. Taxonomy (NCBI): domain Bacteria; kingdom Pseudomonadati; phylum Pseudomonadota; class Alphaproteobacteria; order Rhodobacterales; family Roseobacteraceae; genus Ruegeria; species Ruegeria sp. B10. Next base: position 364,500 of record NZ_JBQFVP010000001.1, read on the forward strand.
CCGCAGCTTGCACTCTTTGCCACCCCGCAGCCCGCGCGCTACATTCCAAGCAAAAAGCGCCAGCGCAAATTGGTGACCCGACATCTTAACAACAACAAGCCGCTGCTTGACGAGCGGCGATAAGACGGGCCTCCTGCGTGGGTCGCTCTGAACGATCCGCCGCTCAAAAGACCTTTGACTTGTATCGCTGCACAATCCCGGTACGCGCATCACTGCCAGTCAAAAGCCCCTCAAACCTACCCAAATTCCTGCGTCAGATGGCCGTATGCCGCCTATCTTGCGGATTTTCCTGACAGGTTGTGTACGATCCCCTCTTGACCTGCCGCATTCCAGTGTCATGAACAACTCCATGAGTACCGCACGTTTGACGATCAATCTTCAGGCGCTCGCCAGCAACTGGCGGGCGCTCGATGCAAAAACGGATGTCGAAACCGGCGCCGTAGTTAAGGCCGACGCCTATGGTCTTGGGGCCGAACCTGTCGCCTGGTCCCTGGCCGAGGAAGGTGTCCGCAAGTTCTTTGTCGCCGTTGCCGAAGAAGGCGCAGACATTCGCGAGGCGGTAGGGCCCGGACCGATGATCGCTGTATTCTCAGGTCATATGGACGGGGATACCGAGCTGCTGCGCGATAACGACCTGATACCCCTGATCAACTCGGGCGAGCAATTCCAACGCCACCAACAGGCTCTGCCTGAACATGGGTTCGGCATCCAGCTTGACACCGGCATGAACCGTCTTGGACTGGAGCCCGCCGACTGGGCCGAGCTGCGCCCTCAGGCAGAGGCGTTGAACCCGGCGGTTGTGATGTCTCATCTGGCCTGCGCGGATGAACCGGACCACCCGATGAACCAGCAGCAGCTATCCGCGTTTCGCGGGATGACCGACGGGATGACGGCCCCCAGGTCTCTGGCAGCCACCGGAGGCACTTTGCTGGGGCCTGAATTCCACTTTGACTTCTGCCGTCCTGGCATTGGCCTTTACGGCGGAATGCCCTTTGCCGAGGCCAAGCCCGTCGTCACCGTTGATCTGCCGGTCGTGCAGGTGCGCAACGTCGCGGTAGGAGAAACCGTGGGCTACGGCAACAGCTGGACGGCACGCCGCCCGTCGAAGATAGCCACCGTCACAGCCGGATATGCCGACGGCCTGCACCGCGCCATTGGCGGCGGCATTGACGCCTTCGCAGGCAATCAGCCCTGCCCGGTCGTGGGTCGCATCTCGATGGACCTGATCACCATCGACGTCACCGATCTGGGCTTTGAGCCCGAGAAGCTGCGCATCCTCAACGGACATCAGACCGTCGATGATCTGGCCGAGGCCGCCGGCACGATCGGTTATGAAATCCTGACCTCAATGGGCCGCCGTTATTCACGAGGGTACGTGGAATGAACCCGCTGTCTCTGCTGGGTGGGTTGGGCCGCACAGTTCTGACCCTGCTGGCCGCGTTTGGGCGCGTGACCCTGTTCGCTCTGGACTCGCTTTCACACATCCTGCGCCCGCCCTACTACCCGCGCGAGATCGCGATGGCGCTGCTGAATATCGGCTGGCTCTCGCTACCCGTGGTCGGCCTGACCGCGATCTTCACCGGCGGCGCGCTGGCCCTGCAGATCTACGCAGGCGGCGCGCGGTTCAATGCCGAGGCCGTAGTCCCTCAGATTGTTGCCATAGGCATGGTGCGAGAGCTTGGCCCGGTTCTGGTTGGCCTGATGATCGCGGCCCGCGTGACCTCCTCCATCGCCGCCGAAATCGCCACGATGAAAGTGACCGAGCAGATTGACGCGCTGGTCACCCTGTCGACCCATCCGATGAAATACCTTACCGCTCCGCGTGTTCTGGCGGCGCTGATCACGGTGCCGATCCTTGTCGGTATCGGCGACATCATAGGCATCATGGGCGGCTATACTGTGGCGACACAGAACCTCGGGTTCAACCCGGCTGCCTATCTGCAAAACACGGTCAACTTCCTTGAAACCCGCGACATCGTCTCATCCCTTGTCAAAGGGGCAGCCTTCGGCCTGATCGCGGCCATTATGGGCTGTTACTACGGCATGAACTCGGGCCGAGGCGCCCAAGGCGTGGGCCGCGCCACCAAAGGCTCGGTCGAGGCCGCCGCCGTGCTGATCCTCGCCGCCAACTTCGTTCTGACAGGAGTGTTCTTCTCGCTATGATCCGGATGGAGAACGTCAAAAAGTCCTTTGATGACAACCACGTGCTGCAGGGCATGAACCTTGAGATCCCAAAGGGTACCTCAATGGTGATCATCGGTGGGTCCGGCACGGGCAAATCGGTCGCGCTGAAGTGTATCCTTGGTCTGATCAAGCCCGACAGCGGTATGATTAATGTCGACGGCAAGGACGCCAGCAAAGGCGACCGAGACGCGTTTCTGGCGCGTTTTGGCATGTTGTTTCAGGGCGCGGCCTTGTTTGACTCGCTGCCCGTCTGGCAGAACGTGGCTTTCCGCCTGTTGCGTGGCTCGCTGAAACGCCCCACGGATGAGGCGCGCGAGATCGCCATCGAGAAACTCCGCCGTGTGGGTCTGAAATCCAACGTCGCCGACCGCTTTCCGTCCGAGTTGTCGGGGGGGATGCAGAAACGCGTGGGCCTTGCCCGCGCCATCGCCGCCGAGCCCGAGATCATCTTTTTCGACGAACCCACAACCGGGCTGGACCCGATCATGTCCGGCGTCATCAACGACCTGATCCGAGAGATCGTGACCGAGATGGGCGCAACCGCCATGACCATCACCCACGACATGACCTCTGTCCGCGCAATTGCCGACAACGTGGCGATGCTGCATGACGGGGTGATCCAGTGGACCGGACCTGTTAGTCAGATGGACGCGTCGGGTGATCCGTATCTAGAGCAGTTCATCAGCGGGAGTGCAGAGGGGCCGATTGAGGCGGTGCGCTAATCTTCAATCTTTGCCATCCACTTAGTCGAACGTTCGATAACGTCCTGCGGAATAGCTTCTGCGCGCCTTGTCTGCAGGTTGAGCAAAACGCATTTGAAAACAGTGGAAAATGTCGTTTCACTGTCCGTAACTCGAATTAGTTTGTGGCTGAAGGTCATGGATTTCGTTCCTACCTCCAGGATTTCGCTTTCCATCTGTATCGCTTCGCCGGCACTCAATTCCACAAGAAAATTGCTGTCTGCATGGACCACCGCAAAGGATAGCTTTCGTCCCGATCGCATGTCTTCGGCCGTAAGCCCCAGCTCTGACTGCAACGCAAAAACGGAATCCGAGCATGCAGCAAAATACTTGGACACATTCATATGCCCCAGAAAATCACAGTCTGATGGATCGACAATTGACTTGTAGGCCACAAAACCCGACATCGTTCCTCCCCGTCTAAAAATAACTCAGTGGCGAGTACCGGTTTAAGTTAACCATAACAAAACATCGCCGCAAAATCTGAAATCTCGCCGAGACGCACAGCAAATGACCCTCCGCCTCGCTACCCTCTCCCTCCTGATCCTCTACCCGATCGCGTGGTTCGCCCCACTGATGCGCGCGGGCCTGCTACCGATCTTCGGACTTTCCGAAATCAGCGTCATCACCGGCCTCCAATCCCTGTGGAAATCCGACATCTTCCTCGCGCTGGTCGTCACTGTCTTCGCCCTCTTTGCGCCCTACATCAAAACCATCGGCACCGCCCTGATCCAATGGGACCTGCTGGATGCCCGCGTCCAACCCGCACTGAACATCCTCGGCAAGCTCGCCATGGCCGATATCTTCCTCATCGCGCTCTACATCACGCTGGCCAAGGGGATCTCCTACGCGACCATCGAGACGGCCTGGGGCCTTTACCTGTTTACTGGCTGCATTCTGGCCTCGATCGCGCTGGGATATATTACTGAGATGACATCCACATCACGAAAACCTTAGACCGTGTTGATTGAAAACACATTTCTAAGTATCATCTTTATATTTCGAGCAGCAAAGTTCTAGTCGTGTACGGGTCCGCAGAGGATCACCTTGCGTGTTTGATATGTCCTCCGCTTCGGCCCGATTTGTATCGGTTTGAGAAGGAGATGGACGACCATGCCCGCCCTCAACAACATTACATTGCAATTTCAGAATGCCTTTTTAAGACTGACTTTTTTCATGATCTGCATCGCGGCCCTTGGCGCAGTGGTTGCAACTTCACTCTCGGCGCTGGGGGTTTTGCCCTGGCTGTCACTTCAGGCCGGATTCGGCCAGACCGGCGTGATCGACGCAGGTATTTTTGTTCAGATCGGCCTGACCTGCCTGATTCTCATGCTGGGCTTCTACCTGCCCTCCAGCGCTCGGATGATGGCCCTTGAGAACGCCCACAGGAAGTTTTCACTGAATATGCAGGACATCGTCGAGGCCTACCAGGTCGCCCATGCCGCCGACCGTAGCGGCGTTTTTGCCTTGGCCTCGGAGTTCGATGCGGTCAAAGAGCGTATGGCCTTTCTGCGCGACCACCCCGACCTTCAGGCGTTAGAACCTGAGATCCTGGAAACCGCCGCTCAGATGAGCCAGATCAGCCACGAACTGGCCGAAACCTATGGCAACGAGAGGGTCGAACGCGCCCGGATGTTCCTGAAACAGCGGCAGGAAGAGGTCGAACTGTTCCAGCAACGGATCGAGGACGCCCAGACCATCCTGCATGAACTCAGCCAATGGACCCGCGATATCGAGATCGAGGAATCCATCGCCAAATCCCAACTGACGCGCCTACGAGATGAACTGTTCGACCTCCTCCCCGAACTTTCAGCGCAATTGCAGACACCACCCGACGGCAGCGACCCAAGCGCGTCCAGCGTGGTCGCCATGTCGCCCCCTCGCGCCGCAGAATAGGCGCGTCAGCGCCCGGCGCACCCGATGGCCCGCAGGGCCTAAGGACGCGGCGTGCCACCGGCGGAGATGAAAGCCCGCAAGGGCTTGAAGAACCGCCCGTCCTCGGGCACCAAAGGCCTCATGGCAAAGACGACTTCTTTCTCCTGTTCGGCCTGCGGTGCGACACATACAAGATGGTCCGGGCGGTGCGACGCCTGCGGCGAATGGAACACGATCACCCAGGACGTGCCCCTGTCGGCTGGTCCAGCCAAGAAATCCCTCGGCGGCAAGCGGGGCCAGTCCATTGCACTCACGGACTTGTCGACCGAGGAGACCCCGCCACCCCGTACGCTCAGCGGGGTGGATGAACTTGACCGCGTTCTGGGTGGAGGCCTCGTCCCTGCCTCGGCCCTGTTGGTGGGCGGAGACCCCGGCATCGGCAAATCCACCCTTCTGCTGCAAGCCGCCGCTCGGTTCGCCCGCGCTGGCGTCAAAACGATCTATGTCTCGGGGGAAGAAGCCAGCGCGCAGGTCCGTATGCGTGCCCGGCGTCTGGGGCTCGAGGATGCGCCGGTCCAACTGGCGGCTGAGACCAATCTCCGCAACATCCTGACAACGCTTGAGGCTGAAAAACCAGGCCTCGCCATCATCGACTCGATTCAGACCATGTGGGCCGATACGGTGGATAGCGCGCCCGGCTCGGTGTCACAAGTCCGGGCTGCAGCGCATGAATTGACCACGTTTGCGAAACGACACGGTGTTTCGATCGTGATGGTCGGCCATGTCACCAAAGAGGGCCAAATCGCAGGCCCGCGCGTCGTCGAACATATGGTCGACACCGTTCTCTATTTCGAGGGCGAACGCGGCCACCAGTTCCGTATCCTGCGCGCGGTCAAAAACCGTTTTGGCCCCGCAGATGAGATCGGCGTGTTCGAGATGACAGGCAAAGGGCTGGCGCAGGTCACTAATCCCTCGGCTCTGTTCCTGTCCGAACGCGGCACGCCCAGCCCCGGCTCGGCCGTCTTTGCCGGAATTGAAGGCACACGTCCGGTTTTGGTCGAACTGCAAGCCTTGGTTGCTCCGTCACCGCATTCGCAACCCCGCCGTACCGTCGTCGGCTGGGACAGCGGACGGCTGGCGATGATCCTCGCCGTGCTCGAGGCCCGCTGCGGCATCCCCTTCGCGGGTCTCGACGTCTATCTGAACGTCGCCGGAGGGCTGAAGGTCAGTGAACCCGCCGCCGATCTGGCCGTTGCCGCGGCGTTACTAAGTGCACGCGAAGACAGCGCCCTGCCTGCAGATACAGTCGTTTTCGGAGAAATCTCTCTGTCCGGGGCACTTAGACCGGCCCCTCAGACCGAAAACAGGTTGAAAGAAGCACAAAAACTTGGTTTCACATCGGCAATCGCTCCGGCGGGCGGCAAAACCGGTACTGTGGCAGGTCTGACACTCACCCGACCCTCTGATTTGGTGGGGTTTGTTGGCGAAACCTTCGGAGCAGGTTAAAGTCCGGCCCTGAGGGGCAGAAAAGAACAGGCGAGGGCCATGGAAGGTTTTACAATTATTGACGGGGTTGTGGCCCTGATCATCGTGCTGTCAGGCATTCTGGCCTATTCGCGCGGGTTCATGCGCGAGGTTCTTGCCATCGCTGGCTGGGTGGCAGCAGCCGTTCTGGCATTCATCTTCGCACCGCAGGCCGTGCCGCTGGTCAAAGAAATCCCGGTGGTCGGAGATTTCCTGCGCGACAGCTGCGAATTATCGGTCATCACCGGCTTTGCGGCCGTGTTTGCAATTGCCCTGATCATCGTCAGCATCTTCACGCCGCTATTTTCATCGCTGGTGCAACGGTCGGCACTGGGCGGTCTGGATCAGGCGCTTGGCTTCTTCTTCGGCATCGCGCGGGGCATCCTGCTGGTCGCTATCGCGTTCTTTGTCTACGACACCGTGATGACCGGCCAGTCCTACACGCTTGTAGACGAAAGCCGCTCGGCCAAGGTGTTCGAACAGTTCAGCACCCAGATCGAAGAACAAAACCCCGAGGCCGCGCTGGGTTGGGTCACTGCACAATACGAAGAGCTGGTGGCCAGCTGCACCGCAGGCGACTCGGCCCCTGCTGCGGAAACCACCGACAGTTAAATCACACAGACAGTTAATCGAAAAGCCCGGCCTCGCGCCGGGCTTTTTCATTGAACAAACCCCTCACCCCCGCAGACCGTGCAGCGGGTGGTTTTCAAGCCGAAACAGCCATCACACCGGCTGGAAATCGGTTTACCCAGAATATCACGACTTTTGACCACTTCACCTGCCCCATTGCAGATCGGGCACGGCGCACGCCCCATGCCGCGGCACCGATGGCAGCGCCTTTTCGGCGGCTCATCTTTCTTGTTTGGTGAGCGTTCCTGCCACATTCTGGCCCCCTCCCCGATAAGTTCCGCGATGAAATTATGCATATGTCAGCACAAATGAATTCATATGTCACCACGCCGCAACTGAAGAAATCAGAACTGCGGCCTATAGAAATGTGATCCTTTGATGACAGCCGCGTTCTAAGGCAGTATGTGGAGGCCAAACTGCCACGGAATCGGAGCTGTCGGGTTTGTCCTTTCAATGTTCATCTGCCTGCAATGCGGTGATAATGCACCGTCTGGCCTGCAAGATACGAACGGTACGACCCCTCCCTATCCGGCCGTCACTCAACCCTCTGGTCAAAACGTCATAGTAATTGGAGCCCGTAAATGTGTGGGATTTTGGGGATCGCAAGCCGGACACATGATGTGTTTGCGGAAATCTATGACGGGCTGCTGATGCTGCAGCACCGGGGTCAGGATGCCTCGGGGATCGTCACATATAATGGTGAGTTCTTTCGCGAGAAAAAAGCCAACGGTTTGGTCAAAGACGTGTTCAACGCGACGGACGCCGAAACGCTTCTGGGCAAAGTCGGCATGGGCCATGTGCGCTATCCCACCGCAGGGTCGCTCAGCGCGTCCGAGGCGCAGCCCTTTTTCGTCAACGCGCCTTACGGTATTTATCTGGTCCACAACGGCAACATCACTAACACGGCTGAGCAGCGCGAAAAAGTCACCGGCAAATACAGCCGTCACCTGCGCACCACGTCAGATTCAGAGATCCTGCTGAACGTTCTGGCCGACAAGGTGGCCGACGCGATCAAGGTGAATGGCAATGCCGAACCCATCCGCAACATCTTTGCCGGCGTGAAGATGACGATGGAGCGTGTGCAGGGTGCCTACTCGGTCATCTGCCTTGTCGCCGGTGTTGGCATGCTGGCCTTCCGCGACCCGCACGGCATTCGTCCGCTTTCGGTTGCTATCCGCGAGACCGAGGGCGACGGCAATGACTACGCCTTTGCCTCCGAGGACGTGGCCTTTGGCATCAACGGCTTTACCAAGATCCGTGACCTGAACCCCGGCGAGGCCATCCTGATTGATCTGGACGGCAACATGCACGAGTTTCAGGCCGTCGAAGGCAAGCTGACGCCCTGTATCTTCGAATATGTCTACCTCGCCCGTCCGGATTCCCTTCTGGATGGAGTCTCGGTCTACAAAACCCAGATGCGTATGGGGCAAACGCTGGCCAAACAGATCCAGGACTCGGGTCTTCAAATCGACCGGATCATCCCAGTTCCAGACAGCGCCCGCCCCGTGGCGCTTGAGGCCGCCAAGATCACCGGCATCCCCTATCGCGAAGGTCTGGTGAAGAACCGCTATGTCGGTCGGACCTTCATCATGCCCGGTCAGGAAGAGCGTCAGAAATCCGTGCGCCGCAAGCTGAACGCCATTCCGCTGGAGTTCAAGGATCACAATGTCCTGCTGATCGACGACTCGATCGTGCGCGGCAATACGATCAAGAAGATCGTGCAAATGTGCCGCGAGGCCGGGGCCAAGAAGGTCTACATCGCCAGCGCCTCGCCCCCGGTGAAATACCCCAATGTCTATGGCATCGACATGCCCACCAAGCACGAGTTGATCGCCAACGGCAAAGAGATCGAAGAGATTCGCGAAGAACTGGGAGCAGATGCTCTGTTCTATCAGAACCTCGACGATCTGATCTGGGCCGCCAAAGAAGGCAACCCTGACATCGAGGCGTTCGACTGTTCCTGCTTTGACGGAAACTACATCACCGGCAGTGTCAGCGGTGACTATCTCGACAGTCTAGAAAACAGCACCCGCGTCAGCAAAAAGCGCGAAGACATGCAGGTTGTCGGCGGGTCGTGGAACGCGGCGAAACTGGCGTCGGGCTAAAGAGACAACGCGAATCAGAAAACAACGCAGGCCGTGGACATCGCCACGGCTTTGGCTGGATTTTGCCGATAGGAATGACCTGATTGCAAAGGCTTCCGCCCCCCTCACCTCGCCGTGATCTGTTGCGAGCGGGGTGATCTTTTGATTTATTTTGCGGTTTGGTAGGCAGCGCTTCTCCACCACTCACACAATCCACTTAGATGGGGGGTTCGAACCCGGTTCGAGCCGCAGAAAATGCCAAATGCCAATGTCAAAAGCGCGGCCACGCAGCGGGGCGCGTTGAAAAGAAATTCGGTCTCGGTTCTGGGTGTCTTTGGCCCGAAAGCCGACCTGCGCGCGTTGATGCGCCTGTCTTCGGGACGTTTAAAAGAGGTCAAGCCGGGCAGCCGCGTAGCCTCGGGCACCGTTGTCGCCATTGATGAACACGGGATCATGCTGCGACAAAGCGGCCAGACCCGCCGGATTGGAATTCCGGGGGGCTAGCGCCCTCTTGACGACCCGCGCGCGGGCGTTCAAACCGCTGCCATGACCGATCAGACCAAAGTTGCCCTTGTCACTGGGGCCTCTCGCGGGTTGGGCGCAGCCCTGGCCGAAGCGCTGGCCCCCGAGTATCACATCGTCGCCGTCGCCCGTACCACTGGCGGGTTGGAAGAGCTGGACGACCGGATCAAAGCCAAGGGCGGTTCGGCCACCCTTGCGCCCATGGACATCACCGACCCCAACGCGATGGCTACCCTATGCAGGGGTATTCATGATCGCTGGGGCAAAGTGGATTTGTGGCTGCATACGGCCGTCCATACTTCGGCCCTCACACCGGCGCATTTCGTTGATCCCAAAGAGTGGACAAAGGCGATGAACACCAACGCCAATGCCACCTCGGTACTGATCCCCTATGTGACACCTTTGCTGGGTGAGGCCGGGCATGCCGTGTTCTTTGATGACCCCAAAGCGGGCGAGAAGTTCTACGGCATCTACGGCGCCACCAAGGCCGCCCAGATCGCTCTGGCACACAGTTGGCAGGTTGAGACTGAACGGACTGGGCCCAAAGTGTCGATTGTGGAGCCTGCCCCGATGCCGACAGCCGTGCGCGCGCGGTTTCACCCCGGTGAGGATCGCGATGTGCTGACCAGCACAGCGGATGAAGCGGCTCGGATTCTGGCGTTGTTGTAGGGAATGGCCCTTTGGGCCATGCCTCCGGCGGAGGTATTTTTAGCCAGATGAAGCTGGGATCACGCGATATGGACGCCGTTGCGCCCCGCGAGATCGACGAAGAATTGCCACGCAACACGGCCCGAGCGCGACCCGCGCGTCGCCTGCCATTCGATGGCTTCCGCGCGTAAGGTTTCCGGGTCGACCGACACTTTGTAGGCGGCGCAATAACGGTCGATCATGGCCAGGTATTCGTCCTGATCACAGGGATGGAAGCCCAACCACAGCCCGAAACGATCGGACAGTGAGACCTTTTCTTCGACGGCTTCGGACGGGTTGATGGCGCTGGAGCGTTCGTTCTCGATCATGTCCCGCGGCATCAGGTGGCGGCGGTTCGAGGTGGCGTAGAAGACGACGTTTTCGGGCCGGCCTTCGATGCCGCCGTCCAGCACAGCCTTGAGCGATTTGTAGTGCTGGTCGTCATGGCTGAACGACAGGTCATCACAGAACAGGATGAACCGGTGCGGCGCCGCGCGCAGGTGGTTCAACAGCCGCGCGACCGAGCTCATGTCTTCGCGTTGAAGCTCGACCAGTTTCAGGTTTGCGTGCTCGGTTTGCAGCGTGCCGTGGACGGCCTTCACGAGGCTGGATTTCCCCATCCCCCGCGCGCCCCAGAGCAGCGCGTTGTTGGCCTTGTAGCCCTTCGCAAAGCGCCTTGTGTTGTCCAGCAGCGTATCGCGTGAACGGTTAATGCCCACCAACAGATCCAGATCCACGCGGTTGACCTGAGGGACAGGGTCAAGCCGGTCAGGTTCAACCTGCCAGACGAAAGCCGATGCAGCGTTGAAGTCCGGACCCGCTAGGGGGGCCGGAGCCATCCGCTCTAGCGCGTCGGCGATACGGTTCAGGGCTTGGGTATCCATGGCGGCCTCCGGGGTCTTATTCCAACGGTGTCAAACCATGTTCGGCTTTTGGCAACAAGGGGTTCCAACGAAAAAGGCGCGCCTGTCATGGGCGCGCCTGTCTTGGAAACAGCAAGAGATTACTTCCCGTCTTCTTCCTGCATCAGGTCCTCATCCGCTTCGGCCTCGTCATCATAGTAGCCATCCGCGCGGAGTTGTTCTTCGCGTTTCTTCTCGACACGCGCCACAAGGAAGATCGACACCTCATAAAGGCCGTAGACCACTACGAACAGAATGATCTGTGTGATCACGTCGGGAGGCGTCACGAGCGCGGCAAGCACCAGAATGGCGACTACCGCGTATTTACGGACACTACCCAGCCCCTCAGCCGTGACCAGCCCCGCCTTGCCCATCAGCGTAAGCAACACCGGCAGTTGGAAACACAACCCGAAGGCCACGATGAACTTGATTGTCAGGTTCAAGTATTCCTGAGCGGAGCCTTGGAACACCACGCTCAGCGGTGCAGAGGTGGCGCCATCCACGACGGCCTCACCTTCAGCGCCGAACTGCTGGAACCCGAGGAAAAAGTCATAGGCCAAAGGCGTTACGACGTAGAAGGCGAAGCTTGCCCCCAACAGGAACATGAAGGGCGAGGCCAACATGAACGGCAAGAAAGCGTTCTTCTCGGACCTATATAGCCCCGGAGCAACAAAGCGCCACATCTGCATCCCGATATAGGGGAACGCCAGAATAAAGCCCCCCAGCAGCGACACCTTGATCGCAACAAAGAAGCCTTCCTGCGGCGAGATGAAGATCAGCCCGCAATCCTGGCCACGCTCATTCAACACCTCACACAAAGGATGCGTCAGGAAGTTGAAAAGAGGCGTCGCAACCGTGAAACAGATGATCATACCGATCAGAAACGCCACGACGCAGTGAATGAGTCGTGTCCGCAATTCGGCCAGATGCTCGATCAGAGGGGCCGAGCTGTCTTCGATTTCGTCGGTCTTGCTCATGTCTTGTTCTCAGTGTTCAGCGCGGCTTCGGCCTCTTCGGCTTTGGCCAGCGCATCAGCCGCTTCTTTGGCCTTGCGCTCGGCAGCGGCGCGAGCAGAGGTGGCTTGAATCTTCTTGGCCTGTTCCGCCCGCTCAGCCGCCAGCTTGCCCGTTTCACTTTCCGGGTCGAACTTCGTGGGGTCGATGCTGCTGCTCAAATCCTGAGCGGCCTTTTTGACACCGTCCATCGCGCTGTTCACGGGATTCGTAGCCGCGTTCAGGCCCTTCTTGATCTCGTTCACACCTGCCTGGTCCGCAGCCTCGTTCATGGCGCTGGTGAATTCGCGCGCCATCCCACGGGCCTTGCCGACGAACCGCCCGACATTGCGAAACAGCACGGGCAGGTCTTTTGGCCCCACCACAATCAGGGCAACGATGCCGATGACCAGAAGCTCGGTCCAGCCCAGATCAAACATCCGGGTTTAGACCTTGTCTTTCTCGGTTTCGGGCGTGACGTCCTTGGCCACTTCGGCTGCATCCTGCTCCAGCTCGTCCGCGCCTTCCTTGACGCCTTTCTTGAACGAGGTGATGCCCTTGCCAACCTCACCCATCAGCGAGCTGATTTTTCCGCGGCCAAACAGCACCAGCACCACAACAGCGATCAGCAGCAGGCCGGGAAGTCCGATATTGTTGAGCATGTTTGTTCTCCTTCTCAAAGGCGCACTGCGCCTGAACCTTTTTCTGACCCCGTGTTTACGCGGCCAGCCGCGTTCTAAAAAGACAGCCGCGCCAATTCCGGCGGCAAATTTGATGTGATCTTGCGGATTCATGGCTCTCGCTTTTCTCAACTGACAGGTTTATGTCAGTTGCAACGGGCTAGGACAGCGGTATCGCAACCTGGTCAACGGAGAAACACATGACCCATGTCGCCGAAATCGTCACCTTCACCCTGACCGAGGGCACCTCACCCGAGGCCTTCGTCAAACTCAGCCAATCGACCGAGAGCTTCGTGCGCGCAGCACCCGGCTTTGCCCACCGCCACCTCAGCCAAGGGGAAGACGGCCGCTGGACGGATTATGTCGTTTGGCAAGATATGAACGCTGCACAAACGGCGGCCGCAGAATTCCCGCAGCAGGAGTTTGCGCCAGCCCTGATGGCGGCCATCAACCCCGAAAGCCTGCAGATGCGGCATGAGGCAGTCCTATGGAACATGACCTGACACAGGTCAGAACGGCGTATCATGCGCCGCACTGATCGCCTGTTCGACATCATTCAAATCTTGCGCGACGGTAAACTACACCGCGCGCAGGACATCGCGGACCGGCTCGAGGTTTCGGTCCGCACGATCTATCGCGACATGGACACTCTGGTCGCCTCGGGCGTTCCCGTCGACGGCGAACGCGGCGTGGGTTACATGGTGCGCGAGCAGATCACCCTTCCCCCACTCAATCTGACCACGGCCGAGCTTGAGGCGCTGAACCTCGGGATGGCCATCGTCGCCGAGGCAGCTGATCCCGGCCTGAAAGCCGCAGCCGAGTCACTGGCGGAAAAGATCGACGCTGTCCTGCCCACGCAGGTCGTGGCCGAGGCTGATACATGGAAATTCGCGGTCTACCCCTTCGCCGACGCCGCGCGCGGATTGGCGCATATGGCCCCGCTCCGCGCCGCCATCAAAACCCGCCAGAAACTGCACCTGTCCTACCGCCGCATCGACGGCACCCTAACCGAACGCACCATCCGCCCCCTCCATATGGAGTATTGGGGCCGCGTCTGGACCCTCACCGCATGGTGCGAGCTGCGCAACGGCTTTCGCGTTTTCCGCATCGACCTGATCGAAACCGTGACTCCCCTGCCCGAGCTTTTCACAGACGAGCCGGGAAAACGCCTGAGCGACTTCGATCCACACGGGTGATCCGCCCTTCATCTGGCTAAAAATATCCCCGCCGGAGGCATGGCCCGGAACGGGCCATTCTGGTCACCTGAGATAAGGCTCAGGATCAACCGACTCAAAGCCTTTGCGGACTTCGAAATGCACATAGGCGTTGTCGCCACCGCGCAATTCCGCCAGTTTCTGCCCCCGCCGCACCCGATCACCTTTCTTGACGGTGATATCCTCAACATTGGCATAAACCGTCAGCAAGTCATTGTTATGCTTCACAACAATGATCGGCACCTGATCGGCATCTGCGGTAATCGCAGCCACTGTTCCAGCCTCGGCTGCAGTGACCGACGTGCCCGGAGCGGCCGCGATGTCGATGCCTTCATTCTTACCCTTGTCATAGGTCCGGATAATGTTGCCCGCGACCGGCAAGGACAGAGCGGAGGAACCGGAACTGCGGGTGGGCGCTTCGGCTGTGACATCCGGCGCTTCGGGAGCCTCGGCCAGCGGTGCGACCTGTTCATCCGGAAGCGGCTGGGTCGCACTCGGCGGTGTCGGTGTCGGAGAACCCTGCCCCGGCTGCGTCACCTCGGTCGCAGCGACCGGAGCCGCTGCCGCCGCCTGACGCGGGGCCGCCTGGTTCTTGACCGGGATTAACAGATATTGCCCCTCACGAATGGCGAAATCCGGGCCCAACCCGTTCCACTCTCCCAAAGCCTCAACCGGCACCTGATAGAGACGCGAAATGGTAAAGGCCGTCTCGCCCCGTTTCACCTTGTGGCGCACCGGCTCCGGACCAGAAGCGACCGGCGTAGGCGTTGGCGCAGGTTCGACCGGCTTCAGCACCGTCGTCTGAACCCCGCCCGTATCCGGGGCCTGATCAATCGCGTTTCCAGCGATCGAGGCAATATCCACACCGCTTGACGCGCCAACAGATCGCGGCAAGGCCAGAACCTCACCCTCGCGCAGCGCGTCGGTTGTCTGCAAGCCGTTGAACCGCGATAGCTCACCTTCGGGCAGGCCGACCCGGGCCGCCACATCGCGCACGGTATCGCCTCGGCGCGCCACGGCGACCTGATAGTTCGGATAGGTGATCACCCCGCGCGCATCGGGCGCAGGGCGGTTGGTGGTCGCGGATTGCGCCGCATCCGTGGTGGAAAACCCGCCAAGCTGCCCGCGCAGGTCGTAATCCAACGGCCCCTCGCACCCGGCCAGAATGGCCAGAGCCGCAACTCCGGTCGCACAACGGCGCATCGTTGATTTGGTAACTGCTCTCATGACTTTTGTCCTCAACACCTGCCCCTGTTGTCCGGGGTTCCGGCGATCCATTCCAAAAAACCTGTTACGTCTCGTCCTTGCCTAGCCCTTCAAGCAGCGGCACGAACCGAACTGACGTCAATTCATCATAGTCCAGACCGGTCTCGGTGCGCGTCACCTTGATCAACTGCTGCACCGCATCCGACTGCCCGACGGGTAGCACCATGATACCCCCGATTTTCAGCTGCGCCAAGAGCGGGCCTGGCGGGTCCTCAGCCGCCGCGGTCACGATGATTCGATCAAAGGGTGCCTGTTCCGGCAAACCGAACGAGCCATCCGACAGCATCGATGTGACATTGGTCAGCCCCAGTTCGGCAAACAACTTGCCGGTCTCGCTGACCAGCCGCCTGTGCCGTTCAACCGTGTATACGCGACGCGCCAGTTTCGCCAGGATCACCGCCTGATACCCCGACCCTGTCCCGATCTCGAGAACAGTGTCACGCGGACGCACATCCAGCGCCTGTGTCATCAACCCCACCACCGAGGGCTGGCTGATCGTCTGACCGCAGGCGATGGGCAGCGGCATATCCTCATAGGCGCGGTCGGCGAACAGGCCGGTGACGAAGCGCCCCCGGTCGACCGCCTCCATCGCGGCGAGGACACGCGCATCGGTCACGCCCCGTTTGCGCAGGGCGAACAGGAACTGCATGACGGTTTCCGGGTCCAATCCACTCATTCGATCGACTTCAATGCCTCTAGCGTGTCATGCGCGGTCAGATCCGCCCGCATCGGCGTGACCGAGATATAGCCTTCCAGATTGACCGCCGCGTCTGTGCCGGGCGCGGTCGGGTTGTGCTGGTATCCGCCCTTGATCCACAGAAACCGCCGCCCCGAGGGCGAGCTGTGTGGCTCAACCGAGAAATGCGTATCGCGGCGGAACCCTTGCGGGGCAACGCGGGTGCCCAGAACCTCATCTGCGGGAACGGGTGGGAAGTTAACATTGTAGAACAGGCGGTAGTCGCCTTGCTCTGCAGGGGTCGCGTCCAGAATGCGGCGTACCAGATCAGCGCCAAAGCGACTGGCGGCCTCGAACGGATCCTCGAGCCCCAGATTGCGCGGGCCGAAATACTGCGACAGGGCAATGGCCGGCACGCCCTGCAAAGCAGCCTCCATCGCGCCGCCAATGGTCCCGGAATAGAGCGTATTTTCCGCCGAGTTGTTACCCCGGTTCACGCCAGATAACACCAAATCGGGCGGGCAATCCTTCATCACGTCATGCAGGCCCGCCAAAACACAATCCGCCGGAGAGCCCTCGGCCGCAAATCGCCGCTCATCCAGTTTGGCGACCATCATGGGATGGGTGTAGCTTATGCAGTGGCCGACACCCGATTGCTCGAATGCTGGGGCCACGACCCAGACCTCACCGTCAGGTCCGGACAGATCCTTTGCAATCGCCTGAAGCGTGATCAGCCCCGGCGCATTGATGCCGTCATCATTGGTAATCAGAATACGCATGACCGTCCCACCCCCGCGTTTCGCCCTTGATAGACCCGACCCCGCGTTGCGGCAAGCAATGCAGGCCCGCAATCTGCGGCTTTCGCGCACCACTTGCGGGTAAATTGCGCTCTATCTAGGGAAAACGAAACAGCGGTCGCGTCGGATGGTCAGCCACATCACCCGCCCAGGCGCGGGGACAAACACGTTTGGAACGGTCGCCTTGAGGATCGAGCCGTCGTAGTCCATCCGAAACTCGACCAGGCTTTCATTGCCCAGGAACCGAGCCCGCTCAACCACTCCGCGCGCTGCGACGCCGTCTGTGGCCGTGGGCAAAGGCCCTTTGCCGTTTCGGTCGAAATCCAGCCGGAGGTGTTGGGGGCGGAAAACGATCTCGACATCGGTACCGTCTGGAAAGCCCGGCGCCAGGAATTGTCCGAACGGGGTCTCGGCCAAGGCACCATTCACTTGCGCCTGCAACACGTTGACATCACTGAAGAATGCGACAGCTGCTTTGTCCGCTGGCCGTGTGTAGACATTGTACGGCGCGCCTTGTTGCACGATCTTGCCGCCCCGCATCAAGGCGATCTCATCGGCCATGCGCATGGCCTCTTCCGGCTCATGGGTGACCAGCAGAACGGCCGCGTCTTCCTCTTTCAGGATCGCCAGCGTTTCGTCCCGGATACCGTCGCGCAGACGGTTGTCTAGGCCCGAGAACGGCTCGTCCATCAACATGATCCGGGGGCGCGGTGCCAGAGCGCGCGCCAAAGCCACCCTCTGCTGTTCTCCACCGGACAGTTGATGCGGGAACCCGTCAATGAACCGCATCAGATCGACTTTGGTCAGCAGTTCCTCAACCCGGGCGCGTTTTTGATCCTTACTGCCTTTCAGGCCGAAACTCACGTTGTCGGCCACGCTGAGATGCGGGAACAGGGCAAAGTCCTGAAACATCAACCCAATCTCGCGGCGTTCAGGCGGAACGCGGAACACCGTATCGCAGATCAGCTTGCCATCTACATAGATCTCGCCCGAGTCCTGCATCTCGACCCCGGCGATCATCCGCAAGGTTGTGGATTTGCCGCAGCCGGACGGCCCAAGCAGGCAGGTCACCCGCCCGGCCTCGACCGTCAGCGAGACGTCATCCACCACAACCCGGCCTTCGAACCGGCGGATCATATTGCGAATTTCCAAACGAGGAGGAGGTGTGTTGCCTGTCACAGATGAGTCCTGTTGCCTTTCCCGATCAATTCCATCGGGCTTGAGCGGGGATAGCAACCCCGCCCATCCGGCGCAAGGGATCAGCTATTCCGCAAGCAGCTCGAAATCGACACCGGCGCGGATTTTTCCGTTCACCTGAACCTCAAGCCGATGCGCACCCGGCACCAGTTTGAACGTGGTCGCATTGCCTTTGAGCTTGTGGCGTTTGTCCAGACGCAACGCGCCGTTCTTCAGCGCGGCCTGTTTCAGCTTGTGAACCTTGGCTGAAGTTTTTCCGTTAGGGCGTTGAAAGTGAATGATATAATCCACCAGAACAGGTTGGTCAGAAGACCCTTGCAACTCGACCGTGAACGCCAAAGCGTCATTGATCCGGGCCTCGCCGTCCAGCGAAATGTCTGCAATGACATCCGCGTCCGGGTCATAGCCCAGCATCTTCATCGCCCCCGGATGCCCCGCCTTCACAAGCCCACGCAGGGTGTGAGAGATCATCCACTCCAACTCTGCCTCGTCCTGCTCACCTGCCTCGCGCCAGCGCTGCAGGCAGTCCAGAACCAGATCGGGGTCCTTTTTGGTGATATCGTTCAGATGGTTCGCAACCGAGCGCGTTACATAGCGTGTTGTGTCCCGATGCAGACGATCCAGCAAAGGCAAGGGGTCGGTCACCGCGAGACCAACCGCCTGCCCCCATGGCAGGCGGGGCCGTGTGCCCTCGCTGACCAGACGGCGCACATGATAGCTGTCGTGCTTGCTCCAACGCTGCATCCGCGCCAAGACCAGATCGGGGTGGCTGTTCAGGAACGGACGGATCGCCCATTCCATCGAAAAACGCTGTGTGAGTTCCTCCAGCAAGTCCAACGCCAGCTCTGGATGCTCGGCTCCAACGGCGACAACCCAATCCCCAAGCGGCGCAAAGATGAAATCGCCAAAATCGTCATCTGTCTTGCTGGGATCCAATGGCGGCGGTAAGGCGCGCAGGATCAACGGCGCGACCGCTGGCAAATTGCCCGGATAGGACTGCTGCAGGCAATCGGCGATCCAGGTCATTCTCTCTTTCAGCTCCAGATCCAACAGGCGCGACATGACCTGCGCTTCGAACGCATCGGCGTCGAAGTCCGGGTCCGCCGTCTGGAATAAACCCGCTAGGTAGCGGGTCTTTTCCATGTTGAACAATTGGTCCTTCAGAGAGAAATTCTGTGCCATTCCTACATCGTCAAATTGGTTGCGCCGCCATCCAGCAGTATGTTCTGCCCAACGATAAAGCCCGCATGTTGAGAACACAGGAAAGCGCAGGCTGCGCCGAACTCTCGACGCGTGCCGTAGCGACGCGCCGGGATCGTGGCGGACCGGGCCGCGCGGGCCTCATCCAGAGAAATGCCCTGTTGATTGGACACACCGGTATCCAGCGACAAGGCGCGGTCGGTGTCATGAATTCCCGGAAGCAGGTTGTTGATCGTCACACCTTGCGGGGCGACCTGACGCGCCGTTCCGGCCACGTAACCGGTCAGCCCGGTGCGCGCCGCATTCGACAACCCCAGAGCCGGGATCGGCGCGCGCACGGATTGCGAGGTGATATTCACCACCCGCCCCCAACCTTTTTCCGTCATCCCAGGCAGCAGCGCTTTCATGAAAGCGATCGGCGTCAGCATGTTGGAATCCAGTGCCTTGATGAAATCCTCACGATCCCAGTCCGACCACAAACCCGGAGGCGGCCCGCCCGCATTTGTGACTAGAATATCAACACTCTGCGCGGCCTCAATTACCTGTGCCTGACCTTCGGTTGAGGTCACATCACAGGCCACCGTCTCAACCGCGACGCCATGGTCCGCACGCAACCGCGCCGCTTCAGCTTCAAGTGCCTCAGCACCGCGCGCATTCATCACCAGATCAACACCTGCTTCAGCCAACGCCTCGGCACAGCCCAGTCCAAGCCCTTTGCTGCTGGCACAAACCAACGCACGCTTGCCGCGAATTCCAAGATCCATTCTGATCCCCTCTATCTGTTGTTGCCCGCATGTCTAGCACCAGCCAGACAGAGAAGACCAGAATTCAACAGGGCTTAGTAGAAGAACTCTTCCCTCACAATTTTGCCATCGGCCACGTGGTAGACACCCACTTCGCTCATATCGAAATTCTCGCCGCTTTCTATGAACTTGCCCTTGATCTCGAAAATCACGGCAAAGCGGTCGTCGCCATGCAGCATCGGATCACTGACCGAGACATGGCTGACCTCTGTCGCGCTGTCCCACCATTCATGTTTGCCACGAATGGCTTCCAGACCCTGAACCTCACGCCCCATGCCAACGTCATCCACCGCCTCGGCCGAGACAGCATCCGCGGCATAGAGTTTACCCAAATTCTCAGCGGTCCTGTTTTCACGGCAACCAGCTACAAGCTCGTTCGCAATCTCTTTCAATTCCATTGGTTCACTCCCATAATTTGTTCACTATATGTTCTCTTTGCCACAGCTTGCCGATTCGAACCAGTCCGTTTGTCTTGCTTCGGCGGGTTTCCCCGCCTATACGCGCGCTCATGCTTGATACCGCCTCGAACCAACCCGTATTGCCGCCCGAGATCGCTCGTCGTCGGACATTCGCCATCATCTCGCACCCGGATGCGGGGAAAACGACGCTGACCGAGAAGTTCCTCCTTTATGGGGGTGCGATCCAGATGGCTGGTCAGGTGCGCGCGAAGGGTGAGGCGCGGCGCACGCGGTCTGACTTCATGCAGATGGAGAAGGATCGGGGTATCTCGGTATCCGCCTCGGCGATGTCGTTCGACTATGGGGATTTCCGGTTCAACCTTGTCGACACCCCTGGCCACAGCGATTTCTCGGAAGACACCTATCGCACGTTGACTGCGGTGGATGCGGCTGTGATGGTGATCGACGGAGCGAAAGGTGTCGAAAGCCAGACGCAGAAGCTGTTCGAGGTCTGTCGCCTGCGCGATCTGCCGATCCTGACCTTCTGTAACAAGATGGACCGCGAAAGCCGCGATACGTTCGAGATCATCGACGAAATTCAAGAGATGCTGGCCATCGACGTCACACCAGCAGCTTGGCCAATTGGTGTGGGTCGCGATTTCATCGGCTGTTACGACATGCTGCGCGACCGGCTGGAACTGATGGACCGCGCCGACCGTAACAAAGTGGCCGAGAGCATCCAGATCGACGGTTTGGACGATCCCAAACTGGCCGAACACGTGCCCGAACATCTGCTGGAGAAGCTGCTGGAAGAAGTCGAGATGGCGCGTGAATTGCTGCCTGCCCTCGATCCGCAAGCGGTTCTGGAAGGGCACATGACCCCGATCTGGTTTGGCTCAGCGATCAACTCGTTCGGCGTGAAAGAGCTGATGGAGGGGATCGGCGCCTATGGCCCGCAGCCGCAGATCCAATCGGCAGAACCGCGTCAGATTTCCCCGGATGAAAAGAAGGTCGCCGGGTTTGTCTTCAAGGTGCAGGCCAATATGGACCCCAAGCACCGCGACCGGGTGGCCTTTGTGCGTATGGCCTCGGGGCATTTCAAACGCGGTATGAAGCTGACCCATGTGCGGTCGAAAAAGCCTATGGCGATCTCGAACCCTGTTCTGTTTCTAGCCTCGGACCGGGAACTGGCAGAGGAAGCCTGGGCCGGAGACATCATCGGTATCCCAAACCACGGGCAGCTGCGCATTGGCGATACGCTTACCGAGGGCGAAGCGATCCGCGTGACCGGCATCCCGTCCTTTGCACCGGAACTGCTGCAGACCGTCCGTCCGGGCGATCCGATGAAGGCCAAGCATCTGGAAAAGGCGCTCATGCAGTTTGCCGAAGAAGGCGCGGCCAAAGTGTTCAAACCCTCGATCGGCTCGGGCTTTATCGTGGGCGTCGTCGGCGCGTTGCAATTCGAAGTGCTCGCCAGCCGGATCGAAATGGAATACGGCCTGCCGGTTCGGTTTGAGGCGTCTCAGTTCACCTCGGCCCGTTGGGTGAGTGGTGAGAAGTCCGAGGTTGAGAAATTCGTCAACGCCAACAAGCAGCACATCGCTCATGACCATGACGGCGACATTGTCTATCTGACCCGCCTGCAATGGGATATCGACCGGGTCGTGCGGGACTATCCGGCGCTGAACCTGACAGCCACCAAAGAGATGATGGTGTGATCCAACTGCCTGATTGCACAGCCAATCCCGGCTGTGCAATTCTGCCCGCATGAGCGATGACGACCTGACCTTTCCCGGCGGCCTGCCCGACATGCTGGAGATCCTGGAAAACAGGCGCGCGCCTTTTGTGTTCGGCACCCGCCCCCTGCCCGATCTGAACATTGATCTGGACGCAATGGCGCAGCAGATCGTGCCGGAACGCGCGACCTTCGCCCCTGAAAGCGACGATGCCACCGCGTGGGACCAGAAGCGCGCCAAGATCGCCACCGAGTTCGTGGGCAATTCGGAACTGGCTTTCCTGAACGCCCAGTTGATCGCCAATCTGCGCAAACGCTCTTACCCGCGTCACACGCCCGCTTTGTTTCGGCGGCTTTGGGCCGAGCAATCCCCGCATCTGCTGGAAGCGCTCGATCTGCGCTGGCTCGTCTCGTCGGTGCAGACCTTTGCCGATCACGGCGACACCCCGACGCAACGCGAGGTCGGTCAGGCGCTACGCATGCTGTTCGGGCTGATGAAGCTTTATGAGTTCGAGCGGTTGTTCTCCAAACGTGGACCCGAGGAAACCCATTGGTTT
Organism: Ruegeria sp. B10; assembly: GCF_056539825.1. Taxonomy (NCBI): domain Bacteria; kingdom Pseudomonadati; phylum Pseudomonadota; class Alphaproteobacteria; order Rhodobacterales; family Roseobacteraceae; genus Ruegeria; species Ruegeria sp. B10. The sequence goes on from NZ_JBQFVP010000001.1 coordinate 387,163, forward strand.
CGCGGCAAAAGCACCGCTCCACTGCCGTTGCAGATGCAGTCTTTCTCATTGGAGCGCGGCGGGCTGGCCGTGTCGCTGATCGCACCGATCTGGACCAAGGCACTGACCGATCCGACTATAGCGCCGCTGGCGGATCACCTGATGACCGAGCTGAACAAAGACCCCGGAACCGTCTTTCGTCGCCTGAAAAAGATGCGCGAACGCCGTCTCGCACGGATGCAGCGCCGATGACCACATGGGGTGTTGTCTCGATGGTGCGAGGGCCCGCGCAGGATATCCTGCGGTTTGCGGCCCACCACCTGGATATGGGGGCCGACCGGCTGTACCTCTATCTGGATGAGCCCAACCCCGAGGCGCAGCACCATTTGGAGCAGCATCCGAAGGTGCAGGTGACACTCTGCGATGATGCTTTTTGGCGTGACCGCAACAGGACGCGCCCGGGCAAGCATCAGGTGCGCCAATCCACTCATGCCAGCTATACCTATCGCAAAACCGATCTGGATTGGCTGGCCCATATCGATGTGGATGAGTTCCTGTGGGCGGACGCCCCAATCCCGCAGCTACTGGATACCGTGCCCGCAGATATCCCCGCCGTTCGGGTCCGGCCGATCGAGGCCATTGCCGGGGCCGAGGACCTGTACAAAGCGCATATCCCCAAAAGCCCGGACCGCGAGGCTTTGGTGCAGGCGCTTTATCCCACTTATGGCGCCCATGTGCTGGGAGGGTTCCTCAGCCATGTGCAGGGCAAATTGATCGTGCGCACGGGTCTGAAAAAGCTAAGTTTTCGCATCCACAACCTGTTTCAGGACAAGACCCTCCTGCCCTGCAAATTCGAACTACCGGGGCTGGAGTTGTGCCACCATCACGCGCCGAGTTGGGAGCATTGGTTCAAACATTACCGTTTCCGGATGGAGCGCGGCTCCTACAAACCCGGCATGTCCCCGAACCTGCCCCGCGATCAAGGCGGTGTGAACAAGAACGAGCTGTTCAGCCAGATCGAGTCTGCGCACGGTCTGAAAGGGCTGCGTGCGTTTTACGATGAACTCAGCGCCGCTGACCCGGACGTCCGTGCTCGTCTTGAGGCACATGATCAGATCCGGCTCCGCCCGTTGCATCTGGATGAAAAAGTGGCGAAACACTTCCCCAGAAGCTGCTGAATTGTTGCAAAAAATGCCATTTCCAGCCGATTGATCCCGTCGGGATTTCAGTTCATTTGACCCCGCCCCACGTTTTTGTTATGTCCCGCCTCAAGCCGAAACGCGCATGGTGCGCATGGTCAGATTGACCCGGCATGACGCAGACGCGCGGGCCAGGTCAAGTGTCCGCAATAATCGGACATATATGACAAAGTTTACCGAACTGAACCTGAACCCGAAGGTCCTCAAAGCCATTGAGGAAGCCGGATACGAAACCCCCACTCCGATTCAAGAAGGTGCGATTCCACCCGCGCTGGAAGGGCGAGACGTATTGGGCATCGCCCAGACCGGCACCGGGAAAACCGCTAGCTTCACGCTACCGATGATCACCCTGCTGGCCCGTGGCCGCGCCCGTGCGCGGATGCCGCGTTCGCTGGTGCTATGCCCGACACGGGAATTGGCCGCGCAGGTCGCCGAGAATTTCGACACCTATTCCAAACACCTGAAACTGACCAAAGCGCTGCTGATCGGCGGTGTCAGCTTCAAAGAGCAAGAGGCCCTGATCGACCGCGGCGTAGACGTTCTGATCGCCACTCCGGGCCGTTTGCTGGACCATTTCGAACGCGGCAAGCTGCTGCTGACCGGCGTGCAGATCATGGTTGTGGATGAGGCCGACCGGATGCTGGATATGGGCTTCATCCCCGATATCGAACGCATCTTCTCGCTAACTCCCTTCACGCGTCAGACGCTGTTCTTCTCGGCCACCATGGCCTCGGAGATTGAGCGTATCACCGACACCTTCCTGTCCGCGCCCGCCCGGATTGAGGTCGCCCGTCAGGCCACCGCGTCCGAGACGATTGAACAAGGCGTGGTGATGTTTAAAGGCGGTCGCCGGGATCGTGAAGCCAGCGGTAAACGCAAGGTTCTGCGCGCGCTGATCGACGCCGAAGGTGACAAATGCACCAACGCGATCATCTTCTGCAATCGCAAGACGGATGTGGATATCTGCGCGAAATCCCTGAAGAAATACGGCTATGACGCTGCCGCGATCCATGGCGATCTGGACCAGTCGCAGCGGATGAAAACGCTGGACGGGTTCCGCGATGGCTCGCTGCGCCTTCTGGTCGCCTCGGACGTGGCGGCACGTGGTCTCGATATCCCGTCAGTTAGCCATGTGTTCAACTTCGACGTGCCCGGCCATGCCGAGGACTATGTTCACCGCATCGGCCGTACGGGCCGTGCAGGACGCGAAGGCAAGGCCGTGACGATCTGTTCAGGTCGTGACGAAAAGGCTCTGGATGCGATTGAAAAGCTGATCCAGAAGGAAATTCCGCGCCTCGACAACCCGGTCAAGGAAGAACCCAAGCCCGAGAAACCGAAGGCCGAGAAACCCGCAAAAGCAGCGGAAGGCAAGCGTAGCGAAGGCAAGAAAGAGCGCGAGCCCCGCGAACCCAAAGGTCGTGGTCGTGGCCGCAAGGACGATCATGGCCCGGCCGTTGTCGGCATGGGCGATCATCTGCCCAGCTTCATTGCCCTCAGCTTTGATGAACGTCGCGCGGGCTAACCACTCAGACGCTTAGATTGACAGTACCAGCGCCAGTATCGACGCGCCCAGCAACAGCATCCCGGCGATCTCGCGCCGGGTGATTATCTCACGGAAAAACAAGGTCGAGGCAAGCAGGCTGAGCAATAGCTCAACCTGCCCTAATGCTTTGACATAGGCCGCATTCTGCAGGGTGAAGGCGAAGAACCAGCAGAAGGATCCGCACAGGCTAGTCAGGCCAACGAACACGCCGGTTCGGCGCGTGTTCCACACCGCACGCAACTCGGCCCGGTCGCGCCACAACAGCCAGATCCCCATGCTGACGAATTGAAACGTGACCACTGCAGCCAGCGTGACCAAAGCGCGAAACCACGCTTCGATATCGCCCAGCTCAAGCGAGGCACCGCGATAGCTGACCGAGGAGAAGGCGAATAACACCCCCGAGCCTAGCCCAAGCCGCGAGGCGCGATTGGTCAGATTCTGCCACCACGCCCCGTCCCCTCCGGGGGTTTTGGACAAAAGCAGCACCGCCAGCAGCCCCACGACGATCGCACCCAACGCCCCGGTCGAGACCTGATCGCCCAGCACCACAAATCCAACGATCGCGGTCTGGATGACTTCGGTTTTCTTGAACGTGATGCCGACGGCAAAGTTGCGCTGCTTGAACAGGGCGACGACACAGATCGTCGCCAAAATCTGGGAGGTGCCGCCAATCACTGCAAATACCCAGAACCGCGCGGACAACTCGGGCAGTCCCAACCCGGTGACCTGAATCGCGACGACCAGCCCCACCAAGGCCAGAGGCAAAGAATAGGCAAAGCGCGCAAAGGTCGCCCCAGCCGCAGACAGTTTCACGCTGCTCAGCGATTTTTGCAGCATAAACCTGACCGTCTGAAAACCGGCGGCGGCGATGGTGATTGGAATCCATAAACTCATGAACTCCGTTCTGTCTTTAAATCAAGGTTTTGGCCAGAGCGGATGCGGCACCGGGTCCTTCGCCCGCCAGAAATACGCCCTGAAGATCTCGGCATAAGATGCGTAGACATAGGCTTCGTTGCAATCCTGATACCGCTCTTTCCCCGATTGATAGAGCGCGGGTAGTTCATACCAGGGGGCCGATGGGTTCATGTGATGAACCACGTGCAGGTTGTTGTTCAGAAACAAGAAAGCCAGAAAACCGCGATCTTCGACGATCACTGTGCGGGCGCGCGATTTCTCATGCGCGCGGTGTTCAAGGAAGGTGCGGATTTTCACAAGACCCAAACCGATATAAGCCGACATGACATAGGCCCAAATCGGCATGGTGGAGTGCGCGACGACCCACAGAACCACCGCAACTCCGGGGATATGCAGCGCCCATGCAAGTGCGACCGAACGGTCTCCACGGATCAGGGTGTTCCATTCATCCCGCAGAAACATAACCTGCCCAATCGCAGGCCCCAACACCATGCGCCCGAGCAGGGTGTTGTTGGCGGCAAGCAGCCTCTTTTGCCATTCAGACAGCTGCGCCCAGACCTTTGGGTCATGGTAGTTGCTTTCGGGGTCATCATAGGGATCTGTCAGGTTCGAATCCTGATGATGCGCAAGGTGTAGGTCACGAAATCGGTTAAACGGAATGAACAGGGTCAATGGCAGGGCCATCAACGCCTCGTTCAACCATTTCGTGCGAAACGGATGTCCGTGCAACGCCTCATGCGTCAACGAGGAATGAAGGGCGGCAATCGCACCCATCATCGGGATCGCGAGCCACAGGCTCCAACCTGCCACGTAGAAAGTGGCAATCAACCAGGCGGCGTAACATGCGGCGATCAGGGCCAATGTGCCCCATTCGGGCGTTTCAGCTTTCCCCATGACGCCCCCATGAGATTCCCGCCCAGACCCGCTCATAGACAATATAAAGCGTCAGACCGATAGCGGTGTTGACCAGCGCCACCACGCCGCCCAAGGCAACCGACCCGGTGGCGATCAGGCCCACCAGAGTCATCATCACCAACCCCATCACATTCCAAATGAGTGCTTTCACGACAGATCTTCGTCGCGTTTCCATTCCGGACCCCGTTTCTTGTTGTTATCACAAAAGCGTTACTCAACGGGTGGTGTGTTGGGAATTCTGAATATGATTAACAAAAATCATCAGAAGTGATATTTATCTTCTCATGATAGATAAAATCGACAAACGACTTCGCGCTGTGCAATTTCGCCAGCGACTTTCCCGCGCGATGGAGGACACCGGTGTCAGCCAAAGCGCCCTCGCTCGACATATCGGTGTCGACCGCTCGACCGTATCACAGCTGCTGACCGATGAGGGCGCCCGCCTGCCCAACGCCCATGTGGTCGGCAGTTGCGCCTCTGCTCTGGGCGTCTCGGCAGATTGGCTGCTGAGCCTCTCGGACCGTCCCGAAAGTGCCGCTGAACTGCTGGCGAGTTCCCTGACCATGACCGAGGCCCCCCGCGCCCTTGTCGATGAGCGTATTTTCCAATGGCATCAAGAGGCTGCAGGCTACAAAATCCGCTATGTCCCCGCCACCCTGCCCGATATGCTCAAGACCCGGGCGATCCTCGAATGGGAATACGCCCCGCATTTGGGCCGCACAGCAGATCAAGCAATTGGCGCGTCCGAGGATCGCCTGTCCTGGATGCGCAGCGCCCAGTCGGACTATGAGATCGCCATGCCCCTATTTGAGATCCGAAGCTTCGCACTCGGCACCGGCTACTACGAGGGGCTGCCTTTGCCAGTCCGTTTAGAACAGATCGACCACCTTTTGGACCTCAGCGAGCAGCACTATCCCCGCCTGCGCATCTATCTGTTCGATGCCAAACGCCTGTATTCTGCACCTGTCACGATCTTCGGCCCGCTTCTTTGCGTCTTCTATGCGGGCAGCCACTATATGGCTTTCCGCGACCGCGACCGGATCGAGGTGTTCAGCCGGCATTTCGACACACTGATTCGCGAGGCTGAAATGACCGCCCGCCGATTCCCGGAATACCTGCGCGGGTTGCGGGCCGAGATTGCAAAGGGCTGACGCCTCAAACGTGCGGTTTTCCGCTTCCTGTAGTATAGTGACACCGCGAACGCGCAGACACTCTACGGAGGATGATCAGAATGGACGCACTACAAACCGCTCAATATGCACGCGCCCTCTATTCCGCGCACGGCGACCGGGCAGAGGCAGAAGCCGCTCAGAAGATGCGCGAATGTGAGGCCGCCGGAAACACGCAAGAGGCCAAAGACTGGCAGGCCGTCCGCCGCACAATCCGCCAGATCCGAGGCCCGAATCAAGGCTGACGCCCTAGCTCCACGCGCTTGTCGCACCATCAAAAACAACACGCTCCGCCCATCCGGTCAGCGGGCTGTTTACGCTGGCCAGCAGGTCAAAACACGGTGCCCGGCCCTCTCTGATGGACGGGCTCTGGACAGCGGAATACCTGCCATTTTCACGGCAAAAACGTTTTCCCCAAGTTATACCCAGTTTTGACCAAAGTTTTCCCCAGGCTTCTCCCCGGATTCCGATTTGCGCAACCACCGCCTCTGACGCAGCCTTGTGGAAACACTTGTCAGAATGCGAATCGAACTTGATGAAATCCGCAAAAAACATACTGCAACCGGAACATCGCGCCCTGAAAACGGCTCTGTTGGTTCTGGATGAATGCAGCACGCTCAGCTTCGCCTCGGCCGTGGACCCGATGCGCGCCGCCAATCGTCTGGCCGATCGCCCGGCCTTTGATTGGGACTATGTGACTCCGACAGACGAGCCGGTTATGCTGACCAGCGCGCTCACCGTTCCCGGCATTCCGCTGGCCCGTCTGCAAAGCTGCGACCTGATGATTGTGGTTGCCGGATTTCAAATGGCCCGCCAAGCGACCCCCAGCCTGCTCGCGGGATTGCGGCGCATCGCGGCCACGGGTGCCGCAATGGCCGGCATAGACGGAGGGCCCTGGCTACTGGCCGAGGCTGGTCTGCTCGATGGTCACACCGCGACCACCCATTGGGACGATCTTGACAGTTTCGCGAGCCGCTTTTTCAAGGTCGATGTTCAGGCAAACCGCTTCGCAATCTCCGAAAACCGTCTGACCTCGGGCGGAGCTGTTCCCGCGATCGAGATGATGCTGCACATCGTCGCCGCGCGCCATGGTGCGGGTTTTGCCGCACGTGTCTCAAACCAGTTCCTGTACGAAGGCGCTCCGGCCCAAACCAAAACACACGCCCCCAAGGCGAACCACCACTCTGCTCTGACCTCCAAAGCCAATAGCCTGATGGAGGCCGCGCTAGACGATCCGCTGCCGCTAGCCCATATCGCCGACCGGCTGGGCACCAGCCCCCGCACCCTGCAGCAGCAGTTCCGCCTGCGCCTGAACACCACGCCGCAGGACCACTACCTGCAGCTCCGCATGGCCGAGGCCCGCCGACTGGTGACAGATACCGACATGTCGCTGATGGACGTGGCCCAAGCCACCGGCTTCACCTCGCAATCCAGCTTCGCCCGCGCCTTCCGCACAGCTCACGGGTTGTCGGCCCGTGACCTCAGACAAGACAGCGCACACCCCACCCATCACTGACCGGATCCGCTTCATCTGGCCAGAAATACCTCGGGGGAGGCGCGCGGCACGCGCGGCGGGGGCAGCGCCCCCTAGATCGCTTCGGGTTAAACCTGCGACACGAATACCCTGCCACGCTTTCAGCATTCTCAGGACATTCGTGTCACTTATTGATTCAGGTGAAACCCGAAACGCTTTAATACGGCATCGGATGCGCTTTGTGCGCCGCCTCGATCTCGGACAGAACCTCATCGGACAAGCGCAGGTCGATACCAGACAGGATATGCTCCAACTGCGCCACTGTCGTTGCGCCAAAGATGGCGGACATCATGAACGGGCGGGTCCGGCACCAAGCCAGCGCCATGAGCGTCGGGTCCAGCCCATGCCGCGCAGCGATCTGCAAATAGACGTCAACGGCATCGAAAACCCGCTCGGACTTGCGCCCCCCCAGTTCAGGCGTCAGTGACATGCGTGAGGCTTCGGGAATGGCTCCGCCCTGATATTTACCGGTCAGCAACCCAGTTCCCAAAGGCGAGAACGCCATCAGCCCCACATCTTCATGAACGCTCAACTCGGCCATGTCCGTGTCAAACAGTCGGCACAGCAGCGAGTATTCATTCTGAACCGACGCCACCCGTGGGGCGCCCATCTGCTCGGACAAGCGCAGCCATTGCGCCGTACCCCAGGCACTTTCGTTGGACAGACCAAAAGCCCGGATATTGCCCTTGTCGACCTGAACCTGAAGCGCCTCCAGACACTCCTGCATATTCTCCAGCACTTCATCGGTGTTGTGCCCCTTCGGGGAGAACGTCCAGTTCTGCCGGAACATATAGCTGCCGCGATTGGGCCAGTGAAACTGATAAAGGTCGATATAGTCGGTCTTCAAACGCTTCAGCGAGCCCTCGATGGCCTCGGGGATCGTCTGAGCGGTGATCGGCGCGCCATCACGGACAAAGCGAAGCCCCTCACCGGAATGCTTGGTGGCCAGAACATAGTCGCCCCGGCGCGCGGCGTTGGCCGCATTCCAGTTGCCAAGGATTTCCTCGGTCCGGCCAATCGTCTCTTTGGCGACCGGATTGACCGGGTACATCTCGGCGGCATCGACAAAATTGATCCCGGCTGCCAGCGCCACGTCCATCTGCGTATGCGCCTCTGCTTCCGAGGTTTGCGATCCGAATGTCATCGTCCCAAGACACAGATCAGACACCATAATCCCGGTGCGGCCCAAAGGCTTCATTTCCATTTGTCGCTCTCCTGATTTCCGCAACAGCCGCGCGCTAGGCTTCGGCTTTCTTTTCCCAACGGCCCGATTCCTCGGACCAGTATTGCGCTGAACATCCCGCGCCAGTCAGCGCTTTCCATTGGCCGCGCGCATGTTGAACGGCCTCCATGTCATTGCCGTCGAACAGAATGCAGACCCGGTCCAATGCGGCGACCTCATCCGGGTCAACCGCGGCCCCGTCCACCGCCATCACGCAGCTGGCATCATTTGCGGCCTGCATGTCCGAGGTCAGCAGGATCGGTTGTATCGCATCATGCGGCCCACCGGCCCGTCCATGCGGCAGGAACCCATCCTCGGGTCCCAACCACAGTTTTTCATCCAACCAGTCCAGCCGCGCAGGATCAGTCCCCCGCACGGCAATCTTCCATCCGGCCTGACGCGCCTTATCCAGCAGGACCGGCAAAGTATGCTCCAGCGGCTGACGGGTCAGGTGATAGAAATAGACGGCCCCCATGGGTTTACTCGAAATTGTCCTGCACAAAGCGGCTCAGCGCGCGCACGCCCCAGCCCGTAGCGCCTTTGGGGGCATAAGACGTCTCAGCCGCGACCGAGGCGACACCAGCGATATCGAGGTGAATCCAAGGCGTCTCTTCCTTGACGAAGCGTTGCAGGAACTGCGCCGCGGTGATCGAGCCTGCAGGCCGTCCGCCCACGTTTTTCATATCGGCGATTCGCGATTTCAGCTGCTTGTCATAAGCCGCGCCCAAGGGCAGCCGCCATGCGCCTTCGTCCTCAGCCTTGGCCGATTTCAGGAAGGCATCGCAGAAGGTGTCATTGTTCGAAAACACACCCGCATTCTCATGACCAAGTCCGATGATGACCGCCCCGGTCAGGGTCGCCAGATCGATCATACCGACCGGAGAGAACCTCTCCTGCGCGTACCACATCACGTCGCACAGAACCAAACGACCCTCAGCGTCTGTGTTGATGATCTCGACCGTGTCGCCCTTCATTGATTTCACCACGTCGCCCGGACGGGTTGCATTGCCCGAGGGCATGTTCTCGACCAACCCCACAAGACCGACCACATTGGCCTTGGCCTTGCGCTTGGCCAGCGCGCGCATGGTGCCGGCCACAACGCCTGCGCCGCCCATGTCCATGGTCATGTCTTCCATGCCACCCGCCGGTTTCAGCGAGATCCCTCCGGTGTCGAACACAACGCCTTTGCCGACCAGAGCAAGCGGCGCATCATCCTTGTCGCCCCCGTTCCACTGCATCACCACAACTTTCGACGGGCTGGCTGAGCCCTGCCCCACGCTCAACAATGTGCGCATGCCCATTTCGGCCAGCTTGTCTTCCTCCAGCACCTCGACCTGGAGGCCGAGCGATTTCATCTCGTCCAGACGATCGGCGAATTCGGTGGTGGTCAGGATGTTTGCAGGCTCATTCGTCAAGTCGCGGGTCATCCGAACACCATCGGCAACCGCATACATTGGGGCAAAGACCGCCTCGGCCTCGCCATGCTTGCTGTGGCTGATCGTGACCGAACCTGTCGCATCGCTATCCTTGGTCTTGTGGACGTCGAAATCGTAGCTGCGCAAAGCGATACCCATCGCCAGATCTTCCACGCGCACCTGATTGCCCGCCATCACCAACAGGTCTTTGCCACCGGCCAGTTTTGCCAATGCCGCGCCCGCTTTGCGCGCCTCATCCGCTTCGGGGCGGCGCGGCAGGACCAAGATATCCAACGCTTGCGCGGCCATACCAGCCGGCCAGGCCAGCGAGATCACATCCCCGGTTTTCACCTTTTCGAACCGATCGCTTTCCACCAACCGAGCAACCGCTCCACGGGTCAGTTTGTTGGCACGTCTCACGGCGGGGCTCATCTTGCCATCGGCGGGAATGATGATTGCCACGCGCCCTTCCGCCTGCGCCATGGCATCCACGTCAAAAGCCTCAAAACGGATTGGTACCAGACTGCTCATAGCAAACTCCTCAAAATCTGTTCCCCAAGACCTAGCCCGCGCTGCGCGGCTTGACCAGATAGCAGTTTTCCCCGCCCGCCATTTGCATTAAGGTCCTGCAAAAATAAACGGCAGGCTCGGGGGAGATCTAAGTGGCACCAAACGGCAGGCATTCGCTGTCGCGCATGATGACATGCAATGGCGATCCGGGCGTGAACCCCTGCGTTTCAAGCCCTGAGAGGGTCTTTCCGTGATCCTCGACCGCTATTTCGCGCGCCGCTTTCTTCAAAGCTTTGTGGTCATCGGCGGCATCTTTCTGACCCTGATGATTCTGATCGACCTGATCGAACAGCTGCGCCGCTTTGACGACTATGACCTGTCTGTCGGCCAACTGCTGGGTCTGACACTGCTGAACACCCCTGCCGCGATCAGCGAGATGCTGCCCCTGCTAATTATTCTGTCCACCATCGCGCTGTTCGTTGGGCTGGCGCGCACCTCGGAACTGGTGGTGACCCGCGCCACCGGACGCTCGGGCCTGCGGGCACTGGTGGCCCCCGTCACACTGGCCCTGATGATTGGCATTCTGGCCGTTGCTTTGCTGAACCCGATCTCCGCTGCCACCTCGGAAGAGTTCGAGCGTCTATCGGATGCCTATCGCGACGATGGCAGCTCTGCCCTGTCGATCAGCCGCGAGGGGCTGTGGTTGCGTCAAAGCTCGGACAATGGCCAATCCGTGATCCACGCCAGGGGTACATCGAACGGGGATACTCTGGGTCTTGACGATGTGACCATCATCACCTTTTCGGGCGGCGGAAAGCCAAACCAGCAGATCGTGGCCGAACGCGCGGAGCTAACCAACGGAACCTGGGTTTTGACCGACGCCAAACTCTGGCCGCTGCGGGACGACCTCAACCCTGAAACAAACGCTGTTTCGCATGAACGTCTTGAGCTGCCGACCACACTAACGCGGGAACGCATTCTGGACACGCTGGGTAAGCAGGACTCGGTCTCGGTCTATGATCTGCCCAAGCTGATCCGTGATTTGGGTGAGGCGGGGTTTTCGACCAAGCAATATGAGGTCTGGTTGCATGTCCAACTTGCCCGGCCGCTGTTTCTGGTCGCCATGGTCCTGATCGGAGCCGCCTTCACCATGCGCCATGTGCGCTTTGGTGGAACCGGTGTGGCGGTGCTGACGGCTGTTCTGCTGGGCTTTGCGATCTATTTCGTGCGCAACTTCGCGCAGATTCTGGGCGAAAACGGCCAGCTTCCGATCTACGTCGCCGCCTGGGCACCGCCCTTTGCGGCGATCCTACTCTCGCTTGGCCTGTTGCTGCATGCGGAGGACGGCTGATGCGACGTTTTCTGCCGTTTGCAGCGACCAGCCTGCTGGCCCTGACCCTGCCCCTTGGCCTGGCCGCGCAGAATCTGTTCGACCCGACTGTCACCCAAAGCCCGGCCCAAGAGGAAGAACCGGCGTTGCTTGTGGCCGATAAGATCTTTATCACGCCTGAACGCAAACTTGTGGCCGAAGGCAATGTCGAGGCGTTTCAGGGCAACGTCAAACTCAGCGCCAATCGCATCGTCTATGATCGCGAAACCGGAGAGCTGACGTTGGATGGCCCCGTCCGCATTGATCAGGGTGGGCAAACGACTGTACTGGCGGAGTCGGCGCAGCTGGACAACGGGCTTCAGAATGGCCTGCTGGTGGGCGCGCGGATGGTGTTCGAGCAGCAGGTGCAAATCGCATCCGTTCAGGCCCGCCGCGCCGGAGGGCGCTATACGCAATTCAGCAAGATCGCTGCAACTTCGTGCCACGTTTGCACCGATGGGAGCCCGCCGATTTGGCAGATCAGGGCGCGCAAGGTCACGCATGACTCGTTAGAGCGGCAGCTTTACTTTGAGGGGGCACAATTGCGGGTGTTGGACGTTCCCGTTTTCTACTTCCCCTATCTGCGCCTGCCCGACCCGACGCTGGAGCGTGCAACCGGTTTTCTGGTACCGTCCATTCGCACCACTTCGCAGCTTGGAACCGGGGTGCAGGTGCCGTATTTCTTTAAAATTGGCGACCATAAGGACCTGACCCTGACGCCCTATCTCTCGTCCAAAACCACGACGCTTGGCTATCGCTATCGACAGGCTTTCGTGAATGGTCGGATCGAGATCAACGGCGCGCAGACCCGGGACGACATACAACCGGATCAGGATCGCGGTTATCTGTTCGCCGAAGGCTGGTTCGACTTTAAAAACGACTATCGCTTTACTTTCGATCTGCAGACGACCTCGGATGATTCCTATCTGGCCGATTACGGTCTGCCCGATTTGGACCGCCTCCGCAGCGAAGTCGCGCTGGAACGGATCAAGCGCGACACGGCGTTCCGGACCAGCTTCATCCACTACAAGACCCTGCGTGACAGCGAAGATCAGGATGAAATCCCCTCGCGCATTTTCGATCTGAACTTCCAAAAGCGCTATTTCCCAACCTCCGTCGGCGGAGAGGTTCGGATAAACGTCATCGCCCACGCGCATGAGCGCACCAGCGATGAGGACGTGGTCGGACGCGACGTGGCGCGCACAACATTTGATGCCGAATGGCTTCGAAGTTGGACCTTTGCCACCGGATTGCGGGCTGATGCGTTGTTCGGTGCCTCCATTGACGCGTTCAACATCCGCCACGACAGCAATTTCCCCACGCAGGCCACCCGGACAACCCCTCGCGCCGCTCTGACCTTGCGCTATCCGATGACACGCCGCGAAAAATCCGGGGCGACGCAGTTTCTGGAACCCATCGTTCAGTTCGGCTGGACCAATGTTTCCGACAATGACGTGCCGATCGACGAAAGCACGTTTCAGGAATTCGACGAGGGCAACCTACTGTCTCTGTCGCGCTTTCCGGCAGAGGATCGCCGCGAGGATGGCGCAACCGCCGCTGTCGGCGTCAACTGGGCGCGCTATGGTCGCGGAGGCTGGCAGGCGCTTGCCACGGTGGGCCAAGTCTTTCGTACGGATGCCGATCCGGATTTCACTCTGACTTCGGGACTGCAGGGCACATCGTCCGATATCCTGCTGGCCGGTCAGCTCAAAACTGCCAATGGCTGGTCTTTGGCCGGTCGCGGAATCATCAACGGTGACCTGAGCTTTGCCAAGGCCGAGCTGCGTGGAGAGTGGGCGAAAGAAGGTTCAGCCTTCACTGGCAGCTATATTTGGCTGGAACCCGACCCGGCTGAAAACATCGAAGAGGAGGTCTCTGAGATCTGGCTGCGCGGGCGCTATCAGGTCGACCAGAACTGGCTGACCAGGGCCGAGGCCCGCTATGATCTCAACGAATCCGAACCCATTCGCCTGGGCCTCGGCGTGACCTACCAGAATGAATGCGTTCGGGTTAACATGTCCGTAAGGCGGCGCTTTACTTCAACATCAACTATTGAGCCTTCGACCGAATTCGGCTTTACCGTATCGTTGACAGGATACGCCCTCGAAGGCGCTGGTAACACTTACAAGAGAACATGCAGTTGATATCAACTTTCTCACGGTTTCTTCGTTTCGCTTCGATCCGGCTGGTGCTTCCGGCCCTGGCCGCTACGATTCTGACCTTCACCGCGCCCCATACGTTTGCGCAAAGCCTGTTTTCGCCAGCGATCCGGGTCAATCAGGACGTGGTCACTTGGTATGAGTTGGAGCAACGTCAGCAATTCATAAACGCACTCGGTATCTCTGGCGGGTCCGAGGCCGAAGTCCGGCAAGCACTGATTGATGACCGCTTGCGCAAACAAGCGGTGCGAGAAGCCGGGATCGAGGTCCCGCCAGAGGCGATTCAGGCCGGCGTCGATGAATTTGCGGCCCGAGGGCGCCTCAGCACCGAGCAGTTCCTGCAATTGCTGGCCAATGAGGGCGTAGACCCCGAAACGGTCCGCGACTTTGTCGCCGATCAGCTAACATGGCGCAACTATATCAGCGCGCGTTTTCTGTCTCAGGCCAACCCTTCCGAGGAAGAGATCAATCGCGCTCTGGGTCAGGGCGGCGGTGGTGGGCTTCAGGTTCTGCTGTCCGAAATCATCATTCCTGTAAACCAACAGACCCTCGCCCAGACCGAGCTTCTCGCTGAAGAAATCGCCAATCTCGAAGGGTTTGACGCGTTTTCGGCAGCGGCGGCGCAATACTCGGCTGCAGAAACCCGCAGCAATGGCGGCCGCCTCGACTGGCTGAACCTGTCCGGCCTGCCCCCAGCGCTGCAGCCCGTGGTTCTGGGCTTGAAGAATGGTGAGATCACCAGCCCGATCGCTCTGCCCAACGCCATCGCTCTGTTCCAGATGCGTGGCCTGCGCGAAGTTTCAACCGGCACGCCCTCCTATTCCAAAATCGACTACGCCATCTACTACATGGCCGGCGGCCGTAGCGCCGAAACACTGGCCGCCGCCGCGAAACTGCGCGAAGAAATCGACACCTGTGATGACCTTTACGGTATCGCGCAGGAGCAACCGACCGAGGTGCTGGAGCGTGTCGACGCTGCCCCTTCTGAGATCCCGCGCGACATCGCGGTCGAGCTGGCAAAGCTGGACCCGAACGACGTCTCGACCACGCTGACACGCAACAACGGCCAAACACTGATGTTCCTGATGCTGTGCAATCGCACCCGCAATCTGGGCGAAAATACCTCGCGCGCGGACGTCGCGAATGCGCTGACGCAACAGCGCCTGCAAGCCTTTGCTGACAGCCTGTTGGAACAATTGCGCGCCGACGCCAGCATCATCGAACAATGAGCGCGCCGATTGCGCTCAGCTGCGGCGATCCGGCCGGCATAGGTCCCGAGATCGCCGCAAAAGCGTGGGCGGAATTGCGCGACACCTGTCCCTTTTTCTATATCGGCGACGCCGCGCACCTCCCCGCAGACAAACCGGCCCAACAGATCAGCGACCCGGCCGAGGCCAACTCGGTTTCCCAAACGGCGCTGCCGGTTTTGCAACTGAACTTCCCAGCCCCCAACAAGCCCGGCCAACCCGACCCGGAAAATGCGCCGTCGGTTATTGACGCCATCGAACAGGGCGTTTCCCTTGTGCAATCCGGCGCGGCCTCGGCCCTGTGTACGGCTCCGATCCACAAAAAGGCGCTCATCGACGGGGCGGGTTTCTCTTACCCCGGCCATACCGAATTTCTTGCGGCGCTGGCGGGCCGTGAACGGGTGGTGATGATGCTGGCCAGCGATCAGTTGCGCGTCGTGCCCGCGACCATTCACATCCCCCTCTCCTGTGTCCCGCAAGAGCTGACCCCGGCCCTGCTGCACGACACGATCGAGATCACCGCCACCGGCCTACGCTCCCAATTCGGCATTGAGGCCCCGCGCATCGCAGTGGCTGGCCTGAACCCCCATGCGGGCGAAGGCGGCAAGATGGGAACCGAGGAACTGGACTGGATCGCCCCGATGCTAGCGAACCTGCAGCCCGAGGGCTACAGCGTGACCGGCCCACATCCCGCCGACACGATGTTCCACGCTGCCGCGCGCAGCCGCTATGATGCAGCAATCGCGATGTATCACGATCAGGCCCTGATCCCGATTAAAACGCTGGATTTTGACCGGGGCGTGAATGTCACCCTGGGCTTGCCTTTCATCCGCACTTCGCCCGATCACGGCACTGCTCTGGACATCGCAGGGCAAGGCATCGCCAACCCAACCAGCCTGATCGAAGCGCTGAAACTCGCGCAGAAGATGGCACAAAGCGCTTGATCCTTCACCTGGCTGGAAATATCCCAGCCGGAGGCAAAAAATCACTGGCGTTGCCCCCTCCAATCGCGTCACGGTAACCGGATCATGAGCGCTATCGACACCCTCCCCCCCCTACGTGAAGTCATCGCGACCCACCAGCTGTCCGCCCGCAAATCGCTGGGCCAGAACTTTCTGCTTGACCTGAACCTGACCGCCAAGATCGCGCGCCAGGCCGGAGACCTCAGCACTTGTGACGTTCTGGAAATCGGCCCCGGCCCCGGAGGGCTGACCCGTGGGTTGCTATCTGAGGGCGCGCGCAAGGTCGTGGCGGTGGAAAAAGACACCCGCTGTATCGCTGCCCTAAATGACATCGCCACCGCCTATCCGGGCCAGTTGGAGGTGATCAACGGCGACGCGCTGGAAATCAACCCGCTGGAACACCTGACCCCGCCCATCCGCGTCGCGGCCAACCTACCCTACAACGTCGGCACCGAGCTGCTGGTGCGCTGGCTGACTCCGCCGGAATGGCCACCCTTCTGGCAGAGCCTGACCTTGATGTTCCAGCGCGAAGTGGCCGAACGCATCGTCGCCCAACCCGGAAGCAAAGCCTATGGTCGCCTTGCGATTCTGGCCCAATGGAGAGCCGAGGCGCGTATCGCCATGTCCCTGCCTCCCGGTGCGTTCACCCCACCACCGAAAGTCTCCAGCGCGGTGGTTCACCTAACCGCCTTGCCCGAGCCGCGCTATCCAGCCGACGCCAGTACCCTGTCCCGCGTCGTGGCCGCAGCATTCAATCAACGCCGCAAAATGCTGCGTGCCTCATTGAAAGGTGTGGCGCCTGATATCGAGGACCGCCTGATCGCAGCCGGCATCAAGCCTACCGAGCGGGCCGAACAGATCCCGCTTGAGGCCTTCTGCGCCCTCGCACGCGAAGTCAAAAAAACCTAGGCGCAACAAAAAAGCCCCGGGTCAAACCGGGGCTTTCTTCGTATCCGTGCAGGGTTTACTCGGCCGCTTCGGGCGCGTCCCCATCGGGTTTTGGCGCTTCTTCAGCCGCAGGTGCAGCTTTGGGCTTGCGCGGCGCACGCGGTTTACGCGGCGGCTTTTCCTTCTTCTCAGGGGCCTGAGCGCCTTTGTCTTTGCTCTCAGGGGTCTCAACCAACCCGCTTTCCGGTGCAGGTTCAGGCGCGCTGAAATCCATCACATCTGGCTGCGGCGCCTCGGCGGGGTCGGCCTGACGAGCGGCTTCACGCTCCTGACGCTCGGCGCGTTCACGGTCGCGCTCGGCCTGACGTTCGCGGTTCTGGCGCTCCTGCTCTTCGCGGCGCGCTTCAATCTCGCGCTGCGCCTCGCTCAGCATCCGCAGATAGTGTTCGGCGTGTTGCTGAAAGTTCTCAGCCGCGACACGGTCGTTGGACAGCTGTGCATCGCGCGCAAGCTGGTTGTATTTGTCAATGATCTGCTGCGGTGTGCCACGCACCTTGCCCTCGGGGCCCGAGCTGTCGAACACACGGTTGACGACGTTGCCGCCAGAAGGACGATTGCGGTTATTTTTGGCCCGCGAGCGGGATTTGGAAGATCTCATCTTACTTTACGTCAGCCTTATCAATTCGCTGCCGATCAACCCGTACCTTACGCTGCTCAGAGGCCTGTCCCGTAACGTGTCATCGGCTTTTTTGGGCTTGGCGTCAGGGGCGCGCTGAACCAGCGTCAACCTCTCCGACCATTCCTGAGTAAACATGTCCTGCCGCCTCAGACAAGAGGTTTCTGGGATATTTTGCAGCTTTTTTACAAAGACCGGCGCTTTTCGGCCTCTAACGTTGCGTTCAACCCGGGATTCTGCCCAAAACAACACGGTCTCGCCCATCCAGATCAGAGATGACCCGGATATCCAACAAGCCAGCGGCATCGAACAAGGCCGACACGTCCTTGGCCTGTGTCGACCCGATTTCAACCAGCAAGCGCCCGCCCGCCATCAGGAAATCAGGTGCACCCGCCGCGATCCTGCGATAGGCGTCCAGCCCGTCCCCTTCATCGGTCAAAGCCATGCGCGGTTCATGCTCGCGCACTTCGGGCGACAGATTTTGCATTTCAGACAGCGCGATATAGGGCGGGTTCGAGACGATGAGGTCAAACTGCCCTTCAATCCGCTCGAACCAATCCGAGCGCACAATCTCGGCCCGGTCCTGTACATTATGCTCAACCGCGTTGGCGCTGGCCTGCAGACAAGCCGCTTCGCTCAGATCTGCCCCCAGGCCCGTGGCACTGGCGCGTTCGGCCAGCAGCGTCACCAGGATGCAGCCCGAGCCAACCCCAAGGTCCAGAACATGGTCAAACGGCTCGCTCAAAGCGGCTTCGATCAGCGTTTCTGTCTCGGGGCGCGGGTCCAGCACATCGCGGCTGACGCGGAAACTGCGACCGTAGAATTCCCGCTCCCCCAAAAGATGCGACACAGGCACCCGGATCGCGCGCAGCGACACCAATTGCTCATAGCGTTCGGCGATGTCGGGCGACAGCTCCTCGGGCGCGATCAGAGTGACGCGGCTGGCCTCGATTCGCGCCGCATGCGCCAATAGAACCCGCGCGTCGCGTGCCGGGTCATTGACACCGGCAGCACGCAGGCGGGCTGTTGCGGCAGCCATCGCCTTGGCGGCGGTCAGGGCCGCGATCATTGTGCCATCTCGGCCAGCAGCCGGGCCTGATCATCTGCGGTCAAGGCATCGATCACCTCATCCAAATCGCCTTGCATGACCTGATCCAGCTTGTAGAGCGTCAGGTTGATGCGATGGTCCGTCATTCGACCTTGTGGGAAATTATAGGTCCGGATCCGCTCGGACCGATCGCCCGAGCCGACCTGACTGGCCCGATCCGCTGAGCGTTCACTATCGATCCGCTGACGCTCCAGATCATAGAGGCGTGTTTTCAGCACCTGCATCGCGATCTCGCGGTTGCGGTGCTGCGATTTCTCGGAGCTGGTCACCACGAGACCGGTCGGCAAGTGGGTAATCCGCACGGCGGAGTCGGTGGTGTTCACGTGCTGCCCCCCGGCGCCGGACGACCGCATCGTATCAATGCGGATGTCATTCGCGTCGATCTGGATGTCGACATCCTCGGCCTCGGGCAGAACCGCGACCGTCGCTGCCGAGGTGTGAATCCGCCCGCCGCTTTCGGTTTCGGGCACACGTTGCACCCGATGCACGCCGGATTCGTATTTCATCCGCGCAAAGACATTGTCGCCTTTGATATGGGCGACGACCTCTTTGATGCCGCCAAGGTCCGAGGCCTGTTCTTCGATGATCTCGAACCGCCATCCCCGCGCCTCGGCATAGCGTTGGTACATGCGCAGCAGGTCCCCAGCGAACAACGCCGCTTCATCCCCGCCGGTGCCGGGACGGATTTCCAGCATGGCCGGTCGCGCATCCGCTGCGTCCTTGGGCAGCAGCGCCAGTTGCAGCGCATGTTCGGCCTCGGGGATACGGGACTGAAGCTGGGGGATTTCCTCCTCGGCCAGTTCCTTCATATCCGGGTCGGCCAGCATCGCCTCTGCCTCAGCCAAATCCGAGACCAGCTGACGCCAGGACAGGATCTGATCGACCACCGGTTTGAGGTCGGAATACTCTTTTGCCAGGGTCGCAATATCCCCGCCCGATGCGCCATCAGCCATGGCGGCTTCGAGGTATTGGAATCGCTGGGTTATCTGCTCGAGGCGTTCTTCGGGGATCATCCGGCGGGTGTCTCTTAATCTGGGGCTTTGGTCAAGGGCCAGCCTTGTGCTAAGGTCACCGCTATGAAGGGGTTGGTTTTCATTTTATCGCTGTTCGCACTACCCGCCATGGCCGATTATGTCGGGCCGGATGGCAAGGTTCGCGATTGCTATTGCACTGACAAGTCAGGCTCGCGGATCGAGTTGGGCCAAATGATCTGCTTGCAGGTTGATGGCCGGATTTTCACCGCGCAATGCCAGATGTCGTTGAATGTGCCGATGTGGCGCGAAGTGCAGGAAGGATGCCTGTCCTCGGATTTGGATTGGCCCGATCTGGATCAGACCCTCAAGACATCCGCGTCCTAAACGCCTACATCTGCGCCAGCCACCCATTAACGCGGGCCTTGTTCACTCCGAAATCTTTGCGACCAAAGCGCAAGCGGCCATGAATGCGCAACACGTCTCCGTCCTGCTGGGCTGTGGTGTAGTCAGGGAAGCCGATGATCTTGGTGTGGGTGATATAGGTGATCCGCCCCTCACCCACCGACCCGGCCAGAACAGTTGTGCGGGGCGCGTTGCGGGCAATGGCATCCAGCCTCGCAAGCCCCTCTGGCCCGGTTTCGACCACGCGCAGTACGCCACCTTGCAGATCCTGGTTGGTCCTAGCCTGAGGGTCAGTGTGCCAGTCCGCCGGATCGGAGGGCGCAAGTCGGATATAGGCCCCTAGGGCGACCACCAGACCAACAACACCCAAAATCAGCATGCGTTTCATTCCGTCCCTGTCCTTTTGCTGAACCCTATGCGGAACAGATGCAGTTTCAAGGCGAACCCGGCCAGCTACCGTGACGTCACACCGGGCAGGATGCACAGAAGCTCGAACAGAAGGTTGGCCGCCGTCAGCGCCGTATTCCCCGACGGGTCGTAGGGCGGAGACACCTCCACCAGATCGCAGCCCACCACGTTCACCCCTTGCAGCGCGTGGATCAGCTGCAGGGCTTGCGGGGTTGTCAGCCCTCCGATCTCGGGCGTGCCGGTGCCGGGGGCGTAGGCCGGATCCAGACTGTCAATGTCATAGGTGATATAGACCGGGTGATCGCCGACCGTCTTGCGGATTTGCGAGCCGATCTGCGTGAGGTTCTGCTGCCACAACTCCCACGCGGGGAATTGCTGGAAACCCCAGCCCTGCGCCTCGGTAAAGTCGGTTGAGGCATAGCCCGAACCGCGAATGCCGATCTGAAAAGTCTTTTCGGGGACGATCAGCTTTTCTTCATAAGCACGGCGGAAGACGGTGCCATGGGTCTCACGCTCGCCAAACATCTCATCGTTTACATCCGCATGGGCATCCACATGCACCAGAGCGACCGGCCCGTGTTTCGCCGCAATCGCACGCAAGATCGGCAGGGTGATGGAGTGATCTCCGCCCATCGCCACAGGGATCACGTTCTGCGCGAGGATACCGTCATAGCTGTCCTTGATGATCTTGAGGCTTTCCGACAGCGAAAACGTATTGATCGCCAGATCGCCGATATCGGCAATCTGCAACGTATCGAACGGGGCAGCGGAAGTGGCCATGTTGTAGGGCCGGATCATCGCGCTTTCGCTGCGGATTTGCTTGGGTCCGAACCGCGTGCCCGACCGCCACGAGGTGCCGATATCCATCGGTATCCCCAACAGCGCCACATCCAGCCCCGACAACGAGGTCGCCTGCGGCAGCCGCATGAACGTGTTCGGCCCAGAGAACCGCGCCAGATCATTGCCGCTGATCGGTTGATTTTTTTCAGTCATGTGCAGTTGGTTCCCATCCCATCAGATCACGTTTCTCAGCACATAGCGGAAACTTGGCTAACCATTGGTTAACGCGCTTCGATCCCCGTTTACTTTTTCTCGGCCATAAGCCGGTTCCACCCCAGCAGGCAGATGATTTGCGTGGCCACATGAGCGCCCGCAATGGCAGTCGCCCCGGAGGTGTCATAGGGCGGAGAAACCTCGACCACATCTCCGCCCTTGATGTTGATCCCGGCGATGTCGCGCAGAATGATCTGCGCCTGAATCGAGGACAACCCGCCCCAAACCGGCGTGCCGGTCCCCGGCGCAAAGGCCGGGTCCAGGCCGTCGATATCGAAACTCAGATAGACGGGGCGGTCGCCGAGAATGGATTTGATCTTCTGCGCCACAGCAGCGGGGCCGGATTCGTAGACCTCGCGCGCGTCGATGATGTTGACGCCCAGCGTGTCCTCGTTGCTGGTGCGGATACCAACCTGAACCGAGCGTTTCGGGTCCACGATCCCCGATTTCACGGCCTTGTAAAACATGGTCCCGTGATCGACGCGGGACATGTCATCGTCCGCCCAGGTATCCGTATGCGCATCGAACTGCAGCAAGGATATCGGGCCGTATTTCTCGGCATAAGCTTTCAGGATCGGAAAGCTGATATAGTGATCTCCGCCCAAGGTGACCGAGGCCACGTCAGCCGCCAGAATCGTGCGGACATGATCGGTCAGCGTGTCGGGAAAGGCAGGGATATTAGCGTAGTCATAGGCCATATCGCCATAGTCAACGATCGCCAGCTCGCTCAGCGCGTCAAAGGGCCAACCGTATGGTGCATCGGGGGATTGCAGGGCGCTCGCCTCGCGGATCGCACGGGGGCCGAGCCTTGTGCCGGGGCGGTTCGTCACCGCCTGATCGAAAGGCACGCCGGTGACGGCGATATCCACGCCTTTCAGGTCCTTGGTGTATAGCCGCCGTAGGAACGAGGTCGCGCCGCCGAAGGTGTTCTCATAGGATAGGCCCTTGAGGTCGGGGTTGGTAAAGGCCTCATCGACCTGATGCTTTGCGTCTTCCAGTGCCATGTCTTGTCCCCTCAGCCCAGCGGCTGCGCCATTTCCACGATCCGGGCAAAGAACGAGGCCCCGACCGGTGCGATATCATCGTTGAAGTTGTATTTCGGGTGGTGCAGCCCGGCGCCCTCGCCCTGACCCAGAAACAGATACGCCCCGGGACGCGCCTGCAGCATGTATGAGAAATCCTCGGCCCCCATGTCGCGACCCATATTGTCGACAACGCGATCGTCACCCGAAACCTCGCGCGCAACATCCGCGGCAAAGGCCGTTTTCTCAGCGTCATTGATCGTCGCCGGATAGCCGATCTGATAGTCCAGCGTCGCCTCAACCCCGTATGAGGCCGCCTGCCCTGCCACGATCTGCTCCATCCTCTCCATCACCATCTTCTGAACCGTTGGATCAAACGTGCGAACGGTGCCGTTCAGATAGGCGGTATCCGGGATCACATTGTTCACCGTTCCGGCGTGAATCTGCGTGACGGAAATCACCAGATCCTGCACTGCATAGTGGTTCCGGCTGACAATCGTCTGGATCGCCTGCGCAATCCCGCAGGCCGCCATGACCGGGTCCTTTGTCTGGTGTGGCAAAGCTCCGTGGCCGCCCTGCCCTTGCACGTGGATCTCGAACGTATCCACAGCGGCCATCAGAGGTCCGGCGGTCGTGTAGAAGGCGCCCTCGGGGTTTCCCGGATCATTGTGAATGCCATAGACCTGAGAGATGTCGAACCGGTCCATGATGCCTTCCTGCACCATCACATCCGCGCCGCCGCCTTCTTCTTCGGCCGGTTGAAAGATCAGTGCCACACGGCCCGCGAAATTCCGCGTCTCGGCCAGATAGCGCGCAGCCCCCAACAGCATCGTGGTATGCCCGTCATGCCCGCAGGCATGCATCTTGCCGGGGTTCTTCGAGGCGTATTCAACGCCCGTCTCCTCGGGGATCGGCAGCGCGTCCATATCGGCCCGCAAACCGATGGTCGGGCCGTCGCCCTGCCCATTGATGATCGCCACCATCCCGGTCTTGGCGATGCCTTCGTGCAGCTCATCCACCCCGAACTCCCGAAGACGCTCAGCCACGAAAGCCGCTGTCTCGTAGCATTCGAACTCCAGTTCAGGGATCGTGTGCAAGTGCTGGCGCCACTTGGCCATATCGGCGGCAAAATCGGCAATTCGGTTGACGACGGGCATCTGGGGTGGACTCCTGATCGGGACTGCGGAATGGATGCATCTGACACCGGAACGAAAGGGTTCGCAATGGCTGAAA
Organism: Ruegeria sp. B10; assembly: GCF_056539825.1. NCBI lineage: Bacteria > Pseudomonadati > Pseudomonadota > Alphaproteobacteria > Rhodobacterales > Roseobacteraceae > Ruegeria > Ruegeria sp. B10. The sequence goes on from NZ_JBQFVP010000001.1 coordinate 411,065, forward strand.
ATCCTCTGATCCATGACAGCGATGCGGGTATCGAGCGCCTGCTGGAAATCATGCGCCGCTTGCGCGACCCGCAAAGCGGTTGTCCGTGGGACATCGAACAGGATTTCGCCACCATCGCCCCCTACACGATCGAGGAAGCCTATGAGGTCGCCGACGCCATCGAACGGCAGGCCTATGATGAGCTAAAGGGAGAACTTGGCGACCTTCTCTTCCAATCCGTATTCCACGCGCAAATGGCTGAGGAAGCGGGGCATTTCACCTTTCAGGACGTGGTCCGCACCATGTCTGACAAGATGGTCAGCCGGCACCCGCATGTGTTCGGCGACGAATCCCGTGACAAGTCCGCCGATCAACAGACCGTTGATTGGGAAACCATCAAAGCCGCTGAACGCGCAGGCAAGGAACAGAAAGGCGCGCTGGATGGTGTGGCCGCCAACCTGCCTGCCCTGCTGCGCGCGCACAAGCTGCAAAAGCGGGCTGCGCGTGTGGGATTCGACTGGCCCGATGCCAGCCATGTCCTCGCCAAGATCACCGAAGAAGCTGCCGAGTTGGAAGAAGCGCGCAACGCCAAGGACGCCGACGCGCTCGAAGATGAATTCGGCGATCTGCTGTTCGTGATGGTCAATCTCGGGCGGCATCTGGGGATCGAACCCGAGGCCGCCCTGCGCCGCACCAACGCCAAGTTTACCCGCCGATTTGAGCAGGTTGAGGCTCGCCTGGCCGCGCGCGGCAAAACCCCCTCACAAAGCGATCTGGCCGAGATGGATGCGCTGTGGGATGAGGTGAAGACCGAGGAACATCGCGCCAATGGCAAACTCCCGCCAGTTGGAGCCTGAATCAGGTGGACAAGTCACGTGACACTTGCGACTGTCCGACCTTCACGCCCCCCGGAGACTCCAATGCCCCGCAAGATCATCATCGACACCGACCCCGGTCAGGACGACGCCGTCGCCATTCTTTTAGCGCTCGCCAGCCCCGAAGAGATCGAGGTTCTGGGTATCACTGCCGTCGCCGGGAATGTGCCGCTTGAACTGACCGCCAAGAACGCGCGTATTGTCTGTGAGTTGGCGGGCCATACCGAGGTGCCGGTCTATGCCGGATGCGACCGGCCGCTTAAACGCCCTCTTATCACGGCTGAACATGTGCACGGCAAAACCGGGCTGGACGGTCCCGTTCTGCCGGATCCACAGATGCCTTTGACCGAGGGCCACGCGGTTGATTTCATCATCGAAACCCTGCGCACGCAGGAACCCGGGACAGTCACGCTCTGCCCGCTGGGGCCGCTGACGAACATCGCGACCGCCTTCCAGAAGGCCCCGGATATCGTCGACCGGGTGCAGGAAATCGTGCTGATGGGCGGTGCTTATTTCGAGGTCGGCAACATCACGCCAGCCGCAGAGTTTAACATCTATGTCGATCCTGAAGCTGCTGATATCGTGTTTAAATCTGGAGTTCATATTGTCGTCATGCCTCTTGATGTGACCCATGACGCTTTGGTTACACCGCATCGCAATGACGCATTCAGATCGCTGGATAGTAAGGTCGGTCATGCAGTTGCCGAAATGACCGATTTCTTCGAACGTTTTGATAAGGAAAAGTATGGCTCGGAAGGCGCACCATTGCACGATCCCTGCGTTACCGCCTATTTGATTCAGCCAGAACTGTTCTCGGGTCGCCACATTAATGTTGAGATCGAAACCAAGTCAGAATTGACGCTGGGAATGACAGTCGCTGACTGGTGGCGTGTAACAGACCGAAAACCGAATGCTATGTTCATGGGCGACGTGGACGCCCAAGGTTTCTTCACCCTTCTCACGGAAAGGCTGGCCCGCCTATGACCGCCGCTTTAAGACTGGCTCGCCCCGAAGATCTGGACCGCCTGATGGGGCTTGTCTCTGCGTTCCATGCCGAACAGGGGATCGCACAGGACGCCGATCAACGGCGCGAGGCGCTGATGCCTCTGCTTGAGGGCATCCCCCATGGCTGCATCTACCTGATTGGCCCGGGTCGCGCGCCTTTGGGCTATATCATCCTGACCTTCGGCTGGTCGGTTGAATTCGGCGGCATGGATGGGTTCGTGGACGAAATCTACATCCGCCCCGCCGTTCGTGGACGGGGCATCGCGACCGAGGTTCTGCTGGAACTGCCCAAGGCCCTGGCCGAGGCAGGGCTGACCGCCCTGCACCTTGAAGTCGACCGCACGCATGAGGCGACGCAGAAACTATATCTGCGCACGGGCTTCAAACCACGCGAGCGCTATATGCTGATGAGCAAAACGCTCTAGCGCGACTCGCCCCGGAAAACCACACTCGGGTTATAGTACATCTCCTGCACCGGATCGTCGGAGGAGACCTTTTGCCCTGTGATCGGATAGGTCCCGGGCCCTGCACAGGCCGCCAGAAATACAGTGCTGAGAACTGTCGCTACGAGAAGGAATTTCGAACCAGTCATGGTGTGCTCCTTTCTGTAATGGCGACAGTATAGAACACGAAACCGTGAGCGCTGTGTGATTAAGTTCACACATAACATCTGTTAACCCGCTAAACGCCTGCAAATAAGGCGAATTCTCCTAGCCAGAGGAATAAACAGTCGCAGCCGTCCTTTTGCTATCAAAAAGGCCCTCTTTCCGGGGAAAGAGGGTCTCTAACAGAGTTCTGCACCGGGTTTCAGATCACCGTTTCAGGATCGACGCTCCGGCATATTCCGCAACTTCACCCAGCGATTCTTCGATACGGATCAGCTGGTTATACTTGGCCAACCGGTCCGAGCGCGCCAGCGAGCCGGTCTTGATCTGACCGCAATTGGTCGCCACGGCCAGATCGGCAATGGTGGAGTCCTCGGTCTCGCCTGAGCGATGCGACATCACGTTGGTATAACGCGCGCGGTGGGCCATATCGACGGCGCGTAGTGTCTCGGTCAGCGATCCGATTTGGTTCACCTTGACCAACATCGAGTTGGCGCAGCCACGCTCGATCCCTTCGGCCAGACGTTCCGGGTTGGTCACGAAAAGGTCGTCGCCAACCAGTTGCACCTTATCACCGATGGCATCAGTCAGAGCTTTCCAACCATCCCAGTCGTCTTCGGACATCCCGTCTTCGATCGATATGATCGGATAGTCTTTGACCAGGGTCGCCAGATACTCGGCGTTTTCCTCTGAGGTCAGCGAGATATTCTCACCCGCCAGCACATATTTGCCGTCCTTGAAGTATTCGGTCGCGGCGCAATCCAGGGCGAGGTGAATTTCCTCGCCCGGCTTGTAGCCCGCTTTTTCGACCGCCTGCAGGATGAAATCCAATGCCTCACGGGTCGATGCGATGTTGGGGGCAAAGCCGCCTTCGTCGCCCACTCCGGTGGCCAGACCGGCAGCCGACAGCTCACGCTTGAGTGTGTGGAACACCTCGGAGCCCATGCGAACCGCCTCGCGAATATTCGCGGCCGAGGTCGGCATGATCATGAATTCCTGAATGTCGATCGGGTTGTCGGCGTGCTCGCCCCCGTTGATGATGTTCATCATCGGAACCGGCAGGACGCGGGCCGAGGTACCACCGACATAGCGATACAAGGGTTGCGTGGTGAAATCCGCCGCCGCCTTGGCCGTCGCCAGCGAAACACCCAGAATGGCGTTTGCGCCCAGACGACCCTTGTTCTCGGTGCCGTCCAGTTCGATCATAGCCTGGTCTATGGCGACCTGTTCAGTCGCGTCAAAGCCTACCAGCTCTTCGGCGATCTCACCGTTGACGGCGGCAACGGCCTCGAGCACGCCTTTGCCCATGTAACGCGCCTTGTCACCGTCGCGTTTTTCAACCGCCTCATAGGCGCCGGTGGAGGCACCCGAGGGCACAGCCGCGCGGCCCATTGTGCCGTCTTCCAGAATCACGTCGACCTCGACCGTCGGGTTGCCCCGGCTGTCCAGGATTTCGCGTGCGTGAATGTCGATGATGGTACTCATGAGGGCGGTCCCTGTGGCTGCATTCCGTTGCACGCGTCATAGCAGCACGGAACTAAAAGTAAACCATTTCCGTTATCGCTAACACGTATATTCCCGGCCCTTTAGGGCTAACAGCGCCATGTTTGCGCCAACAGGGTTACGCGGCGGCCAAGGCCATTGCTCGCGCCAATTTGCGTTCGCGTAGAAAGGTATACAGGCCCGAGCCGATGATCAGGGACGCCCCGGCCAGTGTCATCAGGTCCGGACGTTCGCCAAAGACCAAGACACCCGCAAGGATCGAAAACAGAAGCCGCGTGTAGCGAAACGGCGTAACGGCTGAGGCTTCGCCGACGCGCATCGCGATCACGATCGCATAGTAGCCCAGAACTCCGAACAAGGCCGCTCCGGCAAAAGGCCAGACCTCAGCGCTTTGCATTGCTTCCAGTGGATGGCCGCTCATGATCATCAAGGTCGCGCCGCCCACAGCCAAGGCCAGATAGGCCTGTAAGGACACCACCGCAGATGAGACCTTGCTGTCCAGCCGCCGAGTAATCAGATCACGCGCCGCCACGCCAATAACTGCAGCCACTACGTAGAGGGATTCCGGGCGGAAACCTTCAAGCCCGGGACGGATGATCATTAGTACCCCGACAAAGCCAACGCCAATCGCGCTCCAGCGTCGCCAACCGACCTGTTCACCCAGAAACAACGCTGCCCCCATGGTGACCGCTAGAGGCATCGCCTGGAACACGGCCGCGACGGTCGAAAGGTCTACAAGGGACAGCGCCGTCACAAAGGCTACCGCAGCGATGGCCTCGGACATAGCGCGGATCATCGGCAAAAGCTGCCACGCTTCGGGCACAAATATCCGTTTGCGGGTCGCGATGGCCATGACCAGAAATACGACAGAACAGACCAGCCCCAGCATGACCAGAATCTGGCCCGGCATTATTGATGACGTCAGCTGCTTGATGAACACATCCTCAAGCGTGAAAGCCGCCATAGACGCAATGACCAGCAAAATGCCGTTGACGTTGTTCATGGGTCTGTCCGTAAAGAAATGGGCGGCACCAATTGCCGCCTTCTCACTTCAGCAAAACCGTATGCATTGCGTTAAATCAAGACCTATCACATCGCGAGCGATGAATTGTCTTGTTGCCACCCATCGCGTTTGGTGATGGATCACTCAGGCTTGATGGGAACGCCATACAGCTCCAGCCGGTGGCCCTTGAGGCGATAGCCCAACTTTTCCGCGATCTTTTCTTGCAGAGCTTCGATCTCGGGGTCGACGAATTCGATCACTTCCCCCGATTGCATGTCGATCAGGTGATCATGGTGATCTCTCTCGGCATCTTCATAACGGGCGCGGCCATCGCCGAATTCCAGACGCTCCAAAATCCCGGCCTCTTCGAACAGTTTCACCGTGCGGTAGACCGTTGCGATCGAGATGCCCGAATCCAAAGCCGAGGCACGGGCATAGAGTTCTTCGACATCCGGGTGGTCCGCGCTCTCCTCGAGAACCTGCGCAATGGTGCGCCGCTGGCCGGTCATGCGAAGGCCTTTGGCCTCACAGCGCGAAATGATCGTATCCGGCATGATGCCCCTCAGAAACTACTCGGGTGTCTGTCTTAGTATGTCCGTACGCGCCGCGCCACAAGAATTCGACATGTCTGCGCAGATCATCCTTCAAGGTGCAGATCGGCCCAGATCGGCAGATGGTCCGAGGCGATATGGGCCGGGCGATCCTCGTGCACGCCATGCGCATGCACCTCGACCCCCTGCCCAAGGGCAATCCGGTCCAATGCTCCCAAGGGCTGGGCGGCGGGAAAGCTCGGGATCGGAGGCAGAAACCGCATCTCGGGCACGAGGTTATCGAGCACAGGTGAGCGCGACCATTCGTTGAAATCTCCGGCCCAGACGGTCGGCATATCCTCCAGATCCGCGCCGAATTGGCGTATATGGGTGATCTGCCGTCGACGCGAGGCGGACAGCAGACCCAGATGCATGCCCATCACCCTGAGCGGCCCAATGGGAGTATCGAACTCAACCCGCACCGCGCCGCGCGGCTCAAACCCGGGCAATTCGTGATGGCCGGTTTGACGGACCGAGATCGCATCGCCGCGCCAGATCACCGCATTTCCATGCCATCCCAAACTGCCCGCTCCACCCAGATCGACGATCTGCCATCCGGCCTCATCCAACATGAACTGAGGGAGCGCGGCAGGCCGTGGCGGCAAGCGTTTGTCAGCCTCCTGCAACACCACGATATCGGCCCGCATTCCCTCGAGAACCTGAAGGATGCGCTGTGGCTGACGCCGGAGATCAAGGCCGACACATTTCTGGATATTGTAGCTGGCAAGCCGCAGAACCGAGGGTATTTTCATATCGCTTTTCAGGGTCAACGGCACCGATTTGGAACCTTTGGAATGGGCGCGGTGTTGCAATTCTCAGCGCGTTCCCTCAAAGGTTTATGAGCATTACATTAAATAAGTTTACACGAAATCAAGCGGGGTTAAACTGCCGCAAAAAGGAAACTCGCCCTTGGACGTTGAATCCACATTCGCCACGATGATCATTGCCGATATCGTGGGCAGTACGCCGCTCTACAAGGCGGTGGGCGATGACGAAGCCCAGCGCCTGATCCAACTTGAGATTGACCGGTTGCGTTCCGTCCTGCAGGAGTTCGGCGGCATTCCGGTCGGGCAAAAGGGCGACGATGTTCTCAGCTATTTCGAGAACCCCAGCTCGGCCTACAATGCAGCCCTGAAACTGATTGAGCCTTCGACACATACGCCGCTGTCGGTTCATGTCGGCGTGCATTGCGGCCCCATCGTGATAGGCAAGCGCGGCATCTATGGCGAGGCCGTCAACGTGACAGCGCGCTTTGCCACAGCCGCTAATCCGGGCGAGGCCTGTTTCAGCCAGGGGATCGCCGTCTTGCTGCCCGCTGATCTTCGGCGCACGCTGACACCTCTGGGCCAGCTCAGCCTGAAAGGTCTGACCGAGCCGCAAACGGCCTATTCCCTGATCCACCCCGAATCCGACTCTATCTCGCAGACGCGCCTCCCGCAGAGTTTTGGCCGCACCGAGGAGAACTGGCAGCCCCGCGAAGGTCTGACCCTGATCCTGCGCCATGAGGACCGCGTCTGGCGCTGTCTCGGCAACGGAGAGTTCAAGATTGGCCGCGCGCCCGATTGCGATGTGGTCCTGCCTCAGCCCTGGATCTCGCGCCTGCATGCGGTCCTTGCCATGAAAGCAGGCAAGCTGATCCTGACGGACCGCAGCACATCGGGCACTTACGTCAAATCCGAATCCGGGCGCGAAATCCAACTGAAACGGGAATCGGTCATGCTGGCCGATAGCGGCCTGATCTCTCCAACTCTGCCCATCGACATGTCCGAAACCTGCCTGCAATTCGAGCTGCTGGGACGCAATCAGGTTCCGCAGAACGTGGCGTGAACCACCTCATTTGCACTGGGGGGCCGTGTCAGATCAGCATTCTCAGGCTGATCCTCGAAAGGGCGTGACAACACATCGTTCAAACGATGGAACGGGGCATAGTCCCCCTTCACCGCAGCTTCGATCATCTGCTCAACACGGTGGTTGCGCGGGATGACGGCCGGGTTTGTCGCTGACATCACCCCGTGCGGGTCCGCCTCGCGCGACATGCGGGCCTGCCAACCCTCAGCCCAACTTTCAAAGGCCTCAGGGTTCGTGAACTGATCCCGCGCAGTCTCATCGCCCAGCGCCCGAAACGTGTTGGTGAAATCCGCCTGCTCTTCCGCCATGCGCTTCAACAGGTCGGTGATCAGCTCAAGATCCCCGTCCTCCGCGCGCGTCAAACCCAGTTTGGCACGGAAGCGGCTCAACCACTCCTGCTGGAGCAAATCGGGCATGGCGTGTACGATCTCGGTCGCCTCTTCGACACCGTTCTGAGGGTCATCGTATTGCTGGATCAAGGCCGTTGCCAGTTGCGCGAGGTTCCACACCGCGATTTCGGGCTGGTTGGAATAGGCATAACGCCCCATCTGGTCGATCGAGCTGTAGACCGTATTCGGATGATAGCTGTCCATGAAGGCGCAAGGACCATAATCAATGGTCTCCCCCGCGATCGAGGAATTGTCCGTATTCATCACCCCGTGAATGAACCCAACGCTCATCCACGCCGCGATCAGCTTCGCCTGCGCATCGCGAACGGCCCGCAATAGCCCCATAGGCCCCTCGACCTCTGGGTAGTGGCGCTGAATGGCATAGCCAGTCAGTTGCTTCAGGCTCTCGACCTGCCTGCGCCCGGCAAAGACCTGAAACGTGCCTACGCGCAAATGGCTCTGCGCCACACGGGTCAGAACCGCCCCGGGCATCGGCCCTTCGCGGTAAACGGCTTCCCCCGTTTCAACGGCCGCCAGAGCCCGTGTGGTCGGAATGCCCAGCGCATGCATCGCTTCTGAGACCACATATTCCCGCAAAACCGGCCCCAGCCATGCCCGCCCATCGCCTTGCCGCGAATAAGGTGTCCGGCCCGAACCTTTTAGCTGAATGTCTCGGCGTATTCCGTCTTCGCCCACAGTCTCACCCAGCAAAACCGCACGGCCGTCGCCAAGCTGAGGATTATACGTCCCGAACTGATGACCCGAATACAGCTGCGCCAAAGGCTCTGCTCCGTCGGGTACCGTATTCCCTGCAAAAGCCTGCGCCATCTCCGTGACATCTCCGGGTGAGATGCGCAAAATCCGCGCTAGCCCCTCGTTGAACGCAATCAACTGAGGCTCTTTTACAGGGACCGGAGACTGCCGCGTGTAGAAGGAATCTGGCAAACGGGCGTAGGAGTTATCAAAGGGGATCGTAAGGGTCATGGCGCAAACATATGACCTTAGACGATGATTGCCATAGCGGATCGTGCGAACCCATGCATAATCGCGCAAAAACCCAAAAAGGCCAAACATGACCGCGCAAGAGATCATCGACCACCTGAACCTGCAAAAACACCCCGAAGGCGGCTGGTACCGCGAGACTTGGCGCGCGCAAAACAATGGCCGCGCCGCGGGCACCTGCATCTATTTCCTGCTAGAGGCCGAGGCAACCAGCCACTGGCACCGCGTCGATGCCACCGAGATCTGGCTTTACCACGCAGGCGCCCCTTTGATCTTGTCGATCAGCGAAACCGACCAAGGCCCCGCCACCGACCACCTTCTCAGCCCAGACCTGTCCAAAGGTGCGCCGCAACTGATTGTTCCTGAAAACCACTGGCAAGCGGCCCGAACGACCGGAGACTATACTCTAGTCAGTTGCACAGTCTCTCCCGGCTTCGAATTCGACGGCTTCGACCTCGCCGCCCCCGGTTTTGACATCCCTCGCAGCCGATAGCACAAGGGATCCAAACTTCATCTGGCTAAAAATATCCAGGGGGAGCCGCGCAAAGCGCGGCGGGGGCAGAGATCTTAGCCCGTTCGATAGTTGCACTTTCAGTTGTGGTCGAGAAGTTGTCACCCCTGATTGTTTTCTCTGGGGTATTGCCCAAGCGCGAACTTCAAAATCTGCCCAAAGCGGACGACGAAAAGATGGCCAATTGCTATCCGGTTTGTATTGCTTTTTCCAAGCAGCGGCTACTGAATTGCCGTGCGAAATGTTGCGGTAAGCCGTTTGTTCAAACCGTGATGAGGTTCGGCGGAGGAACCGTAGTGCAACTCGGCCAAGGCGGCGATGTCATTGAAAATGACAACGGAGCCGCCTTCTTCATTCGCGTAAACCAATAGTTTTTGGCAAACGGCATCATACACGGTCTGATCAGCAGCCGATTGATCGACATGGCAAAGATTGGTCTTCTCTACACGCCGAGCTGGGACAAAACAGCGTCAGACCGCATTGTATCTGAAAAGATGATCGGCACGATCCAAACCGCGGGGGTCGCTGAAAACTATATGAAGGGAACGCTTGGGCCGCACCTTTCCGAAGCATTCCGTGAACAGCCGATGGCAAACGCATACCAATGGGATGCCGTTTTTGCCGATGGCGATTTCTACAAAAGCGGGATGAATGGCCAAGGAATCTATGTCTCACCAGGAAAAGACGCCGTCGTGGTTTGGTACGCAACCGGAGGTGCCAATATCGACATGGAAGCTTACGCCAGAGCCATTGTGACTTCACTGTAGGTCAGATCACGCACTGGCGTCTCTGGCTGCGGGTCAACGGATTGTCGGTCGTTTGGTGACTAGAGCATCCATTCGACCGGCAGCCACCTGACAACGGCCATCAGGGCACGCTGTAAACCGGTGGTTTCCGGGTCTGCGGTATGGATAATGACTGTCCCATCCTGCTCTTCTTGCAGCCAGATCATCTCGCCGCTTTCGTTGAGTTCGACGCGGTAAGAAAACTCAGGCCTGTTCAATTGCTCCGCAAGCGACGCAGCAATCGTTGGGCTTTCGATCATAAGGCCCATTTCCGTATTCAGTCGCGCGGACCTGGGGTCGAGGTTGTAAGAGCCTATAAAGATCCGTTCTCCATCCGATCCAAAGACTTTTGCGTGTAGACCAGATGCCGATCCAGCCAGCATCTCTGGCAGGCTGCGCTCGCGATGCTCACGCCGCAAAGCTCGAAGCTCTAGCAACTCTACCCCGCTGTTCAGCAAGTCTTCCCTGTATCGCATATAGGCCGCGTGAACGGGCATCACATCCGTGGCATCCAGTGAGTTGGTCAAGACGCGGACCTTCACTCCGGACTTTGCCAACCCTTCCAGAACCTCCGCCCCTCGTTCCCCCGGAATGAAATACGCAGAGACCAAGTCCAATGAGGATTGAGAAGTTCTGGCGAACTCGATAAGTTGTTCAACAATCAGGTCTTCACTTTCGACTTCGCCCAAACCTTTTGACGGGTCGTCGACAAAAAGAGTGACTTCGCTCCACTCGAACTTCAGATCATGTGCTGCTATCCGGTCGGCCAGTTCGTTATCCTGAATTGCCCTTTGATAGCCTGCGCCAACCGCAGTCTGGCGCGCGGCGTCTGCCTTTGCTTTCAGACTTTTTTCCGACGGAGGATCCAAAAAGAGCCCAGCGTCGTAAGCGGAGGCACTATTCCAGTATGCGTCGAAGGATTGCGACACCTCATCCACAATCGGGCCGATAGCTATCGCGTCTACATCCAGGTAGTGCGTTCCGGCACCGTAGTCGAAATAGATGTCACCAATGTTACGTCCCCCAACTATCGTGGCGACCCCGTCCACAGTCATTGACTTGTTGTGCATCCGCCGGTTCAGGCGACCAAAGTCAAATGCATAGGACAGAAGTTTTGGGTTCCTCAAAGTGAACGGATTGAAGATGCGTACATTTGCATGTTGCAAGGCGTCCAGTTCGGCAAGCAAATCATCCAATCCGGAGATACCGTTATCGTCGACCAGCAATCTGACGCGCACGCCGCGCTGTGCTGCTGCCTTAAGTTCTTCAAGAAGCATCAGGCCGGTAACGTCATCTTGCCAGATGTAGTACTGAGCATCGATTGAGGATGTTGCTTCTCTCGCAAGGATCGCCCGGGCCGCAAAAGCTGCGCGTCCATTGCCCAAAGGCCTTACACCGTCAAGCCCGGGGTTACGCTCAAGTGCATTTCTAATAGTTGCGCCTAATGGTCCGTCCCAATCGGCATCTTGCTTAAACGTTGGCTGAGAAAAATTTTCTTCAGGAAGTGGAAAGGTCCACCTTAACCCGACTATGGCCACTGCCATCAGCGCCACCGAAATCAAACATATTCTGATCAGCCGCATTCAGGGTTCCGTAGTTGGCGCGCGGGATTAGCCTTACAGTTGAGATTGGCCTATCGACTGATAGTTTTTCAAGAGCCTAGGTTGGAGCAACAAATTCAGCACAGAAGTTTGTCCACTTTGGGCTCTAGGCTGACGTTCGCCACGGCAATAGCCAATCAGCTCTAGGAGCAGTCCGCGCCGTCCAAATATTCTAAACACATTTGCTTGATAGCGTGGTTACCGCCTAGGCACTCAGCTTTGTGCGGCCGCGCCAAGGTATTTGGCCACAATTGACAAGTGCAATATGGTGCCAACCAAATGTGCAATCGACGACTTGGCAGCACCCTTTGGCGCCTTCTATAGCTTTACTTTCAGTTTTACTCGAGAAGTTATCACTCCTGATTGTGATCTCTCGGGCATGGGCCAAGCGCGAACGTAAAAATCGGCCCAAGGCAGCCATTTGCGTCAGCTGCATAGAAGGTTTGGTTCGAACCCTAAAACGACCAATGCGATCAGCGCAGCGTTCATCGAAAAGGGCGGAAACCGGCCATTCGCCGCGTGCGCGAGCTTGTCAGGTCGGACAGTCGGAGGCAGGCATTCAAATGACCCTAAGACCGGTTTTCAATCTGCGCGACTGAATGATGCCGGAGAGTGAAAAAACAGGTATTCTGCAGAGAATTCTGGATTGTGATCTAGGTCTTGTACCTAGCACTTCGTTGTCTGGTCGAGTAGCTGGTTATTTGATGAGTCTATCGTTTCCTGGCCAAAACGTTCGAACATATGCCACTAACGTTCGCCGCGTCGGTAGGGTGCCATCAAAGCCGCGGGGACTTCGGCTCTGCGGGCAACAAGGACGAGCGCGACGATCGAAAGTACATACGGCGCCATAAGGAACAACTGATATGGCACACCTTCAACCGTTGTCTGCAATCGTAGTTGATAGGCATCGAAGAAAGCGAACAACATCGCGCCAATCAAAGCCTTACCGGGTCGCCAGCCAGCGAAGACTACCAATGCAATGCAGATCCAACCGCGCCCCTGCACCATGCCCGGGAAAAAGCTGTTGAACGCCGTTGTGGTCAGGAAGGCCCCGCCCACCGCCATCAAAGCCGACCCAACAACAACTGCGCCGATACGGATACGGATCGGGTTCAGCCCCTGCGCCTCAACCGCATGAGGGTTCTCTCCGGTCATACGAATAGCCAACCCCAAGGGCGTGCGGGCAAGAACATAGGCCATCACAGCCACCGCAGCGAGCGCCAGATAGGTTGGCAAAGCTTGATTAAAAAGGATCGGTCCCAAAACGGGAAGATCTGACAGGATCGGAATATCGAGCGGCTTAAAAGCCTCGATCGTAGGGGGCAAATCTCCCACCTCAACAAGCAACCTGTACAGGTAATAGGCTAAAGCGGATGCAAAAAGCGTTATGCCCAGCCCTGAGACGTGTTGCGAAAGCCCTAGTGGAACTGTCAGCATGGCATGAAGCAATCCCATCACCGCGCCGCAAAACGCTGCAAAAATGAGGCCTGCAAGCAATGGTGCTCCCATGTAGACGACAAGCCAACCGCCCATCGCCCCCATGGTCATGATCCCCTCGATTCCCAGATTGAGCACGCCCGAACGTTCGCAAAGCAGCGCACCAAGAACACCAAATATGAGCGGTGTCGCAATACGCAGCACGGAAGCCCAAAGACTGGTATTCAGCAGCAGGTCAATTGCATCAATCATCCGCGCACCCGGTAGGTAGTGAAAAGAAGGGCCACGATCATGGTGAGCAGGCACAGCGCCACAATTACATCGGCAATGAAGCTGGGAACACCCGTCGCACGGCTCATGGCGTCGGCCCCGACAAAAACTGTGGCGACGAAAACAGCGGCAGCGACCACTCCGGCCGGATGTAAAGCGGCGAGCATGGCGACGACAATGCCTGCATAGCCAAATCCGGGGCTCATAGTGGTGGTGACACCCGCAGTGACCCCCATGACTTCGACAGACCCGGCAAGCCCAGCCAGCGCGCCCGAAAGCAGGGCCACACCCATGATCGTTCGGGGCAGGGAAATTCCGGCAAAAGCAGCAGCGCTGGCATTTAAACCTGCGGCGCGTGTTTCAGCACCAAAAACAGTGCGCGCAAGGATCAGCCAAACAGCACCTGCTGCAACGATAGCAAAAAGCAATCCGATATGGAGACGTGTACGGGGGATCAGATCCGGAAGGCGGTATTCACCGTCTACGGGCACCGAAGAGGGCCACCCAAAGGCCAGCGGATCGCGCATAGGACCCTCAATCATGAGACCAACGAAAAGGATCACGATGAAATTGAGTAGCAGGGTTGTCACCACCTCATCTACGCCGAAACGCAAGCGTAGAAAGGCAGGCCCTGCCAACAGGGCCGCGCCTGCCGCCATGCCTGACAACATCAAGATCGGAATACCTATCCACCCTGGAATCCCGAGTGAATGACCGATCCAAGCGGTGATTAGCGCCCCAACAAAGAACTGTCCCTCGCCCCCGATGTTCCAAAGCCGCGCTCGGAAGGCGACAGCTGCGGCAAGCCCCGTAAAGATAAGCGGAGTGGCGCGGGTCAGCATCTCGGCGATGGAAAGGCGCGAGCCGAATGCGCCATTCACCATTTCGCCATAAGCCGATAGCGGATTTACATCAGCAGCAGCGATGAGACCTGCGGCCAAAAGCAATGCAGCAAAGATCGCGGCCAGTGGTGCAATGATCGCGAGGTGCAGCGGCACATGTGAGCGTCGTTCAAGCCGCATCATCATTTTCCTTCCAAACACCTGCCATCATCAGGCCAAGGCGTTGTGGGTCGGCTTCATCGGCCGATATCGGTTCTGACAAGCGACCCTTTACGATGGCCTGTATTCGGTCTGACAGGGCCACAGCTTCTTCCAATTCTTCTGAGATGAGCAGGATTGCGGCACCTTCCGCCCGTGCTGTCAAAAGCTCGGCATGAACCGAAGCAATTGCCCCTTCATCAAGACCACGCGTTGGCTGGTTTGCGAGCACAAAACGCGGGCCATTGGTCAGAACCCGGCCAAGGATCAGTTTTTGCATATTGCCGCCGGACAGCAGCCTTGTTCGCGTGTCGGGGCTGGCGCCGCGGATATCAAAGCGTTCGATCAGCGCCGCAGTGTAATCCCGGGCGGCGCGTTGTCGAACAAAGCCGCGGTGCGAAAATTCAGGTGTGCGCAAGCGCTCAAGCACCGCATTTTCCCACAAACTCAATTCGCCCACAACGCCTTCTGCATGCCGATCTTCAGGCACCCTGCCTGCCCCCGCGCGGATCATGCCGCGCGGACCCAGATGGCCGATATCTTCGTCCAAAAGTGTTAACTGACCCGCACTCGGGTGTGCCAATCCTGACAGCAGCGCTCCGAGGGAGGACTGACCATTGCCTGAAACGCCAACGATACCAAGGATTTCACCGGCATTGACGGCGAACGACACATCATCCAGCCGCAACTCACCGTCTTCCACTACGCTCACATCCTTTGCGATCAGGACTGGCGCTCCAATCTCATGGTCTAGACGTACGGGGCGTTCAACCTTGCGGCCAACCATCAGTTCCGCCAACTCTTCTGGTGTGGTTTCGGATGTATTGCGTTCCGCGACCATCCTGCCGCCACGAAGCACCGCCACGCGGTCAGAAGCTGCCATGACCTCGTGCAGCTTGTGGCTGATGAAAATAAGCGAGAGGCCTTCTTTCGTCATATCTCGCAGCGTCTCGAACAGGCGCATCGCCTCGGGCCGGGCCAGAACCGCAGTCGGTTCATCCAAGATCAGTATGCGCGCGTCGCGATAGAGCGCTTTGAGAATTTCGACGCGCTGGCGCTCACCCACGGACAGTGACCTGACCTTGGCTTCGGGGTTCACGGGCAGGCCGAACTGCTCTGAGATCTGCAACAGTTTCTTGCGCGCCTCGCCACGAGCAGAACGGCTACGCGTCAGCGGTTCGGAGCCAAGCATTACGTTTTCAAGAACCGTGAGGTTGCCCGCAAGCGTGAAGTGTTGGTGTACCATTCCCACGCCCACCTCGATCGCTGCGCGTGGTTGACCCGGGGGCAGCTCTTTGCCAAACACCCTGACCGAGCCTTTATCGGCTGCGTAATGGCCGAACAGGATATTCATCAGCGTCGTCTTACCAGCACCATTTTCGCCCAACAAAGCAAGTATTTCCCCTTTTTCTAGTGTGAGGGTCACATCATCATTGGCGGTGAGTGTTCCGAAATGCTTGGTTATGCCGTTTAGTTCCAGAACCTTGTTCATGTGGTCAGGCCTGCGATTGCGTGTGGAAAAGGGATTGCGGGCGCGCGGGCTTCGATAAGTGCGCCAAGTTTCAGCAGCGCTAAATCCGAGCCGGGGGGACCAATCAGTTGAACGCCGGTTGGAAGGCCATTTGCCATGCCAAAAGGCAGCGCCAAAGCTGACAAGCCCGCTACATTTGCAAGTGCTGCGTTCGGGGCAAAAGCCTCGAGCCGCGCCATGTGATCGTCTGGGGAGGAGCCGAACAGATCCAAAGCGCCAACAACGGGCGGCGCAGACGAGAGGATCGGCATCAGGACAGCATCGGCAGACTTAAAAAGCTTACGAGATCGATTTGTCAGACGTGCGAGTTGTCGCGAGGCAGCAAAAAGCGCCGTGGCGGACGTCGCACGGCCCTCGGCAGCCATGGCTGCGGCAAGTGGTGGAATCTCATCATCAGTGATCTTGAGCGCAGTCAGCCACTCGGCCAAGGAAATACCTAGTATGGTTCGGGCGATTGCGTGAGCCTCATCCCCCAATTGGTCAGGGGCACGAATATCGCGCACCTCACAACCCGCATCGCGTAGCGCGTCGGCAGCACTTTTCGCGGCCTTGCACTGGTCGACACCGCAACGCTCCGGCAATGCCAATGCGACACGGGGGCGTTCTGGCAGATATAACGGGGCCATGGGCTGGACTACCGCGTCAAAGGCTGTCTTCACATCGCGGACCGACCGCGCAAGGACCAACTCAGACGCTATGCCCATCAGGTGATTGGCAAAATCAGGGCCTCCGGGCACTGCGCCGCGAGAAGGCTTGAGTCCGGTCAAGCCACAGCACGCAGCCGGAACCCTGATGGACCCGGCTGCATCCGTGGCATGAGCAATTGCAACAATACCAGCCGCAACTGCGGCTGCGGCGCCGCCGGATGAACCACCGGGTGACAGTGCAGGGTTCCATGGATTACGGGTCACAGCCGCGCCATCGGGTTCGCATGTCAGTGAAAGGCCAAACGGCGGTGTTGCGGTCAAGCCAAAAGGGATCAGGCCGGTTCGGCGAAGACGGTGTAGCAGGTGGCTGTCGCTTTCGGGTCTACGACATCGCGCACGGATTGCCGCAGATCCTGCCGCCGCCGGCAACCCTTTTGCGGAACCACCTAGGTCTTTCACCAAAAAGGGAACCCCATGAAATGGCCCGCGCTGGTCTGGTGGCAATGCGTCTGCCACCTTTGCCCCATCGCGGGCCATTTCTTCGTCCAGATATACCACGGCCCCCAAACCCGCCCGTGCGTGGCAGGCGGCAAGGCTGGATTCAATCAGTTCGCAGGCAGAAATCTGCCCTGCCGTGATGGCAGCTGCAAGAGCCGTGGCATCGGTCACGTCGAGACCCTCTGGATCAGGAGGGCTCGCTTTCATCAATCGGAACGTCCCATTCACCGGATTGAATCGCGGCCTGTTTGGCCTCCATCCCCGGGATGGCGTCGGCGGGCACTTCATCGGCGACATAGATCAACTCATTGCCGCCATGCGCCATAAAGGAATATTCGGTGTAGTTACGACCTGTTGGATTACCGGCCTGAACATCCGCCACGATGGCCTGGATGGTCGGACCGTAATTCCAGATTGCATTGGCAAAGACCGTGCCCGGGTAGCGTGGAGTATAGTCGATGAGCGAACCGATGGCCTTTACACCTCGCGCTTGGGCCGCATCCGCAGTGCCAATGCGCTCACCAAACAGTATGTCCGCGCCCGCATCGATCTGGGCAATCGCAGCTTCCTGCGCGCGGGCCGGATCGAACCATGCACCGATAAAGCCGTTAACGAAGGTGGCGTCTGGGTTCACTTCGCTTACGCCCATGCGGAAAGCATTGATCAACAGGTTCACCTCGGGGATCGGATAACCACCGACCGAGCCATAGACATTGCTTTCGGACATTTGACCCGCGAGCATACCGGCCAGATAGGCTGCCTCGTGGTTGCGTGTGCCAAAGACACCGAAATTGTCACCTTCTGGCCCACCGGAAGACCCCATCAGAAACGCAGTGTCGGGGTAGTCACCCGCCACTTCGCGTGCTTCACGCTCCACAGCGTAAGATTCACCCCAGATGATTTGCGCACCTCCTTCGGCATATTCGCGCATCGCGCGGGGATAGTCGGTCGGAGCTACTCCTTCTGAAAACTCATACTCTATAAGGCCAGCGCCGGCGGCTTCCTGCATCGCCAGGTGAATGCGGCTGTTCCACGCATTTTCGACCGGAGACATGTGCACGCCGGCGACGCGGATCGCAGATTGCGCATTCACGCGACGGATATAAGCCGGCAGGGCCAGCGTGGCCGCAGCGCCGACCATCAGTTGCCGGCGGGTTGTGGTGAGTTTCATTGGTAGATCCTCTTCTGTTGGTTACAATTCTTCTTGTTATTGAGCTTCCTAAGTATTTGGCCTGGGCGCATAATCTGCGGGATCCAGGGTCGTGGGACGGTCAGGCAAAGAAAGCGCGGCCATACGTGGTTCTGTGCGGGCTAGCACCTTTCCGTTTTTGATAACGGCAAGCCGGGTGGCTTTCATGCGAACTGCTTCAATCGGGTCCTGCGCTTGCAGCACAATCATATTGGCAGGGCCGCCTTCGCGGATCGTCGGGTCGGGCAAGCCCATTGCTTTGGCACCATTCTGAGTAACGGACCTAAACGCCCACTCCATCGCCTCGCGGGATGTCATCGGCACGGCATGCACGCCCATGTGAGCCACTTCCAACATGTCGGCGGAGCCAAGCGAGTACCATGGGTCCATCGTGCAATCCTGTCCGAAGGCGACATTCACACCTGCTGCGCGCAGCTCTGGCACCCGGGTCAGCCCCCTACGACGCGGATAGGTATCCGAACGGCCTTGCAGCGTGATATTGATGAGAGGATTGGGCACTACATTCATGCCACTTTCTGCGATTAGCGGTATGAGCTTCGATGCATAGTAGTTGTCATACGAGTGCATTGCGGTGACATGACTTGCCGTTGCCCGCCCGCCAAGCCCAAGGCGCGTGGTCTCATAGGCTAAGGTTTCCACGTGGCGCGACATTGGATCGTCGCTTTCATCGCAATGCAAATCCAGCTTCAGACCTCTGTCTGCCGCTATCTCGGCCAGTCTTCTGACCGACCGGGCGCCTTCCGACATTGTACGCTCAAAATGCGGGATGCCGCCCACTACATCGACACCCATATCAAGGGCTTGGATCAAGTATGTTTCTGCATTCTCCGCGCGGTAAAGGCCATCTTGCGGGAATGCTACCAATTGCAGATCAATATAGGGAGCGACCTGCTTGCGGACCTCCAACAGCGCTTCGACGCCAACCAAAGGTGTGGATGAAACATCCACATGCGAACGGATTGCCAGCAATCCCTGCGATACGGCAAGGTCGCAATATCGCATGGCGCGTTCAATTACTGCCTCGGGTGTCAGCAGGGGCTTCAATTCGCCCCAAAGCGCAATGCCTTCCAATAGTGTACCCGAGACATTCATGCGAGGCGTTCCAAGGCTCAGGGTCGCATCCATATGGAAGTGTGGGTCGGTAAACGGGGGCGAAACCAAGCGCCCAGCCGCGTCAATGACTTCGCCCGCCTCAGCCTCGATCTTGGGGGCAATTTCTGCGACGCGGTCACCCTTGATCGCAATATCCAACGGCCCTCGGCCATCCGGCAGTTGGGCTTGTCTAATGATGATGTCGAGCATTCATCTTCCCCCAAATTTGACCACAAGGTAAAAGTATTCTGATAAAATGCTACATTTTTTTGCTGTGTTTCAGGAACCAGCGCTTCGGATAGTCTGACGCAATTCGAATGCCTGCAAGGCGGAATGCGAACGCAGCAATTCGTCGTATCGATGGATGGCGGCTTTGGAGCCATCCGCGCTATCCAATTATCCTGAACACATTGGCTTGATAGCGCGGTTATAGCCTTAACACTCAGCTAGGCGCAGGAGCGCCAAGGCATCTCGCCACAATTGACAAGTGCGAGCGAGTAGCAACAAAAATGCAATCGACGGCTTGGAAGCGCCCCCAACCCCGCATGCCCCTATTTCTCGGCCCGGTTCTTCAAAAGCGCGGTCAACAAGGGCACCAGCAACGCCGGCAAAGATCCCAGCGGATTTGCCCCGATACTCTTGACCGCCTGAACCACCTCACGCGCCTCGGCGGCCATTTCCTCCATCTCTTCTTCTACGTCCGCGATCGCCATGTCGCGCACTTCCACCGCCGGGGCGATTTCATCCTCGACACTGGTCCGCCGCGCAAACAGAACCAGTAGCGCCGCCAAAACTAGGTTCCCGGCCGCCAGCACCGCTGCTGCACCGGCGGAAGACATCAACGCGTCCAACGCAAAAAAGATGGCAACATTCAGGGCAACCAGACCGGCCAGTGCCGCGATACCTGCCAGCACCATCAGGATCGTCTGTTGCTGCATGACCGCAAAACGACGACGCGCGATCAGGCGTTCCGTGCGATAGATCGTTACAAGATTTCTGCTAAACCTGCTCATCTCACCCTCTCTATCTGCTGGCCCGACCGACCACATACCCAAGCGAGAATGCAATCAGCAGAACTGTAATCGGATAGTCCTTCTGCAAACGTCCAAACTCGGCAACGACGTCCTCACCCATGGCCTCGGCCCCGGATAGATCAACGCCATGCTCCTTCAGCAACCGCCGAATCTCATCGCTCGTTTTGGTCGAGGCCTTTTCTTCGGCGCCCGCCTCAGCGCTCTCCTCCAACTTCGCGCTGCGCGCGCGCAACGCCTCAAGTTCGGCTTCCAGTTCCGCTTTTGTCGCCATGAAACAAGACCTTTGTTGAAACAAGTTTACACAAGCGTCGCACATTTATGCCCGCTTTTGAACCACTTGGTCCGAGTTTCCAGCTTAGCTGGCCTGATCCACCGAGACACGGCTGACTATGCCACCGCCCACCAGGGCCTGCACCCCTGTCGTTCCGGGGCACGAAGTCGGCAAGCCCCGCGCCACGCGGACCGCCAAATAGGCGAAGGCCTGAGCTTCCAGCATATCGCCGTCCAACCCCACGGCCTCGACCGGCTCAACCGGGCAATCCAACGAGACGCGCAGCATCTCCATCAGAACGGGGTTATGCCGGCCTCCGCCGGTCACCAGCACGCGCGTGGGGGGGTTCGGGCAATGCTGCATCCCCTGCGCCACACCCGCCGCACACATTGCGGTCAGGGTCGCGACCGCGTCTGCATCGCTCAACTCCTGCACCAGACGCACCATCTCGGCAAAGTCGTTTCGATCCAGAGATTTGGGCGGCATGCGCGCAAAGAACGGCTCGGCTAAAAACAGCTCAAGCGCACCGGTTTCCACGGTGCCGCCGCGGGCCACTGCACCGTCGCGATCCATCGGCTGGCCCAGACGGGCCTGCATAAGATCATCCACAGGCGCATTTGCCGGGCCAGTATCAAACGCCAACAAAGCCCCGGGCGCTTCGGGGCCATCAAAGGACGGGTCCACATAGGTCAGGTTGCCGACACCGCCGAGGTTCAGGAAACACAGCGGCTCCCGCGCATCGATCCATTTGGCACAAGCGAAATGGAAGAACGGGGCCAGAGGCGCGCCCTCGCCCCCCAAAGCCACATCGTCACTGCGGAAATCCCAGACAACCGGCAAACCCAGCGCCTGTGCCAGCCCAACGCCGTCGCCCACCTGTAAGGTACCGCGCCCACGCGGCTCATGCGCAAGGGTCTGGCCGTGAAAGCCGATCAGGTCCACCTCTTCAAATTCCGACAGGGCCTCGGCATGGGCCACGGTCACCAACTCGCCAGCAACCTCGACATCGGGGCCTTGCCATTGCCCCAAGGCGGCCCGGATCACCGCACGTTCAGCCTCGGAATAGGCGCGATAGCCGGTTTCACCAAAGCTGAAAATACGGTGACCATCGGTTTCGACCACGGCGGCATCCACGCCATCCATCGACGTTCCGGACATCGCCCCAAGCGCCCGGATCGGACCTTGCATCTTGTTGGACTGCCGCACGGCTGCCTCCTGCCTGTATCAGACGTTGCACCTGCCTTCTGAACAATCAGAGCGTGCAACGGCGCCAACCTGCCCCGCCTATGGCAGACAAGGCAAGCGCCTTGCGCCCAAGCTGCAAAGAATTCTGCCCCGAGCGCCCTGTATGCGACGCTGGCCCGAGGTCTTTTTCAGCGCAAAAGGCACCTTCCCCTTCCCTACGCCGCCGCCTATACAGTGCCCCGCAACAGTAACCCCGAGGGCACGATATGACCTACCACCCCAAATCGGATTTCATCGCCACGATGATCGAGCGCGGCTTTCTGGCCGACTGCACCGATTATCAAGGCCTTGACGACGCGCTGATCGACGGGGTGCAGACAGCTTATATCGGCTATGACGCCACCGCGCAGTCGCTGCATGTGGGTCACCTGATGAACATCATGGTGCTGCGTTGGCTGCAAAAGACCGGCCACAAGCCGATCACCCTGATGGGCGGCGGCACCACTAAGGTGGGCGACCCCTCGTTCCGCTCGGATGAACGTCCCCTGCTGGGGCCCGAACAGATCGACGCCAATATCGCGGGCATGAAGCAGGTATTCTCGAAATACCTGTCTTACGATGACAGCGACACCGGCGCGCTGATGCTGAACAATGCCGAGTGGCTCGACAGCCTGAACTACCTCGATTTCCTGCGCGATATCGGGCGGCATTTCTCGGTCAACCGGATGCTGTCCTTCGAGTCGGTGAAATCCCGGCTGGACCGCGAACAATCGCTGAGCTTCCTGGAATTCAACTACATGATCCTGCAGGCCTACGACTTCCTTGAGCTGAACCGCCGCTATGGCTGCGTTCTGCAAATGGGTGGCTCGGATCAGTGGGGCAATATCGTCAACGGTATCGACCTGACCCGCCGCGTCTTGGATCAGGAAATCTACGGCCTGACGACGCCTCTGCTGACCACCAGCGACGGCCGCAAGATGGGCAAATCGCAGGGCGGTGCGATCTGGCTGAACGGCGATATGCTGTCGCCCTATGAGTTCTGGCAGTTCTGGCGCAACACGACTGACGCCGATGTAGGCCGCTTCCTGAAGATCTTCACCGAGCTTCCGGTCGATGAATGCGACCGCATGGGCGCGCTGCAAGGGTCTGAGATCAACGAGGCCAAAATCCGTCTCGCCAATGAAGTCACGACCCTTCTGCATGGTGCCGAAGCCGCTGCCACAGCCGAGGCCACGGCCCGCGAAGTGTTCGAAAAAGGTGGTATTGGCGGAGACCTTCCGACCCTCACGCTCAGCGCGGATGAACTGGGCGCTGGCATGTCCATCGTGCAGTTGATCGTGAAATCCGGTCTGGCCAAGTCTGGCAAAGAAGCCAAACGCCTGATCTCGGAAAACGGCGCTAAGCTGGACGATGCGCCGTTGACGGATGCAGGGCTGATGATTGACGCAGGCGCGTTGTCCTCTCCGATCAAACTGAGCGCAGGCAAGAAACGCCATGCACTGGTTCAACTGGGCTGATCTCTCTCGTTTCCGGGCGCAAACACCTGCGCCCGGAGCGCCTTATTTCGTCGAAGCCCAAATCTATGCTAAACTGCTGACTATTGAAGCGTTTTAGTATGATTTGAACATGGTAGTTGCGAACAAATTCACATCTTCCCGCCGCGCCGACGTTGTCTTTGAAGGCGAAAAATTCTCAACTGGCGCGGATGAGGTCACCTGCATCCTGACAACCGACAGCTTGAAGCAAAAGGGAAGCTCTCCGGCTACCGGCCATTGCGCGATTGTCGAACGGTTCAACTCGCGCTGGGATGTAAAGGACCTGATTGATCTGGCTGCGGTGCAAAAGGCCCTGTCCAGCAAGTCGACGCTCCAAAAGCTTGCCAAGGCAAATTCGGTCGACAAGATTTTGGAGCTTCTGGCGCTGACAGAAATTCAGATGCTGTCCGACTACTCGGAACTGCAGGCTCAGACATACATCAAAGGCCACATCCTAAGCGAAAAACTTGGCGGGCCCGGCACCAATGTCAATCTGACGCCCATGTCGGCCAGCTCGAACTCGACCTACTACGGTGCCTTTGAATCCAAGCTGATCAAGAGCTTGCAGGACTTCAGAAAAGAAGAGAAAGCCTCGGGCTATCGGGTCCGCGTCCGGTTTCATGCAAAGTGCAGCGGCGGCATGAAACCCTGGTGGAGCAGCGCGTCAAAGGAAACCTCGCGCATGTTGAGCAAGCTGCCGAGAACCCTGAAAGCAAGCTGGCGGGTCGACAGCTTTTTCAAAAACGGCAAACCAGGCGAGAGGATCGCAAAGTCTAAATTACCGGCATCGGCAGCAAAGAAGATGCCTAAAGCGAGTGGCGCTCAACCGGTGACCTACGCGCTGGCGCTGTAGAAAGCCAAGTTGGCGCTGGCTGTATCCGGGGTCAAACACGCTGGTGTAGGTCGCCGAATTTGGCAACCTACAAAAAGTTCAGGCACTACGTCGCGATGGGCTACTTCTTGCCCTTTCCTCCGCCGTTCTTGCCGCCGCCTTTGCCGCCTCCGCCTTTACCGTCGCCGCCCTTGCCGCCATCGCCTTTGCCGTCGCCGCCTTTGCCGCCTCCGCTGTTTCCACCATTTCCGTTACCGCCGCCGCCGTTTCCGGAGCCGCCGCCCTGTCCATTGTTGCCGCCACCGTTACCGGTGCCCGGCCCTGAACCTCCGTTGTTGCCGCCACCGTTTCCGGGGTTTCCGCCATTTCCATTGCCGTTGCCGGGACCGCCGTTGTTGCCGCCATTGCCACCGTTTCCAGGGCCGTCACCGCCGCCACCATTGCCGGGGCCATCGCCACCGTTACCCGGACCATCGCCCCCATCACCTGGGCCGTCATTGCCGCCTGTGCCACCATCACCCGCCGGACCGCCTCCGCCGATGTTGCCCGGACCGTTGGAAGACCTGTCTTCGCCTTGGTTCGAAGCGGCCTGCACACTCGCCGTGGGCAAATCGGTCAGCAAAGTTGCCAATCCCGGGCATTGCGCACCTGTTACGCTTAGAGTGGTTTCGAAATCGGCCCGCCTCTGCAGACGCTCCAGAAAGCTGGGCGTAACCTGCGCACAATCGCACAAACCTGCGTAGTCTCCGGCATTGGCGAGATCACGCGCTGTTTTCCAGTTGCAGGTTTCCGGCGCGGCTGCTGCGCTTCCGACCATGAACACCCCGACAAACGGCGCAATCGCAAGCGCGCCAAGTTTTTGCTTTGTACTCTTTAACATTTCAGCACCTCCTGACGAAAAAACACCCGACCGCGTCAGGTTGTTCATTCACGAGTTGGCGATCTTCCGTGAAGCCGGTCTGAAGGGTTTCTGAGGATTTCTTCAGAACCCAACGCGGGGTCCAAAGCCAAACCTATAGACAGGACGCGGCTAAACTGTTTATTGAACATATGTTCATTAACCCGCGAGGAGGCCCATCATGAACCTGTCCGACACCGCAGCCATCATCACCGGCGGCGCGTCCGGTTTGGGCGAAGCCACCGCCCGGCACTTTGCCGCGCAGGGCGCTCAGGTCACGCTGCTGGATCGCGATGCTGACCGTGGCGCGAAGGTCGCCGCCGAGATCGGAGGGCATTTCACTGAGACCGACGTGACCCAAGAAGCCTCGGTTGCAGCAGCGGTCGAGTTGGCCACGGACAAAATGGGCAAGATCACCGCCGCCGTGAATTGCGCCGGTATTGCGGACGGTATCAAAACCGTCGGGCGCGACGGCCCGCACCCTTTGGACGCGTTCCAGCGCACCATCGACATCAATCTGGTGGGCAGTTTCAATGTCGCCCGTCTGGCTGCGGCCCAAATGGCCTTGAATGAGCCCGATGCAGACGGGGCCCGTGGAGTCATCATCAACACCGCCTCGATCGCGGCATTCGACGGACAAAAGGGTCAGGCGGCCTATGCGGCTTCAAAAGGCGGCGTTGTCGGCATGACCCTACCCATGGCCCGCGACCTAGCCTCAACCGGTATCCGCGTGATGACCATCGCGCCCGGCATCTTCATGACGCCGATGCTGGCCGGTCTGCCGGAAGAGGTGCAAGCCCAATTGGCCGCCGACGTCCCGAACCCACCCCGCTTGGGGGACCCGAAGGAATACGGACGCCTCGCCGCCTTCATCGTCGAGATGGGATATCTGAACGGAGAGGTCATCCGCATCGACGGCGCCCTAAGGATGCGCTAACCCTAAGGACATGAGCGAACGGCAGAAAATGGCGGCGGGTGCGTGGTACACCTGCCTCGATCCGGAACTGGAAGACTTGCGCCAGACCGCCCGTCGCGCCGTTTACGCCCACAACTCATGCCAGCCCGATGATCGCGGCCCGATCGCGCCTGAGCTGCGTGCGCTTTTCGCCGAAATCGGGCATATGTGCTTCATCGAAGCCCCGTTTCATTGCGCCTATGGATTCAACCTCTCTCTGGGCGATCGTGTCTATTTTAACGCGGGCTGTACCATATTGGATACCGCGCCTGTCAGGATCGGCAGCGACACAATGCTGGGCCCTAACGTCCAGATCTACTGCGCAGAACACGCCAAGGACCCCGCCCTGCGCGCAGACGGTCTTGAAGTCGCGCATCCGGTCACGATTGGAGAGAATGTTTGGATTGGCGGCGGCGCTATAATCCTGCCTGGTGTCTCAATCGGCGACCGGGCCATTGTAGGCGCGGGCAGTGTCGTGACCAAATCTGTCGCACCCGATGAAACGGTCGTTGGCAACCCAGCACGCCCGATCCGGGGAAGCGCATAAGACGACCTTGAAAACCTGAGGAAACTGAGTTTCGGGTCTTTTGCTACCCGCCTTCGGCCTTTTCCTCAAGCATCAGCCACTCTTCCTCGGAGGCCGACAGTTTTTCCTGCCGTTCGACCAACGCCTCGGTGGCTTTTTGGAACTTGACCGGCTCACGCGTGAACAAATCCGGGTCCGCCATCAGCTCTTCCAGTTTGGCAATCTCGGCCTCCAGCCGCGCAATCTCGGCCGGGAGCTTCTCCAACCGGTGCTTTTCCGAGAAGGACAGGCCAAGTTTCGGCTTGGCCTCTTGCTTCACCTTTGGCTTGGAAGCTTTTGTTTTCTCTTCTTTCTTAGGGGCAAGATCACCCCGCTGAGCGATATAGTCCGACCACCCGCCCGCATAAACGGTAGCACGGCCATTGCCCTCCATCGCGATGGTTGTGGTGGCCACACGGTCCAGAAAGTCCCGGTCGTGGCTGACCAGCAGAACCGTGCCGTCATAGTCGTCCAACAGCTCTTGCAGCAGGTCCAGAGTTTCCACATCCAGATCGTTGGTCGGTTCGTCCAGCACCAGTAGATTCGACGGTTTCGCCATTAACTTCGCCAGCAGCAAACGCGCTTTTTCTCCGCCGGACAGGGACTTAACAGCCGCTCTTGCCTGACGTTCATCGAACAGAAACTCTTTGAGGTAACCCACGACATGTTTGGGCTGCCCACCGACCATGACCTGATCGGCCTTACCCGACACGCGCATCTCGGGGTCGCCGGTCAGGCTGTCCCACAGGCTCATCTCGGGGTCCAACTGCGCGCGAGTCTGGTCAAACACCGCGATCTCCAGATTGGTGCCCAGCGTCACGGTGCCTTCATCCGGAGCCTCCTGCCCCAGCAGCATTTTCAACAGAGTGGTTTTACCCACCCCGTTCGGCCCAACAAAGGCAACCCGATCCCCGCGCTGCGCCAATAGATCAAAGCCGCGCACGATCTGCTTGTTGCCATAGGCTTTCGACAGAGCTTTGGCCTCGATCACCTTGCGACCGGACTTCGGCCCGGCCTCAAGCGACATGGCGGCCGAGCCGTGACGTTTGATCTGCGCCGCCTTCTCGGCCCTCAGGGCCTGTAACGCGCGCACCCGCCCTTGGTTGCGCTTACGTCGTGCGCTGATCCCTTCGACCGCCCATTTCGCCTCGGACTTTATCAGGCGGTTCAACTTGTGACGCTGCTGATCTTCCTCTTCCCAGACCTTGTCGCGCCAAATTTCGAACGCCTCAAAGCCCTGTTCCTGCCGCCGCACCATGCCGCGATCAATCCACAGGGTTGCGCGGGTCAACGCCCGCAGGAACGCGCGGTCGTGCGAGATCAGCACATAGGCAGCCCGCGTCGCGCCCAATTCGCGCTCGAGCCAAGCGATGGCTTCGATGTCCAGATGGTTGGTCGGCTCGTCCAGCAACATCAGGTCCGGCGCTTCGGCCATCAGCTTGGCCAAGGCCGCGCGCCGCCGTTCCCCGCCCGAGGCAGTCTCAACGGGGCGCGACGGGTCGAATTTCAGCCCCTCACCCGCGCGTTCGACCTTGTAGAGCTCGCCCGGTTCCAACCCGCTTGAGGCATAGTCGCCCAGCGTCGTGAACCCCTCCATCCCTGGGTCCTGCTCCATATACCCAACGGACTTTCCGGGAGGCACAACGATCTCGCCCTGATCCGCCTCAACCAGCCCCGCCATCACTTTCATCAAGGTGGACTTACCCGAGCCGTTGCGCCCCACAAGCGCAACGCGATCACCCGGCTGGACCACCAGATCCAAACCGGAAAACACCGGATCACCCCCGAAGGTCAGGGAAATGCCGGACATCTGCAACAAAGGAATTCTCGCCATGCCCGCCAGCTAAACCGGCCAGCCTGATGCGTCAACGCCCCGGCTTCACCTTTTCAAAAATACTCAATTCACCCGGCCACCGCCCGCAGCAACCGTTTGCGGGCCGGGGGAATCGCCCCGATCTCTAACCCGGTGAAAACGTGCAACGTGTTCATATGCCGATCCACCACCGCGTGATCGCTGACCCAACCGCCCATCATCAGATAGGTACGCAGCAATGGCGGCATTCGCAGCATCGCCTTTTTGACGTCCGGCCTGCGCCGCAGCTTGGACGCAAACCGAAACACATCCGGCGCTTTCACCCGCGGCAGCCAGCGTTTCGGCGCCAGATGACGGTGTTTGAGCATCGCAAACGCGTCCAGATACTCGGCCGTCTCGGTGCCTGCGAATGAGGAGCACCCAAACAGCATCTGGATTCCGTTCCGGTCCACATAGGCCGTCATCGCGCCCCACGCGACACGTAGGATGTCCGGGTCTGTCCGGTCGGGGTGGATACAGAACCGCCCCATCTCGACCATACGGCCCGAGAATCCTTCGAGGCTGGACAGATCGTAAAACTGCGCCGAGTAGCTGCGCCCGATCTCAGCCCCGCTATCCATGGTCAGCATACGGAAACAACAGACCAGAGCGCCCCCGTCCTGCAGGTCTTCGACCAGAACATGGGCGCAAACCGGATCGAACGCGTCAGCATCCAATGCGCCGGTGCAAAACGCCCGCGTTCGGAGCGCCTGCGCCGCCGCTAGATCTTCGTCACTCTGCGCCAGACGCGCCCGAAAACGCCCTTTGCTCAACAACACAGCCATGACCGCATCCTCCGCCCTTGCCGACCGGATTTCAACCTTATGGCTCTGCTATCACGGCAGATGTGACCGCCTTGTGAAGACGACACGACAGTCCTGTGACTTAGTTGGTGGCGCCCGGAATGTTAGCTGGGTTGAAGTTGCCGATATTGCCCAGCAGCTGACGCAGGAAGCCGTTGTTCTGGATGCTGGATTCGGTCACGCGCCGTTCAAGGGTCACGACGACTCC
This sequence comes from Ruegeria sp. B10, assembly GCF_056539825.1. Classification (NCBI taxonomy): domain Bacteria; kingdom Pseudomonadati; phylum Pseudomonadota; class Alphaproteobacteria; order Rhodobacterales; family Roseobacteraceae; genus Ruegeria; species Ruegeria sp. B10. Next base: position 440,624 of record NZ_JBQFVP010000001.1, read on the forward strand.
GTCCTCCAGACCGAACCTCTCGATATTGCGGACGACGCCGCGCTGGTCAAAGCTGATGGCAACCAATTCGCGCGAGACGACCTCGGGCCGTTTGGGGCCATAGAAGCGCACACGAGAGGCGACGTAGTAATAGCCCGAATCTTGCACAACGCCGGAAATGCCGGGCGCCCCGATGGCTTCGGCCACGGTGTCGCGGGTATCGACACCCACTTTGATCTCGGCCAGATCTTCGGCAGGCGGAATATAGCCGTGATTCTTGAAGGTTGGCGTACAGGCCGCAATCGCAGCCAGACAGGCAATAAAGACGAGCGATTTCGCTGCTCGTTTCACCTTGTTTACACCCATCACCATATACACCCTCTTGCCTTGATCCGTAACGGCCCCTATCCGCTTACAGAAACCGATGCCCCGGTTCAACACAGGAAAGGGTCACGAATGAGCAACACGACATCTCTGCGGGTGGCCGACCTGCCCCAAAACACACCAACATCCTTCGAATTGCGCCCAAACGCGACAGAATTGGACAACATCAAAGCCGAGCTTGACCTGCTGGGCCTTCGCAAGCTCAGCTTTGTCGGCCAAGTTGAGGCCGAAGGAAAGAAGGACTGGGTCCTCACCGCCAAACTGGGCGCAACTGTCGTGCAACCCTGCGTCGTGACGCTGGAACCGGTGACCACACGTATCGACGTCCCCGTCACTCGTACCTTTCTGGCCGACTGGGCAGACCCCGAGGATGAAGAGTTCGAAATCCCCGAAGGCGACGAAACCGAGGCTCTGGGCGCCGAAATTGACCCCACTCAGGTGATGATCGAGGCGCTGTCACTGGCCCTCCCCCTTTATCCTCGCAAAGAGGGTGCGGAACTGGAGCAGGCCGACTATACAGAGCCGGGTAAACAGGCGATGACGGACGAAGATGCAAAACCCTTCGCCGGACTGGCAGGTTTGCGCGATGCGCTGAAAAAAGACGAGTGACAGGGCAGAGATTTCCTGTCATAGCAAGCGGTCAGAAAAATCGCTTGAACATGTCGAGAATCGCAGTATTTTCGCGCGCTCATCGGACTTAGGGTTGGACAACGTGGGGCATGTACCCTAAACGCGCGTCAAACCACGATAAACGAAATATGAAACCCGGTCGGCGGCGATTCTGCTGACCCTCAGTAGACAAAGGTTGAGACCATGGCCGTCCAACAGAACAAAGTTTCCAAGTCGCGTCGCAACAACCGCCGCGCACACGACGCTCTGGTTGCTGCAAACCCGAACGAATGCCCGAACTGCGGCGAGCTGAAGCGCCCGCACCACGTTTGCGCATCCTGCGGCCACTATGACGACCGTGAAGTCGTCGCTCAGGCCGACGAAATCGACCTGGACGAAGACGCAGCCTAAGCCTGATCGAGCGCAAGCCTTCGCATGACGGAACAACCCACGCACGCCGGACGGATCATCATTTCCGTTGATGCTATGGGGGGGGACGATGGTCCCGTAGCTGTTGTTGCAGGTTTGGCGCAATCGGCGAAGAAGAACCCCGATATCGGGTTTCTGCTGCACGGTCCGGAAGACAAGCTGCGCAAGCTCGTAGCGAAACGGCGCGTCCTAGATGGGCGCGTCGATTTTCGTGATTGTCCCGACGTCGTCACGATGGAGGACAAGCCCAGCCAGGTTGTGCGCAACGGCAAACAGACCTCGATGTGGTCCACGCTTGAGGCCGTGCGTCAGGGTGATGCCCATGGCGCGGTATCCTGTGGCAACACAGGCGCGCTGATGGCATTGTCGATGATGCGTCTGCGCAAACTGCCTGGAGTTAGCCGCCCGGCGATTGCGATTCTGTGGCCCTCGCGCAACCCTCAGGGGTTCAACGTGATGTTGGATGTAGGCGCCGATGTGCGCGCCGACGCCAAGGATCTGCTGCAATACGCGCTGATGGGCGCCTCCTACGCGCGCAACGGCATGGCGCTGCAACGCCCTCGGATCGGGCTTTTGAATGTCGGTACCGAGGAACACAAAGGTCGGGCAGAGCTGAAAGAAGCGCATGCCATGATCACCGACTTCGCCGAATCCGCGAATTTTGATTTCGTGGGCTTTGTCGAAGGCAGCGATATTCCCGGCGACAAGGCAGATGTCATTGTGACCGATGGGTTTACCGGCAATGTCGCGATCAAAACCGGCGAAGGCACGGCCAGCCTGATCGGCGATCTTCTGCGCGAAGCATTCAAATACACACCCCTCTCTCGACTTGCGTCGGTGTTGGCGATCACCTCGCTGAATCGCCTGAAAAAACGCATCGATCCGCGTCGGGTGAACGGAGGCGTTTTCCTGGGGCTGAACGGAACTGTGGTGAAATCCCACGGCGGCGCGGACGCGACCGGAGTGTCAGCCGCAGTCAAGCTGGCCTTCACGCTGGCCCAATCAGGTTTTGCCGAAAAATTGGCAGCACGGGTTGCATCAACGGCCCAGCTTGCACAAGATGCCGCGCATGCCGCGCCGCAGGCGGAAAAATAACAAAGAAGGCAGTACCTCAAACATGGCAGGCCGTTCAGTCGTTGTAGGTGTCGGACATTATTTGCCCGAACGTGTTGTCCCGAATTCCGAGTTTGAACAGACTTTGGATACGACGGATGAATGGATCCGAACCCGGTCGGGGATCGAACGCCGCCACTTTGCTGCCGAAGGTGAAACCACCTCAGATCTGGCGACCAATGCCGCACAAGCCGCCCTTGCAGATGCGGGGCTGGAAGCCGACAACATTGACGCCATCGTCCTTGCGACCTCAACCGCTGATCTGACCTTTCCGTCAGCGGCGACCATGGTTCAGGCCCGCCTTGGCATGACGCGCGGTTTTGCCTTCGATGTGCAGGCCGTCTGCGCCGGATTCGTTTTCGCGCTGAGCAATGCAAACGCGCTGATCCTCTCGGGTCAGGCCAAACGCGTTCTGGTCATCGGGGCCGAGACGTTTTCCCGAATCATGGATTGGACCGACCGCTCGACCTGCGTGTTGTTCGGCGACGGCGCAGGTGCCCTGATCCTTGAGGAACAGGAAAGCACCGGCACGTCGGACGACCGGGGCGTTCTGGCAACCGATCTAAACTCGGACGGGCGGTATCAGGACCTGCTTTATGTGGATGGTGGCGTGTCAACGCAATCGACCGGTCATTTGCGGATGCAAGGCAACCAGGTCTTCCGTCATGCCGTTGAAAAGCTTGCCAAAACCGCCAACACAGCACTCGATCGCGCCGGGCTGACGGCCTCGGACGTGGATTGGATCGTGCCGCATCAGGCCAATATCCGCATCATTCAAGGCACAGCCAAGAAGATGGGCCTGCCGATGGAGAATGTTGTGGTCACCGTGCAGGATCACGGCAATACCTCGGCCGCGTCGATCCCTCTGGCCCTGTCGGTTGGCAAACAGCGTGGGCAAATCAAGCAAGGCGATCTGATCGTAACCGAAGCCATTGGCGGCGGGCTAGCTTGGGGCGCGGTTGTTCTGCGCTGGTAACCGGCGCAATTCAGCTTACGCCCCCACCTGCAATTCATTGATATTGACAGTGAATTTGCCCCCGCCCTATGCTTTGACATCAACAGGGGAAAAGGTATGAGCGACAAAACACTGACCCGAATGGATCTAAGCGAAGCCGTCTTTCGTGAAGTTGGCCTATCACGCAACGAAAGCGCGCAGCTGGTGGAAAGCGTTCTGAACCACATGTCCGACGCGCTGGTGCGCGGTGAACAGGTTAAGATTTCCTCATTCGGCACGTTCAGCGTTCGGGACAAAACCGCTCGTATCGGTCGCAACCCCAAAACTGGCGAGGAGGTTCCCATTCAACCCCGCCGCGTGCTGACTTTCCGTCCGTCGCACCTGATGAAGGATCGCGTCGCCGCCGGGAATCGCAAGTAATCCTAGGACCTCGCGGACATGAGTAAATCTCCCGACGCATTTCGCACCATAAGTGAAGTTGCGGATTGGCTCGGAGTACAGGCCCATGTCCTGCGATTTTGGGAAAGCCGGTTTACTCAGGTCAAGCCCGTGAAACGGGCCGGAGGGCGCCGGTACTATCGCCCCAACGATATGCGTCTTCTGGGTGGTATCAAAAAGCTGCTGCATGAGGATGGGATCACAATCAAGGGCGTACAGCGTATACTGCGCGAACAGGGCGTTGCCCATGTCGCCGCGCTCTCACCGTCTCTGGATGAGCCTGCGGTCGAGGAAACGGACAGCACCGTTGTTCCCTTTTCCGCCAAACCTACCCTGCAGACCGAACAAATCCCCATGGACCTCGACGCACCGCAAGAAGCTGAGGCACCAGAGGAAAGCGCCGAACCAGCCGAGTTGGATGCTGCGCCTCTGGTTGGAGGCATCGCTTCACTGGCATGGAATCGGTCCGAATTCGACGATGAACTACTCAGCCGTATCGCGCCCCTGGCAAAGGATTTGCGCGCATGGTTGAACCGGGTGGAAACACGGGCGGCAGGATAGAAAAAAGGCAATGTTTTCCTCTTGCCCCTGCCGGGAAAACCGTTATGAACACTCCAACGTCGGGCTATGGCGCAGCCTGGTAGCGCGTCCGTCTGGGGGACGGAAGGTCGCAGGTTCGAGTCCTGCTAGCCCGACCAAATCACACCGACGTTTATGGCAGACAGGCCAGATCCCGCTCTGGCATCAGGGGGGATCGAAATGACAGGTGTATGCCCAAACCAGCAGATCGAAGCGATGATCACACGCGGTGAGATCAGCGCCAGCCCGGACGTGATCTCGGCACAGGTTCAACCCGCGAGCCTTGATCTACGTTTGGGAACAACGGCTTATCGCGTCCGCGCCTCGTTTCTTGCGGGTGAAGGGAGATCGGTCGCCGACCGTCTGGCCGAGTTTGAGATGCACCGGATCGACATCACCGACGGAGCCGTGCTCGAGAAAGGCTGCGTCTATCTGGTGCCGTTGATGGAATCGCTCGCCCTGCCCGCCGAGACCAGCGCGGTGGCGAATGCCAAAAGCTCAACCGGGCGGTTGGACCTGCTGACGCGAACAATCACCGATGGCGGCACCGAGTTCGACCGGGTGCCCGCAGGCTACACCGGCCCGCTCTACGCCGAGATTTGCCCACGCTCCTTCTCGGTACTAGTACGGCCCGGCATGCGGCTTAACCAGATTCGCTTCCGTCAGGGTCAAGCCGTTCTGACCGACGCCGAATTGACCGCTCTACACACCGAATCCCCGCTGGTCGATGGACCTGCCGTCATTCAGGACGGTCTGGGCTTTTCGGTTGACCTGCAGTTGCCTGACACCGATCTGGTCGGCTATCGTGCAAAGCCGCATACCGGCGTGATTGATCTGGACCGGATCGGCGCATACGACCCACAAGACTATTGGGAAGAGGTGCGCACGAGTGATGGCTGCATCATCCTCGACCCCGGCGCGTTCTATATCCTCGTCAGTCGCGAGGCGGTGCATATACCACCCATGTACGCGGCTGAAATGGCCCCCTATCTGGCCATGGTCGGTGAGTTCCGTGTTCACTATGCGGGCTTCTTCGACCCCGGCTTTGGGCATGCGGCCGCAGGTGGTGCCGGATCGCGCGGTGTGCTTGAGGTCCGCTGCCACGAGGCCCCATTCGTTCTGGAACACGGTCAGGTCGTCGGGCGCTTGGTCTATGAGAAAATGTCCGAAATGCCCACGCAGCTATATGGCGTGGGCATTGCCTCTAACTATCAGGGACAGGGGCTGAAACTGTCCAAACACTTCAAGGCAGCTACCTAAAACCGCATGAACCGCCGCATCTGACGGGTCATCTGCTTGGCCTGTTTGATACTCTGCGACTGGTCCGGCCCCGGTTTACCTTTCGGTTGGGTATCGCCTGAATCCGACGAACCGCCCATACGGCTTGCCATATCAAACCCCTTGTCGATGCCTTTGTTGACAAGTCGGCGCGTGACTTGGCGGACGATCATGTCGATGATCCGATTTGCATTCATTGCTCAACTCCGTTTCCTGCGCCTAAAGATAGGGTATCCATGCGGCGGCAAAAGGGCTGTCTGATCACTCTTCCTCGAAGAGTTCGGTCTGATCTTCGTCAACTTCGTCTTCGCGCCCCTCGCCCAGTGGGATAGCACCCGGCGGTGGGCGGTTTTCCAACAAGCCAGCGGCGCGCAATTCCTTTAGGCCCGGCAGGTCGCGAGCGTTTTCTAGCCCGAAGTGATCCAGAAACTCAGGCGTGACGACAAAGGTCACCGGACGACCGGGCGTCATACGGCGGCGGCCCAGCCGGATCCACTCCATCTCGAGCAATTGGTCGATGGTCCCGCGTGAGACGGAGACACCGCGTATCTCTTCGATCTCGGCCCGCGTGCAAGGCTGGTGATATGCCACGATGGCCAGCGTTTCGATCGCAGCACGGCTCAGCTTGCGAGTCTCAACCGTTTCTTTCTGCATCAGAAAGCCAAGGTCAGGGGCGGTCCGGATCGCCCATGCCTCACCAACCTTGACCACGCGCACACCGCGGCCCTCATAACGTTTCTGAAGCAACTCAACGGCTTGCGCGGCATTGCTACCATGCGGCATCCGCGCCTCAAGATCGGCATTTGTCACCGGTTCGGCGCTGGCAAACAGCACCGCTTCGACCATCCGCTCCTGCTCGGCCAGAGGGGGCGCTTCGAACAGGGTGCCGGTTTCTTCGGGGGCGTCAGTCACGAGTCTCGGTCCTCTTGCGCAGATGGATCGGGGCAAAGGTGTCGCTTTGCTTGATCTCCATATGTCCTTCTTTCACCAGCTCCAGCGAGGCTGCGAAAGTCGCCGCCGTGGCCGAGCGTCGCCGCACCGGATCACCGTCCCATCCGTCGGGCAGATAGGTCTCCATATCCGTCCAGGCCCCGGCAAACCCGATCAGAGGGCGCATTCGCTCCAGCGCCTGCTCCATCGTGAACACCGAGTCGCGGTCCATCACAAAGGGGCGGAATTCATCCCGGGTGCGGATGCGCGCATAGCCCTGCATCAGGTCCAACAACGTAGCCGAATAGGTAACAGTCCGTATGCGGGTGACGTCTTCGGCCTGCCCGCGCTTGAAGAAATCACGCCCTAGCTGGTCCCGCGCCATCAGCCGGGCAGCGGCATCACGCATGGCCTGCAGGCGTTCGAGCTGAAACGCCAAGTGGGCTGCAAGTTCCTCACCCGAGGGCCCCTCGTCATCCGGGTCAGGTGGCAGCAGGAGGCGCGATTTGAGAAAGGCCAGCCAAGCGGCCATCACCAGATAGTCTGCGGCCAGTTCGATCCGCAGCGCGCGCGCCTTTTCGACAAAAGCCAGATATTGCTGCGCCAGTGCCAGAACCGAGATCTTGCGCAGGTCGACCTTTTGCGTCCGTGACAGGGTCAGGAGCACATCCAACGGGCCCTCGAACCCGTCGACGTCAACGATCAGCGCTTCGGCTGCCAGCCGGTCGGCGACCGAAACCGGATCTTCGCTGAAAAGATTATCGTTCATATACCTGCCCGCCCATTAGGGCAGATAGTTCAGCCTCAGTGGCCTCGATGTCAAGTTCGGCGGGCTTTTTGCGCATGGCCAAGGCCCGATCTGCGCGGGCCTGCGCCGCCTCGGTCATCTGGCCTGCGGCCTGAAGCACATCACGACGCTCAGCAAAGCTGCCGTTGCAGTGCAATACGACATCACAGCCTGCCTGCAAGGCCTGTGCCGCGCGCTCGGGCACCAACCCGCTGAGCGCCTTCATGGTGATGTCATCGGTCATGACCAGCCCGTCAAAGCCGATCACCTCGCGGATGACCTTCATCATCGGGGCCGAGATCGTGGCCGGTGTCGGATCGATCTGTTCGAACACCAGATGAGCGGTCATCGCCATTGGCAGGTCGTTCAGAGCCTTGAACGGGGCGAAATCGGTCTGCGTCAGCTCTTCGAGCGGCAGGTCGACGCGCGGCAGGTCGAAATGTGTGTCCAGCGTGGCCCGACCGTGACCGGGCATGTGCTTGACGACGGGCAAAACGCCCCCATCCAGATGCCCCTGCGCAACGGCCCGCCCCAGTTGAGCGATGCTTTTTGCATCACTGCCGTAGCAGCGGTTGCGTAGAAAGGCGTGGGTTTCCGGGCGCGCGACATCCACCATCGGGGCGCAGTTGCTGTCGATCCCCAGCTCAAATAGCTCATGCGCAATCAGGCGATAGCGCAGGTACATGGCGCGTTCCGCATGCTCTCCGGCCCGTTCAGCATGATCGAGCGGCGGCATCCATTCGCGCGCCAGAGGGGCGCGCAGACGTTGAACACGGCCTCCCTCCTGATCAATCGTTATGGGACAATTCCGCCCAACGGCCTCGCGAAAGTCATCGCACAGGGCCCGGACCTGATCGGCACTTTCGATGTTGCGCGCGAACAGGATGAACCCAAACGGGTTCATATCACGGAACAAGGCCCTTTCGTCATCGGTCAGCCGCAGCGCTTCTGCGTCAGAAATCGCGGCCCCAAACGTCACCTGACGGCCACCGGGATACAGTCCGCCCCTTGCGCTACCAACGCCGCACAGAACTGGCGCGAGTCGCTCAGGTCATCAAAACCAAGCACGCGCAACCGGTAGAAGGTGCGGCCACCGCTTGAGGTTTTCTGGATAACACGCTGTTTTCCGTCCATATACTCACCGAACTGACCGTTTAGACGCGCCCATTCGGATTTGGCGACATCCGCGCTCTCAAAAGCGCCAAGCTGCGCCAGACGAGTGCCTTTGCTCAGTGTGTCAGGGTCTACATCCAACCCAACGGCGGATTTGACGGCCGCGTTGATCGCTGCCTCAGACGTATCGGTGACCACCGCACGGCGGGCCGGGCGGGTTTGCGGGCGCAACGAGCGGCGCACACCCGGAAGCTCGGCAATGGTCGGGTCTGGCAGAGCTGCGGCGAAATCCGCAGGGTCAATCGCAGGCTCTTCCTCGGGCGTCACCAGTGACGCTAGCTGCACGCCATCCTCGGTTTGCTGATCATTGGCACGAGCCGCCTCGCCCGCGAGCTCGGCGACCAGTGCGTCCACTGCGTTCTGCCGCAGGGCCGCGGCCTCTTCGTTCGAAATCGGCTCTTCGACGACATGAACAGCTTTGGTCGGCTTCAGTTCCCCAGCGGGCAGGTCCTCATCCGTCAGCGAGACCGGACGCGGGGCTAGGATCAGACGATCCGCAGGGGCGGCTGCCGAGCCTTCGGCAGCAACGGCATTCACGGCCAGACCCTGATGATCTGCGGGGCGTCCGCCCGGGTTTTCGGGTTGAATGCGCATCGGACCTTCGGCGGCGCGGACAACAGGCACACCGCTGACATCGCGCATCACCAGCTTGTAGCTCCAGATTCCGATCCCGGCGACCAGCGCCAGAGAGGCAACCGCCCCCAGCACGTTCATCGCCTTGCCAACGCCAAAACCGCTGCGCGGCGCGGCATGGTCGGCCATCTCGTCAGGGTAGTCATACCCATCATCGGCATAGGATTGATTCGGGTAATGCATCTGCCCGGGGCTTTGATGCCCCGAGTAATCGTAACTCGTCATGTCCGCCTCACCGCCCGATTGCACCTGAAATTAAGGCGCGCGGGTCATTTCTTGTCTGCCTCAGACCGGCGGTTCGGGCGGTATTGGTTACCGCATCTCCTGCGCCGGAGTAACGCCAAGAATACCCAAGCCTGCTGAAATCACAACAGAAACGGCACGGGCCAATGCGATTTTCGACTGGCTTGTGGCAACATCGCCATCCTGGATGAAGCGCAGTTGAGTTTCTTCATTGCCCTTGTTCCACAGAGCATGAAAATCCCCTGCCAATTCATACAGATAGAACGCAACGCGGTGCGGTTCGTTAGTGCGCGCGGCAATTTCCACAAGTCGTGGCCATTCGGCCAGTTTCTTGGCCACAGCCAGCTCAGAGGTATGGTCGATCTTGCCCAGATCCGCGCCCACAAGGGTCGCATCGTCGGCAGCAATCTCGGCCTCGGCCGCGCGGCGCAGCACGCTCATGACGCGGGCATGGGCATATTGCACGTAGAACACGGGGTTCTCACGGCTTTGCTCCAGCACCTTGTCGAAATCGAAATCCAACGGCGCGTCGTTCTTGCGGGTCAGCATTACGAAACGGGTCACATCCGGGCCCACCTGATCGACCACATCGCGCAGGGTGACAAAGTTCCCGGCCCGCTTGGACATCTTGAACGGCTCGCCATTTTTCCACAGTTTCACCAGCTGGGTGAGCTTGATATCCAGCGGCACCTCGCCGTCAGACAGCGCCGAAACAGCTGCCTTCATCCGTTTGACATAGCCACCATGATCCGCGCCAAACACGTCAATCAGCGCGTCAAAACCACGGCTGACCTTATCATAGTGATAGGCGATATCCGGGGCGAAATAGGTCCAGGCACCATCCGATTTCTTGACCGGGCGGTCGACGTCATCGCCATGTTCGGTCGATTTGAACAGGGTCTGCTCGCGCGGCTCCCAATCCTCGGGCTTTTTGCCTTTGGGCGGCTCCAGCACGCCTTCATAGATCAGGCCCTTGTCGGTCAGCGACTGCAGCGCGGCTTCGATCCGGCCCGTTCCGTAGAGGGATTTCTCCGAGAAGAACACGTCCATCTCAACGCCCAGCGCCTTCAGGTCGGCGCGGATCAGGTCCATCATCGCGTCGGTGGCAAAGTTGCGCAGGTCTTCCAGCCATTCGCTCTCGGGCTTGTCGATCAGGCTGTCGCCGTATTTCTCTTTCAGCGCCTCGCCGATCGGGATCAGGTAGTCGCCGGGATAAAGACCCTCAGCAATCTCGGGGCTCAGACCATTGGCTTCGCGGTAGCGTTCATAGGCGGACCGCGCTAGCACATCCACCTGCGCGCCACCGTCGTTGATGTAGTATTCGCGCGTCACGTCATGACCGGAATAGGCCAGCAAGCTCGCCAGAGCGTCCCCGAACACCGCGCCCCGCGTATGACCCACATGCAGCGGACCGGTCGGGTTGGCCGAGACATATTCCACGTTGACCTTCTGCCCCTGCCCCATGGTCGAGCGGCCATAGTCAGTGCCCATCTCCAACACGCGCGCAAGAACACCCTGCCAGACCGTTGCGGCCAGACGCAGGTTCAGGAACCCCGGACCCGCAACCTCGGCGCTGGTGATCCGGTCATCGGCGGCCAGCTTGACTGCCAAAGCGTCCGCAATGTCGCGCGGCTTCATATTGGCGGGCTTTGCCACCACCATCGCCGCATTGGTCGCCATATCGCCATGCGCAGCATCGCGCGGCGGTTCGACCGCCACGTTGTCAAAGCTCAACCCCTCGGGCAGAGCGCCTTCGGACTGCATCTGCGCCAACGCGTCCAGTACAAGACCACGGATCTCGGAAAACAGGTTCATTTCGGATGTCCTTTTGCTTGCCCGGCGGTTTACCACGCAAAGCGTCAAGGTCAATGGAGGGCATCTGTTTGGGCTTGGATTGTCCACGAACACGGCTAATTTGAGCAGGATTGCAAAACCGGAGACGACCCATGCGCCTAGTCCTGCCCCTTGTCCTTGCCCTAGCGACGCCCGTATGGGCCGAGATGCCCGCGCCCAAGGGGCACGTTCTGCTGACATTGGGCGGCGCGGTGTCTGAGACCAACCTGCCCGCACGCGGCGAGAATGACGGCGGTCTGCTTGGATATCTGGAGGTCACGCATAGCGGAGCAGCCGGTTTCGACACCGCGATGCTGGACGCGCTTGATCAGACCGAAATCACGATACCCTACGGCCCCGAAGGCAACAAACGCGAGATCACGTTCTCCGGCCCTCTTCTGTCAGCGGTCATGACCATGGCCGGGGCCGAAGGGAAAACCGCCAAACCCATGGCGCTGGACGGCTATCAGGCAGAAATTCCGTGGAGCAGTATCGAGGCCCACAACCCCATTGTCGCGACCCATGCGGATGGCAGCCCAATGGGCATCGGCGGCTACGGCCCAACCATGATCGTCTTCCCCCCAACCGACGACACTGATCTGGCGCAGGAACAAGCCGGTCAGCAGGTCTGGGCGCTGGCCTATATCGGGATCGAATAGTTACTGGCCAGTAAGGCGCTTATGATCCTGCAGCGCAAACCGATCAGTCATGCCCGCAATGTAGTCTGACACGATCCGCGCCAGCGCGGTCTCATCCAGCGCCGCTTCGATATCGTCATGCCAGCGGGTCGGCATCTGCTTGGGATCATTCAGGTAGATCGGGAACAGATCTTCGACGACGCGAGCCACTTTTCCCCGCACTTCCATTACACTGGGCGCGCGATACATCCGCGCAAACAGAAAAGCGCGTATCTCCTTGAGTTGCACCCAAAGCCCGGCAGAAAACTGAATGACCGGAGCGACATAGTGCCTGATATCCTCAACCGACTGCGCCCCCGACCCGGCAATAAACTCTCGCGATGTATCAATCACATCCGAGACCATGACACCAAAAACCCGTCGCAACGCCTCATGCCGGCGGCGATACGGATCAAGCCCAGGATAGGCCCGGTCAACGGCCGCATAGCACTCTCCTACAATCGGGAGTTGCTGGATCTCATCGTCAGAGAACAAGTTGGCTCGAAGCCCATCCAACAGATCGTGGTTGTTATAGGCAATATCGTCCGACAGGGCCGCCACCTGCGCCTCGGCACTGGCATGCGTGTGTAATTCAAGATCAAATCCGCCATTGCATTCGGCCAGAGCCCAAGGCAGTTCTCTGGTCACCGGTCCGTTGTGCTTTGCGATCCCTTCCAGACATTCCCATGTCAGATTGCAGCCGTCGAACTCGGCATAGTGGCGCTCCAGCTTGGTGACGATGCGGATGGCCTGCGCGTTGTGGTCAAAACCGCCGTAAGGGGCCATTAAAGCATGCAGCGCGTCCTCACCCGTGTGACCAAAAGGTGTGTGACCCAAGTCATGCGCGAGCGCGATGGCCTCGGTAAGCTCTGGGTTCAGGTCCAAAGCCCCAGCAATTGTGCGCGCGACCTGAGCCACCTCAATCGAATGCGTCAGGCGGGTGCGGTAGCTATCGCCTTCATGTTCGACAAAAACCTGCGTCTTATGCTTAAGCCGCCGGAACGCGCTGGCATGAATGATGCGATCCCGATCACGCTGAAAGCATGACCGGAAACTGCTTTCCTCCTCAGGCACCAACCGCCCCCGTGCGCGGCTTGGATCCGAGGCAAAACCCGCTCTATCCAAAAGTCTGGTCCTTGTCGCCTGTCGATAGGTTTCATATATTGTACGTTGGTTGGGAAATAAACCTTTGGAGTCCGGCATGAATCTGCCTCCGACAGTCACAGAACGAGCGTTTGAGCGCCTTGCTGAAATCGGTGCCGCCAATCAGGGGCAGGCCTTGCGTGTCGCCGTTGAAGGCGGCGGATGTTCCGGTTTTCAATACGAAATCGCGTTGGACGAACCAAAAGAGGACGACCTTGTGCTGGAAGGCAAAGGCCAAAAGGTGATTGTCGACTCGATCTCCCTGCCCTTTCTGGAAAATGCAGTCATTGATTTTACCCAGGAACTTATCGGCGCGCGGTTCGTGATCGAAAACCCCAACGCGACGTCCTCCTGCGGATGCGGCACGTCGTTTTCCATGTAAACCACGTGGGGGCTTTGCCCCCACACCCCCAAGGTATTTTCAGCCAGATGAAGCAGGGAGCCACTCTCCGACCTGAACGCCGGAGAGCTTCACCTGGCGCGGTCATCGGCGCCTCCGCCTGTACCGCATCTCTTTGCTACAACCAAATTGGTTAAGGATCCGTTTCTTCATCTGGCCAAAAATACCTCAGAGCGCGAGGCAGAGCCTCGCAACCCCACCCACCACCTTGCCGCTGGGATCATTCTGGGCGATAGGTTGCCAACAGCTTTGGAGGATCGCGCATGAAAATCGCCACGTTCAACATCAATGGCATAAAAGCGCGGGCCGAAGCCTTGCCACGTTGGTTGGATGATGCCCAGCCGGACGTGGTTCTTTTGCAGGAAATCAAGTCCGTCGACGAGAACTTCCCCCGAGAAATCTTCGAAGAACGCGGGTACAATGTCGAGACACATGGTCAGAAGAGCTTTAACGGTGTCGCAATCCTCTCGAAGCTACCTTTGGAGGATGTGACGCGCGGCTTGCCCGGTGACGATGAAGATGAACAAGCGCGTTGGATCGAAGCAACGGTTGTCGGAAAGCAGGCGCTGCGGGTCTGTGGCCTCTATCTGCCGAACGGAAACCCAACGCCCGGGCCAAAATACGACTACAAACTGGCGTGGATGGAGCGTCTGTACGATCGCGCCCGTGCCCTGTTGGCCAGCGAAGAGCCTGCGTTAATGGCGGGCGACTACAACATTATTCCGCAAGCTGAAGATGCAAAGCGCCCCGATGCATGGCGCGAGGACGCCTTGTTCCGGCCCGAAAGCCGGGCTGCGTTCCGCATGATCCTGAACCTTGGGTTCACCGAAGCGTTCCGTGCCCGCGTACATGGTGCAGGCCACTATTCCTTTTGGGACTATCAGGCCGGAGCGTGGAACAAGGATGACGGCATTCGCATCGACCATTTTCTACTGACTCCGCAGGCCGCAGATCTGATGCGGGACTGTCAGATCGACAAAGAGGTGCGTGGGCACGAAAAACCCTCGGATCACGTGCCGGTCTGGGTCGATCTGGACATCTGAGATCAAACGGTCGGGTCGTAGCTGTAGATCCAGTCAAATTTCCGCGTAAGGCGCGGACCTATCGCCGCCAGAACCGCTTGCGCGGCCAAACGCATCGGACCCCGCAGATGGAAGTTGCGCGCGTTAGCAGATGCCGCAGCGACCACATGTTGCGCGCGGCGCTGGCGCGCGGATTCGTAGGCTGCAAGAGCTTGCCTCACACCCGATTGGCTGTCGAAGGAGCGTGCCAGAACCCAAGCATCCTCGAGCGCCAGACAGGCCCCTTGTGCCATGAAGGGCAACGTCGGATGGGCCGCGTCGCCCAATAGGGCCAAGCGTCCGTTCTGCCATCTCTCGGCCACCGGACGCAGGAATAGCGCCCATAGATGCGTTTTTTCAACCTTTGCCAGAATATCCCTCACCGGCCCGCCAAAATCGGCAAACCGAGCGCGCAGGTCATTGGGATCGCCCTGTATGCGCCAGCCTTCCTGCTGCCAGTCCGAGCGTTCTTCAATTGCGACGACGTTCATCAGGCGTTGGTCGCGTAGCGGATAGGTGACGACGTGCCGCCTCGGCCCCATTGTCAGTGAGGCTTGCGGTCTCTCAAGACGGTTCTCCCAAGGCACCGTGGCGCGCCAGGCGATCTGGTGGGTAAAGGCAGGAGCCTCCGGGCCATTCAGGATCGGACGAAGGGCGCTGCGTCCGCCATCTGCTGCAATGACACATTCGGCGCGAAGGCGCTCACTGTCATCCAACACAATCTCGGCCTCGGATGGGTGTTTGCGAACCGTCTGCACTCGCGCACCGAGGCGTATGTCGACACCTGCGTCCTTGGACGCCTGTCGCAACACCTCGAGCAAATCGGCGCGGTGATAGTAGAATGTCGGGCCCGCCGCCGGGGCTGGAATACGACTGATCACCCGGCCCTTGCGATAGTCGCGCAGAATAGTTCCGTAAGAAAGTTGCGCGACTTCAGGCTGATCCCCCGCAACCCCCAAGGCGCGCAGAACGGACATTCCGTTGGCGCTGATTTGAAGGCCTGCTCCGACCTCGATCAGCGCTGGGGCCTGCTCTAACACGGTCACCTGCGCCCCGCGCTGGCTCAGGGCCAACGCCGCCGCAAGGCCGCCAATGCCACCGCCAACCACACAAAACTTCAGACCGTTGATCTTCATGGCCTTGCCTTAACGCAAAAACGCCGGAGCGACAGGCCCCGGCGTTTGAATTATTCACTTTTTCAGGACGATCAATCGTCGCGGTGGACCTTTTCGCGACGCTCATGGCGTTCCTGTGCCTCGAGCGTCATTGTCGCGATCGGACGCGCATCCAAACGCTTCAGCGAGATCGGGTCGCCTGTTTTTTCGCAATACCCGTATTCGCCTTCGTCGATCCGGCGCAGGGCCGAGTCGATCTTCGCCACCAGTTTGCGCTGACGATCCCGTGTGCGCAGTTCAAGCGCGCGGTCGGTTTCCTCACTGGCGCGGTCGGCGACGTCCGGAATGTTTCGGGTGTTGTCCTGCAGTCCTTCGATCGTGTCGCGGCTGCCTGCGAGTAGTTCTGTCTTCCAATCCAGCAGCTTGCGGCGAAAATACTCAAGCTGCAGATCATTCATGAAAGGCTCATCTTCGGCCGGACGGTAGTCCTCCGGCAGAAAAACTTCCTGCTTCATATTTGCTCCCTCGGTATGGCCTGTAACGTCGGTCACGGTTGCTTCACCAGACATTTGGCTCTCCCTTCTGCGCAGCGTGTAGCCGACGGGCGCTGGAATGTCACTACACAAACGTAGAACCGACGCCCCGTCGCAAGCCTTCATCTAAATATGAGACTTAAAACAAGAAATCCTTGTTTTTCTGTGAAAATCGACAGGCAATTTCAGGGCATTGTTCAACCCTCGAGAAAGGCACCTGCCTGCGAATCATGCAAAAGCGGTTGG
Source organism: Ruegeria sp. B10 (assembly GCF_056539825.1). Classification (NCBI taxonomy): domain Bacteria; kingdom Pseudomonadati; phylum Pseudomonadota; class Alphaproteobacteria; order Rhodobacterales; family Roseobacteraceae; genus Ruegeria; species Ruegeria sp. B10. Next base: position 457,162 of record NZ_JBQFVP010000001.1, read on the forward strand.
ACTCGCTGGTAAATTTGATTCACCGACGCAGCGGCCCGGCTTGTCAAATTCCCCATCGCTCTGTAACCCGGACACCACAGTTTCGCCGGAAACAGCAAGAGGACCCGATGACCGCACGTTTTCAAGGCACAGCCGAATATGTCGCCACCGATGATCTGACCATCGCCGTGAACGCCGCCGTCACGCTGGAGCGCCCCTTGCTGGTCAAAGGGGAACCCGGCACTGGCAAGACCGAATTGGCAAAACAGGTCGCCGGCGCGTTGGGTCTGCGCATGATCGAGTGGAATGTGAAATCCACCACGCGCGCGCAGCAGGGCCTTTACGAATACGACGCCGTCAGCCGGTTGCGGGACAGCCAGCTGGGCGAAGAGCGTGTGCATGACGTCTCGAACTACATCCGCAAGGGCAAGCTCTGGCAGGCGTTTGAGGCCGACGAAAAGGTCGTGTTGCTGATTGATGAGATCGACAAGGCCGATATCGAGTTCCCCAATGATCTTCTGCAAGAACTCGACAAGATGGAGTTCCATGTCTACGAGACCGGCGAGACGATCAAGGCAAAGAACCGCCCGATCGTGATCATCACTTCAAACAACGAAAAAGAGCTGCCCGACGCCTTCCTGCGCCGCTGCTTCTTTCACTATATCCGCTTCCCGGATGAGGCCACGATGCGCCGTATTGTCGAAGTCCATCACCCAGGCATTAAGGATGCGCTTCTGACCACCGCGCTCACGCAGTTCTACGAAATCCGCGACACGCAGGGCCTGAAAAAGAAACCCTCAACCTCCGAGGTTCTGGACTGGTTGAAACTGCTGCTGGCCGAGGATCTGAGCGCCGAAGACCTAAAGCGCGACGGGGCCAACGCGCTGCCCAAACTGCATGGCGCGCTGCTGAAAAATGAACAAGACGTGCATTTGTTTGAGCGATTGGCCTTTATGGCGCGCAGTCGACGTTGAACAGGATGTGAGCGCGGCTTGCTTCTTGGCGGTCCGGGTGTCAGCATCCCAGAAACTAAATCAGCAGGACGCATCGCTTGGCCAAAGACCTAAAAATCCGCCCACTGACCGCCGAGGACAAGGCCCATTGGGCTGAAATGTGGCGTGATTATCTTGCGTTCTATGAAACCACCCTGCCCGACACGATCTACGAGACGACATTCGAACGTCTGCTGGGCGATGACCCGCAGGATTTCTCGGGCTTTGTTGCCGAACAGGACGGCAAGCTGGTCGGATTGACGCACTTCCTGTTTCACCGTCATGGCTGGAAGGTGGAGAATGTCTGCTATCTCCAGGACCTGTTCGCCCGCCCCGAGGCGCGCGGAACCGGCGTCGGGCGCGCCCTGATTCAGGCGGTCTATGATGAGGCCGATCGCCAAGGCGCTCCGTCAGTCTATTGGCTAACGCAGGAGTTCAATCACACCGCGCGCCAGCTCTATGATCGGATTGGCACCCTGACGCCGTTCATAAAGTACAATCGCGCATGAAGCGGTTTGTCGCCTTCGTTGCAGTGTTGGCGCTGTCAGCCTGTACAACGGTCGAACGGATCGAATTGCCGGACAACGTCAAGGTCGTTGAGCAATCCCTGCCCCCCACCAAGTCGTTCTCGGCGTCGCGGCCAACGCCCCCTGCGCGGTCCAATACCAACATTGCTGCCGATTTCCTGGACTTGCATTTTGCGTTGGAAAGCGGCGTTGAGCTGCCGGTTTTCACCCGGTTCGAAACACCCATCACCGTGCGCCTGACGGGCACGCCCACGGCCAGCATGCAGCGCGACCTGACCAGCCTGTTGAACCGCATTCGGCGCGAGGCCAGGATCGACATCCGGCAAATTCCCGAAGGTCAGGCCAATATCACCATTGAGGCCGTCACCCAGCGCGACATCCAACGCATCCTGCCCAATGCTGCCTGCTTCGTGGTCCCCAATTCATCGAGCCTCGAGGAATACCGCCGCGACCGCCGCAAGCCCAAAAGCAGCTGGACCGAGCTTCAACGGCGCGAGCGTCTAGGCATTTTCATCCCTGCAGATGTCAGCCCGCAGGAAATTCGCGATTGTCTACATGAGGAACTGGCGCAGGCGCTGGGGCCGCTCAACGACCTTTATCATCTGCCCGACTCCGTGTTCAACGATGACAATATCCACACCGTTCTGACCGGGTTCGATATGTTGATCCTGCGGGCGGCCTATTCTCCTGAACTGCGCTCGGGGATGTCCCGTGAACAGGTCGAGGCCGTTATCCCCGGCCTGCTCAGCCGCCTCAACCCGCGCGGCGACCGGCTGCCGGTGCAACCGTTGACCGAAACACCGCGCGAATGGGTCGACGCGATCAATAAAGCCCTCGGCCCCGGTCCTGGTTCCCCCCGACAGCTGCGCGCAGCAAAACGCGCGGCCGAGATCGGACGGCGGCAGGGCTGGACCGACCACCGCCGTGCTTATCCGCATTACCTTATGGGCCGCATGATCCAGTTTCGCGATCCCGCCGCCGCCTTGCAGAACTATCAGATCGCGCTGCAATTCCTGAACGCCACCCCCGGAACCGAGGTTCACCGCGCGCATGTCACGGCCCAAACAGCCTCTTTTGCGCTGGCGCAGGACAGAGGGCCCGAAATTCTGCCCGATCTGAACTCTGCAATTGACGTGATAACACGGGCCGAGAACGCCTCACTTCTGGCGACGTTGCTGCTGTTGAAATCCGAAGCCCTGAAACAAGCCGGACAGGAGCAGCAGGCACGTGCGGTCAGGCTGGACAGTATCGGATGGGCGCGATACGGGTTTGGCTCGGATCTGGTGGCCCGGTCTCTGGCCGAAGGCGACGCTGGAACGTCGAGAAACAATACAGGCGGATGACAGACGAATGCTCGTAGTAGTGGGAATGGCTGTTTTGGGTGCGATCCTGGGCGTAATGGCCGCGCGCAAGCGCAACGGCAACCGGGCCGACATGGCGCAATACGCGGCCGGTTACGGCATAGCCTTTGCGCTTTTGGGCCTGATCCTGTCTCTGATCCTTGTGCGGTTCTTGGTGTAGCCCATGTTCCTGCCCTTTTTCGAAAACCTCAGAAAAGCAGGCATCCCGGTCTCTCTTCGGGAATATCTGACCTTTCTGGAGGGGATGAAAAAGGGCCTGGCCACGTATGATGTCGAGGCGTTCTACTACCTCGCCCGTGTCTCGATGGTGAAGGATGAGCGCAATATCGACAAGTTCGACCGCGCTTTTGCCGCCAGTTTTGAGGGGCTGGGTGAGATCAGTTTTGATCAGGTGCTGGAGGCGGTCGACATCCCCGCGGACTGGCTGGCCAAGATGGCAGAAAAACACCTCTCGGACGAGGAAAAGGCCGAGATCGAAGCCCTTGGCGGCTTTGACAAGCTGATGGACACTTTGCGCGAACGCCTGAAAGAGCAGCAAGGCCGTCACCAGGGGGGGAACAAGTGGATCGGCACGGCGGGGACCTCTCCGTTCGGGGCCTATGGCTACAACCCCGAAGGCGTGCGGATCGGCCAGAAGGAAAGCCGCCATCAGCGCGCGGTGAAAGTCTGGGACAAACGCGAATTCAAGAACTTAGACGACACTGTTGAACTAGGAACGCGCAACATCAAGGTCGCCTTGAAGCGTCTGCGCCGCTGGGCGCGTGAGGGCGCGGCGGAGGAGCTGGACCTGGACGGCACCATCCGCGCCACTGCCGAACACGGCTATCTCGACGTCAAAACCCGCCCCGAGCGGCATAACGCGGTAAAGGTCCTGCTGTTTCTCGACGTCGGCGGTTCCATGGACCCGCATATCAAGGTTGTTGAAGAGCTGTTCTCGGCCGCGCGGACCGAGTTCAAGCATCTCGAATATTACTACTTTCACAATTGCCTCTACGAAGGCGTCTGGCGCGACAACCGCCGCCGTTGGGACCAACAGATCCCAACCCACGAGGTGCTGCGCACCTATGGCGGCGACTACAAATGCATCTTTGTCGGCGACGCCTCGATGAGCCCCTACGAGATCGCCTACCCCGGCGGCGCCAACGAGCACTGGAACCAAGAAGCAGGCCAAGTCTGGCTGCAGCGCGCGCGCGAGCAGTGGACCTCAAACCTGTGGATCAACCCGGTGCCCGAGAAATACTGGGGCTACACCCACTCCATCGGCATGATCCAAGAGATTTTCGAGGACCGCATGGTGCCAATGACGCTGGCTGGGTTGGAACAAGGCATGCGAGAGTTGACTCGATAGACGTCGCTGCGCGTTGAAGTAGATCAACGCTGCTAGAAATAAGACAAAGTCTTAGATTTTCCCCTCGAAATAGCTTCAGAGGAAACAATCGAAGCGATACTCCCCACATTTTTGAGATTCGTGGTATAACCCAGATGGATCGATGCTGGGGGGCTGAGATGACCAAATCTAAACTTCGCAATTACCTGACATCTTTTTTGACCATTTCTGCATTGGTGCTGGCGTCCGGTGCCGTTACGACTTTTGCCCTTGCGCCGGATGCGGCTTACGCAAAAAACGATAAAGGCAACGGCAAAGGCAGGGGGAACGGAAGGGGCAACGGAGGTGGCAAGGGGAATTCCGGTAAGGGAGGAAAAGACGGAGGCAAGAGCGGCGAAAAGGGAAAATCTGGCAAAAGCAACGGCGCAAAAAATGCCGGTAAGGATCATGGGAAAGCCAAACCCAAAACCCAAAGCTCTCGCAACCTATTCGGAAGTGGCAACAAGCAGAAAGCGAAGTCCAAAACCCAACGCTCTGGCAACCTATTTGGAAGTGGCAAAAAGCAAAAAGCCAAGTCCACAACTCAACGCTCTCGCAACATATTCGGAACTGGCAACAAGCAGAAAGCGAAGTCCCAAAAACCTTCCAACAACAAGTCGCGAAGCGGCAAAGTTCAGAAAACAACCCTCGCGAACGTTGGGCGAGAGTTCAAACGCGATGTAGAAGAACTGTTCGGCAAACGCTCACGCGTGAAACCCAAGGCCAGCGGAAAACGCGTAAACAAAGCCTACCGCAAAGCGTCCATTGCTCCGGTCGAATACTCCCCGCGACCAGTTGCTCGCTCGGACTATCGCACCAAGCGATACGACGAACAAAACCTGGACAAGCGTAGATACCGCGATCCGCTTGTGGCTGCGATTACCGACCCGTACGGCTCGGACAAGTTGCGCAATCTGAACGCATCGAAAGCGGCAGCTCCGGCGTTTCGCAACGCGTCTCCCAACAGCAATGTCGGCAAGATCGCGACCTATCAGGCCGCTGCGGAAACCTACTATGACCTGCGCGGAGATCTCTATGACGCGCGGCGCGAGCTGCGGGAACTGAACGAAAGCTACGACGGTCGTAGCAGCGACGACATTGCCGACGACATTGCCGCGCTTGATCCCTCAGACCCCAACTACCAAGACGACCTGAACGCGCTTGAGGATGAACTGCGTGACGCCGAAACCTATGAAGAGGCACGTGACGACCTGCGCGCGGATGTCAGGGATTTGCGCCACGAAACCCGCGACGCCCTGCAGGACGCAGAGACCGCCTTCTTCGACGCGTCCAAAGGCCGGACAGTGACCAAAGGCACATTGTCTCAGTTCCACGGCTACCTGGATCTGCCGCAGCCGCGGCATCGCTACAAGGATGGAGTAACAATCCAGCCCGTGCCCTACGATCCCGATCGTTACAGATACACCAAAGACGATGCGACCTATGAACAGTGGGATGATCGGCGGGATGTTTATGACACCTATTCGCATCAAAAGAAGGATCGGTATCGCTATTACCGCGATCCGCTTGTGGCTGCGATTACCGACCCGTACGGCTCGGACAAGTTGCGCAATCTGAACGCATCGAAAGCGGCAGCTCCGGCGT